>JAZNJA010000156.1:0-5273 GCA_045577755.1 Eubacteriales bacterium
TTCCCAACCCCGCGGAAATTTTTTGCCCGATAAGTGGTTTTTGCCCGCGCTCTTTAGGCTCCCTCCGGGAGGGAGCTCCCGCCCGCAGGCGGGTGAAGGAGTACGCGTGCATAACGGTTTCCACTTTCTGAGGTTATCAGATTCACCGACAAACCCCAATTTTCAACCGCCTCAAACCAACCTCTTCGCCCATTTCCCCGACTTCAGCATAAAGAACCCGATGATACACTTGAACAGCTCAAGGCTCATACAGATCACGAACAGGGGGATGATGGGCAGATCGGTCAAACGCGACAGGATCAGCCCCGTAGGTACGCTGACCGCCCAGACGAAGGCGGAGTCGAAGAGGAAGGTGATGAAGGTCTGCCCGCCAGAGCGGAGGGTGAAGTAGCAGTTGTGGGCGAAGGAGCTGAAGGGCATCAGGGCGGCGTAGACCACGATCATGACCGCCGCCAGGGCCTTGACGTCCTCGGTGACGTTGTAGACCAAGGTGAACAGAGGGGACATGGCCGCCATGACCGCCCCGATCCCCGCGCAGAGGACGCAGGAGAAGGCGATGATCTTGCGGTCGGTGTCCTTGGCCTCCTCGATCTGCCCCGCGCCCAGCTGGTTGCCTACGATGATGGCTACGGCGCTACCCATGGACATATACACAATGTTGAAGACGTTGGAGATGGTCACGGCGATGTTCACCGCCGCCACCGCCACCAGGCCTCGGGTAGAGTAGCACTGGTTCAGCACCGTCATGCCCGAGGACCACAGAAGCTCGTTGAGCATGAGGGGCAGGGACTTGACGAATATCTGTCCCACCAGAGCCGCAGGGATGCGGGGGGAGCGGTACAGGCCCTTGAAGTAGGGCACCTTTTTGGTGTGGGTGTGGCTCCAGATCACCACGATGGACAGCTCCACCACGCGGGCGATCACGGTGCCCCAGGCCGCGCCCACCACTCCCAGAGCGGGGAAGGGGCCGATACCGAAAATGAGGAGCCAGTTAAAGAGGGCGTTGCTGCAGACCGCCGTCACCGAGGCCACCATGGGGGTCACGGTCTGCCCCGTCTCGCGGAGGGTGGCGGAGTAGACCTGGGTCAGAGCCATGGGAACCAGGGCGATGAGGGCCACCTTCAGGTACTCGCGGCCGTAGAGCAGGGTCATGGCCGCGTCGGCGGTGGTGTCGTTCTCGGTGAGGAATAGGGTGATGAGATCCTCACCGAAGGGGATAAGGATAGCCCCGCCTACCGCGAGAATGAGCAGGATGGCGTAGAGCTTGAAGCGAATGGAGTAGCGCAGTCCCTCGTTATCCCCCTTGCCGAAGAACTGGGCGGTGAAGATGCCCGCCCCCGACAGTCCGCCGAACACGCAGAGGGTGAAGACGAAGATGAGCTGGTTGGCGATGCCTACTCCCGAGAGCTGCTCGGTGCCCAGCCGTCCCACCATGACGTTGTCCAGGAGGTTGACGAAATTGGTGATGCCGTTCTGGATGATGATGGGGATGGTAATGGCCAGGACGGTTTTGTAAAAGGCTTTGGTGCCGATGAGTTTCTTGACTTTCATGTGTACCTCGCGCGTAAGATGTAGCGTCCAAGCGGTATTATACCACAATGGGACGGGAATGTCAATGGCTTTCGATGATCCTCCGCACTCCCTCGGAAAAGCTGTGCAGGCGCCCGTTTTCCCCTGGGGTACCGAGCGAGAAAAGGGGCGGCCGCAACCGCGGCCGCCCCAAAGGGAAGCGAAAATTATTCGTAGACGATCTCGAAGGCCTTGAACTGGATGGTGGCAACGCTGTTGCCGATGGTCAGAGCCTCGGCGGAGCCATACTCGATGGTGAGGGTGAACTTGGCCTCGTCTTTGGTGTAAGTAAGACCGGTCAGGGCCTTCTCCATGTTGGCCATCTGGGTCGCGTTGGTGGTGACGATGGTCACGGTCTTCATGACCTTGCCGTTCACCGAAGCGATGACCAGCTCGTTGCCCTTGTAGAAGCGCATATGATCCTTGGCGGTGGTGTAGAGCTGAGAGGAGCTTCCCTTGTTGACGGTGACCGAGAACTCGGTACCGGTCCAGACGGAGGAGGTCTTGGCCTCGTCCACCACAGCGCTGCCGTCATCGGTGCGGGTCACCACGGTCTCAATCTTGAGATTCATGTTCCAGTTGCAACGGTCGCAGAGACCGTTGGTGTCCTCGTCACCGTGACCCAGAGCGGGGGTACCGACCTTGCCGCAGAAGCAAACGCCGCTATCCAGGCAGGTAGGCTCGGAGAAAACGTGGTCGTGAGACGCAACGATGGTCAGAATACCGCCCTCCACCTTGGCCTTCTGGCCGGAGGTGCTGCCGGTGTTCTGCTTGGGCTGACCGTACACGCGGACGGTATCGCCCACGACGATCTTCTGCTCCCAGGTCGAGTGGGAAGCGCCCTCGGCATTCTTGGGCAGACGGACCAGGATGGTGTCGCCGGCCTCGTCACGAATGACGAAGACACCGTTCTTGGCATCGGTCACCTCGGTGACGACGCCCTGCATATAGTAGCTGGAGGAGAGGGAGACGATGATCATCTTGTTGGCGGTGAACAGGGAGATCTCGGAATCAGCGGCGGGGAGGATGCGCTTGGTGCAGCCCTCGAAGTCGCAGGTGATGTCCAGATCGGTGTCCACGTGGGGGACCACCTCGGTCTCGTCGGCGGTGTAGGTGTCACCGCAGGCGCAGGTGTAGGTGGTGAAGCCGGGGACGGTGCAGGTGGGCGCGGTCACCTCGGCGGTGTAGCTGTGGACGTGAGCATCGTACTCGGGGTCAGCCGCGCCGCAAGCGCAGGAGCCGTCCACGAAGGTATGGCCCAGAGCTGCGACCTTGTTGTCCACGTAGGTGTCGCCGCACTCACAGGTGTAGGTGGTGTAGCCCTCCTCGGTGCAGGTGGGAGCGGTCACGACGGAACTGTAGGAATGCTCGTGGGGAGCGTCAGGGGTCTCGGAAGAGGACTGTGCGTAGAAGGAGAGCTCGAAAAGATCGGAGTTGGCTTTGTAGTAGGTGCTCCAGTTGTTCTTGGAGGCATACCACTCGAGGTAGTTGCCGCGGCCGACGTTCTTCACGTAGAAGATACCGTCACCCTTGGCCTCAAGAGTCCAGGTCTTGTTCGCGCCGTCTGCGTTCAGGGAGGAATAGCTGTCAGCCAGAGCGATAACGTCACCGGTCAGGGAGGTGAAGGTGTAGGTGCCGTCACCGTTGACCGTCACGACGAAGATCTCGGCGTTGGTTACGTTGGTGAAGTTATCGGCGGAATAGTCAACACCGATATTGTAGAAACCGGTCTTGGTAGCGGAGAGAAGCTTACCGTGAGCGGGAGCGCCGATGAGCACGTGAGCGCCGTTCTGGAGCTCAGTGACGACCTGCCACTTGCCCTCGGCAGGCTCTTCGGGAGCCACGTAGTCAGGGTCAGCCGCGCCGCAGACGGTGCAGGTACCCTGATCATATGCGTGGCCCTTTGCGGGGATCTCCTCCTGGGCGACCTTATGATCGCAACGGGAGCAATGCTCACCGGCGGTCAGACCTGCCTCGGTGCAGGTAGCGTCGACGGCGGCGTCGGTCACCATATCGTGACCCAGAGCGGCCACCTCGTCGGCGACGTAGGTATCACCGCAAGAGCAGGTGTAGGTGGTAAAGCCTGCCTCGGTGCAGGTGGGCGCGGTGACCGCAGTCTCGTAGCTGTGCTGGTGGCTGTAGTCGATCTCCGCGCCGATGAACTCGACGGAAGCGAACAGAGCGAAGGTGCCGGGCAGGGTATCGATGCAGACGTAGACGGGACCGTTGTAGTCAACCTCGGTCAGGTCGATCTCGAAGGCCTGGACAGCCCAGCCGCCCAGCTCGTAGGTACCGCCGGCGATGATGGTCTCCTCGGCGGGAGCGGTGCCGTTCACGTCAGCGCTGACCAGCATGATGCGGTTGTTGGCGCTGTTCTCGTAGTGACCGACGGTCACGGGGGAGTTGTCGCAGCCCCACATGATGACGGCCTTGGAGTACTTGGACAGGTCGATCTCGCCCAGAGAAACTGCACCCTGATGGACCAGAGCACCGGACTCAACGCCTCCTGCGGCCACCATGCCGGAGTTGGCGTGGCCCTCAGCACCGACGATGCCGGGGCAGTGGCCGGTAACGGTCCAGAGGTCCTGGGGAACGTTGTAGTTGTCGTAGTGGGTGGGCTTCACGGGAGCCATTACGGTGACCTCGTTCAGGCAGACCACGTTGCCGTCAGCATCCTTGTACAGAACGCGGACGGGGGTCTCACCTTCAAAATCAGTGGTATCAATGCGGATCTTCATACGGGAGCCGGTCACACCGCCCATAACGGCAGCGGCATCCAGAACACCCTGCTCGGTAGCGTGGGTCCAGGCGTCGTCAAAGATGGGCGCGTTCATGCCGACCTGGTAACCGAACTGACCGATGGTATCAGCCGTGGTAGCGATCCAGCCCCAGTAGGTCAGGCAGGTGTACTCGGAACCGACCATGTCAGCCACGAAGTCCCAATCGGGCTTGGTGGCGGCGTGGTACAGATTCAGGGGGCTATCAGCACCGGCGGCATCGTCCGGACTGCCGTCGCCGTAGAAGAACTGGTCGAAGGACTGGTGAGCCACGACGGACTTGTCGGCATCCCACATGGGAGCCTTGTGCATCTCGAAGTCGTAAGCCAGAGCGTACTCAGCGGTGTTGAAGAACGCGATGTACTCCACGTCCAGATAGCCCTCATCGGCGCCGCCGGTGTAGAAGTCGTAGCGGATGTAGCCGACGGTAGGATCAGCCATGTAAGAAGCCACGGTGGGCAGGTGGAAGATCAGGAGATTCCACTCGCCGTTGGCGTTGTAGTTGAAGAGGAAGGACTCGCCGCCTACGGGGCCGGTGCCGTTACCGATGAAGAACTCACCGCCCTGAGAGGCGTTGGTGCGGTAGCGAATGACCATGTACTCGGGCATCTCGCCCAGGTTGCCGGCGACCATGAACCAGGGATCGCCGCCCTTGGCGGTCAGGCTGATGTAGCCGTCCTTCAGCTCGGCGGAGGTGTTGCTGGCGCCTGCCACGTTGGCCAGCTCGTTCAGCTGCTCTGCGCCGACGATCCAGACGGGATCAGCGGGATCCACGGGAGGCTCGGTCTCGGGCTCGGGGGTCTCGGGCTCGTCGGTGTCGGGAGCGGGAGTGTCGGGCTCGTCGGTATCGGGAGCGGGAGTCTCGGGCTCGTCAGTACCGGGAGCGGGAGTCTCGGGCTCGTCGGTGCCGGGAGCGGGGGTCTCATC
>JAZNJA010000157.1:0-3980 GCA_045577755.1 Eubacteriales bacterium
CAATGGGGGCAGGTAGCGGGGAGTTCGGTGGCGGTCCCGTGGCCGCCGTAGTGGTGGATCTCCACCCAGGCGTCCCAATGGGCGCGGGCGGTGTGGGGGCAGAGGGGGGCGTTCACACCCGTGGCTTGGGTCAAGGTGGCGTTCACCTCATCCCGCAGGGGGTGTCCTTCGCAGAGAGGAAGGGCGGCGGCGAGAGCCAGGAGCTTGTCATAGTCCGAGGCACCGCCCGAAATATATGCTTCATCCACCTCACAGGCGCGGAGGAGACGGCATAGGGCGGGGTCGGGGCCGAGGCGCAGAAGGTCGGCGGGGTTGCGGGGGGCTTGGGGCATGGGCGTCTCCTTTCTGTTAGGGTTTCAAATTTGGGTTTGTCGGTGTGTTTTAAAAAACCATCGGTAGGGGGCGGCGCCTTCGACGCCCCGAAAAAAACATAGATCCGACAACATATTTTGGTCGATTGGTGACGGGCCGTCGTGGGCGCCGGCCCCTACTTTTCAACAGACCGCTAAACCGCAATTTGAAGCCTCAAACAAATCCATCATGATCTACCGCTATTATACCCCATCCCGCGGTTTCTGTCAAGTGAAATATTCCACACAAAAAAGGGCCGCCGAAGCGACCCCTTTTATGTGGAGTGAAATTACTTCTTGTTGTACTTAACAACACCGATCTTGATGTAGTCCTCACCCTGCTCGAAATCGAAGGTGCCGCTCTTGATGTGATCATCATCGGTCTTGAACTCGAACTTGATGTCCATGGAGCCGTCATCGTTCTCGATGATCTCGTAGGTACCCTCAATGGTGTAGGTCTTGGAGTCACCGATCAGGGGGTTGACGACCTTGGTAACGGTAACGTTCTTGCCGCTGAACTCATAGGTAGCGGTGTACTTCAGAACGACAACGTCGACCTCGGCGGAGTAGGTGCCCTTAATGGTCTTGGCGCAGGATGCGAACACAACGGCGACCATCATCAGAGCCAGAACGACTGCAAGGATGCGAATAGACTTCTTCATGATAAAGTCTCCTTTCAAAATGCTTCGGGCGGGGTCTCCGTCCGTTCGTTCATATTATAGCCGAAAACAGAATTCTTGTCAAGGGTTTTTTGCATTTTTGTCACACTTTATACAAAACTTAATAAGATTAATTCCGTTCGGTTTTGCGTTTTGTTAATACTGAGTTGACAATTCTCTCACAGACGGGATACAGGATCGCGGCGGCGCAGAGGGCGACGCAGACGTAGGCGAAGACGTTACCGATGACGCTGTAGACCGTCACGCGGTCCGAGAGGTGAACCTTCTCCAGAACAAAGCCCGTCTTCAGGGGTGCCAGACTCTCCAGCACCTCGCCGCGGTCATTGATGATGGAGGATACCCCCGTATTGGCCGATCGCACCACGTACCGTCCCGTTTCAATGGCACGGAGCTGAGACTGGGCGTGGTGCATCCACACGCCGCGGGAGTCGGTGAACCAGGAGTCATTGGTGGAGACCGCCAGCAGCTGCGCCCCGTTTGCGATGCTGTCGAAGGCGTTGCGCTCGTAGATGGAATCGAAGCAGATGAGGGAGCCCACCTGCCCCACCTCCAGATCAAAGACCACCGAGTCCTCCCCCGCGGGGATGTCCTCGGCCAGAGTATTGATCTCGGCCAAAGGGGGAACCAGGGTCATGACCAGGTTACGGAAAGGCACGAACTCACCGAAGGGCACGGGGTTTCGCTTGTTGTAGACGGTGCCGTGGACGGTACCGTCGGGGAGGGCCACCACGATGGAGTTGTAGTCGGCCTCGCTTCCCTCGGCCACACGGGTAAAGAGCCCGCAGAGGATGGGCACGCCGCATTCGCGGGACAGATTCGTCACGTATTCGTAGACCCACGCCTGGCGGTCGATGTTGGCGGGAATGCAGGTCTCGGGCCAGACGATGAGGTCAGCGCCCTCGGCAGCGGCCTCCTTGGAAAGCTCGCCGTAGATCTTCAGCACCGCGTCCATGGAGCCGTTGCCCCAGTTCTCCAGCGAGCCCTTGTTGCCCTGGATGGCGGCGGCTTGGATGGCGGGTCCCTCGTCCTTCAAAGCGGCCATGCGGATGGCACCGAAGCACAGGTTGCCCAAGCACAACGCCGCCGCCAGAGCACCGCAGAGGACACGCTTTTGGGGATGCAGGAACAGGTACGCAAGGAGTCCGTTCACCGCAACAATGAGGAAGGTGATGAAATAGGACCCGAAGATGGCGGCGGATTGAAGGTGGAGCACGGTCTCGGCCTGTCCGATGGCCAGTCTGGCCCACGGCACTCCCGACCAGCCGCTATGAGCCTGCCACCACTCCAGCACGGTCCAGAGGCAGGCAAAAAGGATGGGGTGGAGCAGGATGTGCTTTGACAGCCACCTTCCCCGTGCCGCTACCCCCATAAGGGGAAACAGCAGAGCCGCCCCGAGGGCTTGGAACAAGGACAGACCCAAACAGGCAAAGCCCACCACCACCGCTGAGGCGGCGTGGGACATCCCCGCAAAGTCCAGGGGGTACATATAGAGGAACCAATGGAAATTCACGGCGTAGAAGGGCCAGAAGAAGCAGAGGCCCAGGCCGTAGAGACGGCGGTACCTCACCGCGGGATCGGGGGCCAGGGTAAGGATCACCAAAAGGGAGGGGATGAGGGTGATCCACTCAAAGGCACCGATCTGAGGGAAGATGACGGTCAGGGCAAAGAGGATACCGCCCAGGGGGAGGATAAGCCACTTCCACTTGTTCACAAGCTCCCACAGGGTCATAGGACGGCGTGCGGTCATGAGTCCTGCCCTCCGCTCTGCTTACTGGGAGGCGCGTCCCACTTGGGGACACCCTTGCCCTTGAGGTCAAAGCCCTTGGTGAACCAGATGTCGGCGGGGGGAATGACGAACTCGCGGCCGCGGAGGTAGTTGAGGGAGCCCGCGTCCTCGGGGAGGTCGAAGCGGAGGCGGTAGGCGTAGAGGGCCTGGAACTTGTAGCCCGAGCGTTTATCGTCTCGGTTAACGCCGTACTTGCCGTCACCCACGAGAGGGTGGCCGATGTGGGCCATGTGGGCGCGGATCTGGTGGGTACGCCCCGTGACCAGCTCCACCTCCAGAAGGGAGACGGTATCCTTCCCCTCCCGCCGCTCGCCCAATACGCGGTACTTGGTGACGATCTCCTTGGCACCGGGGAAGTCCTTGTCCCGCACCTCCACCATATTCTTGGCGCTGTCCTTGCGGAGGTAGCCGTGCAGGGTAGCCTTCTCCCGCTCCACGTGGCCGTGGACGAGGCAGAGGTAGAACTTGGACAGCCAATCCTCGCGGATGACCTCATTCATGTCCCGCAGGGCGGCGGCGTCCTTGGCGGCGATGACCATGCCTCCCGTGTTGCGGTCGATGCGGTTGCAGAGGGCGGGGGCAAAGGACTGCTCGACGGCGGGATCGTACTCCCCCTTGCTACAGAGGTAGGCCTGGATGTGCATGATGAGGGTGTTCTCGCCCCCCTCGGCGTCGTCGTGAACCAGCACCCCGGGGCGCTTGTTGAGGAGCATGATGTGCTCGTCCTCGTGGACGATGTCCAGCTTGGGCTTGATGGACGACAAGGCCCCCGTGTCCTTGGAGGCGGAATCGAAGAATTCATCCTTGATGAAGAGCTGGATCTCGTCGCCCTCGCAAAGGATCTGACTCTGCTCACAGCGGGCGCGGTTGACCTTGATCTTTTTGGTACGGATGAACTTATACATGAGGGACTGGGGCAGACCCTTGACCGCCTTGGTGAGGAACTTGTCAAGGCGCTGGCCGGCGTCGTTTTTCTGAACGGTTAGAATACGCATGGGATCTCCTTGTTTGGGGAGTGTTGCTAATTTGGGTTTATCGAACTGTTTGACGGGAAGGGCACGGCAATTTTCTCGTTAGCCCTCTCACCCGCTTCGCGGGAGCTCCCCCAGAGGGGGAGCCTTTGGAAAACGCTTGTCGGGAAAGGGTTTCTCTTGTAAAATGGCA
>JAZNJA010000158.1:0-8219 GCA_045577755.1 Eubacteriales bacterium
TCTCACCTGAAAATTTAATCCTCAGCCATGCATCTATATTCGAAATATAAACACTTTTCAAGCTGCTACAATTGTAGAACGCAGAATATCCGATGCTCGTCACGCTGTCGGGGATCTCGATGCTCGTCAGGCTGCTACAACGGTAGAATACCTCCTTTCCGATGCTCGTAAGGTGACTATTATCACCAAAATCAACAGTCGTCAAGCTATTGCACCATCTGAACGCATAATCACCAATGCTCGTCACACTGTCGGGAATCGTGATGTTCATCAGACTGCTACAATATTCGAACACAGTATTACCTATGCTCATGAGTTGACTATTATCATCAAAATTAACAGTCGTCAAGTTACTGCAATCGTAGAACGCATTATTACCGATGTGTTTCACCTTGTAGGGAATCTTGATGCTCGTCAGGCTGCTGCAACCGTAGAACGCATGTCCGTCGATTCTCGTCACGCTGTCGGGGATCTCAACGCTTGTCAAACTACTGCAACCCTCGAATGTAGACCAACCGATGCTAGTCACTCCTTCGGGAATTGTAATGCTCGCCAAACTACTGCAATAACTGAATGCATACCAGCCGATGCTAGTCACGCTGGTGGGAATTTCGATGCTCATCAGGCTGCTGCACCCCGCGAAGGCAGACTGGCCAATACTCGTAACGCTGTCGGGTATTTCGATATTCGTCAGACTGCTACAACCGGAAAACGCAGAATGTGTAATATAGGTTATGATACTGTTTTCTTCAAAGGTAATCTTCTGTATCGTTATGTTTCCGGGTAGTGAAACATCCGTTACCGATTTAGGAATACACAGGTCTGTAACTGCCGCAGGAACGTATATAAGTTGAGATAAATCTTTATCATAAAGCACACCGTTGCGCATTGTAAAATTCAGATTACCATTGGATACGGTCGGTACCAGCATTGTACAGCCCGCAAATGCATTCGCACCAATGCTTGTCACGTTGTCGGAAATTGTGATGCTCATCAGGTTGCTACAACCGAAGAACGCAGCATTGCCAATGTTCGCAAGTCGACTGTTATCTCCATATTCTACACTCGTAAGGCTACTGCAACCGGAGAACGCAGAATTGCCAATGCTCGTCACGCCGTTGCCGATGGTAACACTCGTCAGGTTGTTACAATCTTTGAATGCGTCATTGCCAATGCTCGCTACACTGTCAGGGATCGTAATGCTCGTCAGGCTACTGCAACCGGAGAACGCATATTTGTCGATACTTGTCAAGCCTGCGGGAATGATGACATTTTTCACACCTCTCATGTGGTAGATTTCATACGAATTCCCATTGATATTTTGGGGCAGCGTAACCGTATCTTCTTTTCCTACATATGCAATCAGTGTATACTTTCCGTTTTCCTTCATAAAACGGAAGCCTTCAACCGTATCCACGTATTCAAAACCCGAGGATTCGTCCATGTATGTTTTATTTCCATTTTTATCAACGATCAGTTTGGCACCGCCAGCAATGCCACCGTAAGCAGAGCTCCCAATTTCCAATGTTAAACTACTATTGTTATGGATCACATATAGGCTAGAGCAGTTCCAAAACGCATAATCGCCAATACTCGTCACGCCATCGGGGATCTCGATGCTCATCAGGCTGCTGCAATTGTAGAACGCATCCCCACCGATGCTCGTGAGTTGACTGTTATCTCCAAAATCTATGCTCGTCAGGCTACTGCAACCTCTGAACGCACCAGGGCCGATGTTGGTCACGCTGTTGGGAATTTCGATGCTCGTTAAGCCGTTACAACCGCTGAACGTAAAACGGCCAATGCTCGTCACACTGTCGGGAATCGTGATGCTCGTCAGACTGTTGCAATCGCTAAATGCACAATTGCCAATGCTCGTGAGTTGACTGTTATCTCCAAAATCTACGCTCGTCAGGCTACTGCAACTTCGGAACGCATTATCGCCACCGATGCTCGTGAGTTGACTGTTATCTCCAAAATCTACGCTCGTCAGGCTGCTACAATAGGAGAACGCCTCTTGACCGATATTTGTGAGTTGACTGTTATCTCCAAAAACTAAGCTCATCAGGCCAGTACAACAGTAGAATGCGTAGCCACCGATGTTCGTGAGTTGACTGTTATCTCCAAAATCTACGTTCGTCAGGCTGTTACAATTGTTGAACGCAAAACTGCCAATGCTCGTCACGCTGTTGAGAATCGTTATACTCGTAAGACTGCTGCAATCTTTGAACGCAGAACCGCCTATGCTTGTAAGTTGACTGTTATCTCCAAGATCTACGCTCGTCAGGCCGGTGCAACCGTTAAACGCATCGATGCCGATGCTTACGAGTTGACTGTTATCTCCAAAATCTACGCTCGTCAGATTGATGCAGCCGGAGAATGCAGAATTGCTGATGCTCGTCACACTGCTAGACAACTGCAAGTATCCCGAAATACCTTTGCCAACATGAGAGACGTTAACCCCATAGTGTGTCCCCTTCCAATCATGCACCACAAACGTCATTACATTCGTCAGCTCATATCTCGCCATCGTTCCATTGAATGCATAACCATACACCAACTGCACGCTATGGGGAATGCTCATTTCTTTCAGCCCAGCCAAGCCGTTGAAAGCACCTTCCCCCACAAAAGTAATTTCCTCGGAGATATTTACTTTTTTCAGGCTCTCGGGTACATAGGTGGCGTTGGCCTCATATCCACCCGCGCCGAAGATATAGCCGAACCAAGTGATCTCGTCGTCCTCAAAGGATGCGCCGATGAAAGGCACCGTGATCTCGGTCAGATTTTGGCAATCCTCAAAAGCGCCTATACCGATGATCAGATCCCAATAGTTGGTATCGGGAATAGTCACGGAAGTAAACTTGTTACCCATAAAGGCATACGGGCCGATGTCGATCAGCGTCTCAGGCGTAGTATAGTCACCTCTGAAGCCCGCGTAGGCGAAGGCGTAATCGTAAATACCCTTGAGCTCGCTGGTCACGCTGATGGGTATCTCGGTCAGATTGCGGCAACCGTAGAAGGCAAATTCCGAGATTTCCACGATGCTGTCGGGGAGCATGATGTCGGAGAGGTTCTTACAGCCGTAGAACGCGCCCTCGTAAACGCCCTTGAGGTTGTTATCCTCGGCAAAGATCACCTTTTGGAGATTATCGCACATAGCAAAGGCATAGTAGTCGATGGCCACCACGCTGGCGGGAATGTGCATCTCGGTGATGCCGTCGGCGTTGTAGAACGCGCGGTAACCGAAGGACAGGATGTTCGCGTTGTCAAGGAACTTGATCTCGGAGAGCTTGCTGTCCTCAAAGGCACCGAAGCCGATGACCTCAATACCCTCGGGCACAGCAAGGCTACCCGTCCGTCCCGCAGGCACGGAAATCAGCTTGCATCCATTTTGGGAAACGAGTAGACCGTCCACAGCCTTGTAGTAAGGATTATTTTCGGATACGGTGAACTCGGTCAAATTGGACAGACCAACAAAGGCATATTCGCCCACGTAGCCTACGTTTTCGGGCAGATAAACACTTTCCAGACCCGATTGATAGAACACGTTGGACATGATCATCAGCTCTTCACCGCTACCGAAAGTCACGGATTTCAGCTTCTTGATCTCACGGAAGGCGTTGTGGTTGATGAGGGTTACGCTGTCGGGGATGGTCACGGTGGAAATATGGGTATAGGCAAAGGCCTCCTCGGGGATCTCGGTCATGGAGAAGCCGTCGCAGAAGGTAAGAGATGTGATACCGCTGTTCTTAAACACGGCGCGACCCATGGTGGTCACAGAAGCGGGAATGACCACGCTATCGAGCTTTTCGGTCTTTTCAAAGGAGGATTGCTCGATGGTCTTGATTTGGGCGTTGGGGGCAAAGGTCAGGGCTTCAATGGGAGTATAGGCAAAAGCGGAGCGGCCGATGAAGGTCACGCTTGCGGGGATAGAGACAGACTTCAATTCCGAGTGATAGAAGGCCTCTGCTTGGATGGTCACCAAGGTTTCGGGCAGAACAATATGCTCCACGGTGCTGTCTATGAATGCGCCACCGCCAACATTGACGATATCTCCGCCCAGCTTCAAGGTGGTCAGATCAAGCTCGGTAGCCGTACCGTTGTACTTGATGATGGCGATACCGCCACTGGTCAGCTTGGCGTAGGTCCAATCGCCATCGTTGACCACGTCGGTCACGCCGAGATAGTAGCCGGCAGTACCGTGATCCCAGTCCTCAGCAAGACTTTCGGGAAGGGTCTCGGCGGCGAAGTAGACGTTCAAATCCTTGGTACCGAGGAAGGCAAAACGACCGATGAAGTCCATGGTGGAGGGAACGGTGACTTCCGCAAGTTTGGTGCAGTAGTAGAAGGCATATCGACCAAGGAAAGTCACACCCTCGGGAATATCAAAGCGGGTTAAACTCTCGCAGAAACGGAAGGCGAAGTTGTCAATATTCGTCAGTTTGGCGTCAGCAAAGTCAATCTTCGTCAGCTTGCGCATACCTTCCAGACCGTGCGCCTGAATAGATGTCAGCGCACTTCCCTTTTCAAAGGTGATGGTACGCAGGTTGGAGCAGCCGTCGAACATATAGGCCGAGATACTCGTAAGCTTACTGTTCTTCGCAAAGGTAAAGGAGGTCAGCTTGCTGCATCCCTCAAACGCCCCCTGCGCCATGGTGGACACGTTAGCGGGGACACGGAAGGAGGTCAGACCGCAGTAAGCAAAGGCACCGAAGGAGATACGGGGCAGCTTAGCGTTTTCCGTGAAGGTTACAGAACGCAAATTCCAGTCCTCCGCAAAGGCGTAGTTGCTGATCTGCATGAGGCCGTCGGGCATACTCATGGTTCGCAGGTTGTAGTTTTTCGAGAACGCGTATGCCTGAATATAGGTCAGCACACTAGACATACCATATTTTGTCACGCGCTCGCAATCGTAGAACGCTTCCTCGCGGACCGTTGTCACCGTCGAAGACAGACCGACCCGTGTCAGATTCCAAGAGCCGTAGAAGGCAGCTTCGCCAATATCGGTGACACCTGCAAGAACATTATAGCTCGTTCTTGTATTGCCGGCGGGATATTCCACCAGAACCGTCTGATCCGTATTATAAACAACGCCATCTACGTCCACATAATTCATATTTCCATCTTCCACAAAGATGTTTTCAAGGCTGTGGCAAGACGCAAAGGCACCCGTGCCGAGAGAAGTAACGCTTGCGGGGATGTCAACGGTTGTAAGTCCGGTATTGCTGAAAGCGAAATCACCTATTTTTGCTAAACGATCGGGCAGATCAACAACGGTTAGATAACAGAGCTCAAAGGTCTGTTTACCAATCTCATTCAATGCGCTACCATCTTCAAAGCTGAGAGAAGAAAGCGAAGCATTCCAAAACGCCAGATAATCAATGAGCACAACCGATGCCGGAATTTCCACAGACACCACGCCGCTACTATAGAAAGCCCTCCCACCGATATAGGCAAGCGTACTGTTCGGAGCGAATGTAACCTCGGCAAGACTGCCGGTCGATTCAAATGCACCGTCGTAAGACTCACTATCGCCGCCAATCGAACGTATACCCGCGGGGATCTCAATGGATGTCAGAGCCGTAGAGCTGAACGCTCCCTTAGGAACACTCGTGAGCCCCTCACCCAGCTTGGCCGAGCGCAGATACGCGTTCATGCTGAAGACGTAAGCCCCCATGGAAGTCACACTGTCGGGGATCACAATACTTTCCAAAGAACCTCTAAAGAAGGCGTAACCGCCCAAAGTCTCCACATTCGAAAGCTCCACGCCGCTCAGTCTCGTACAGGCGAACGCATAGCTTCCAACCGTCTTGACGGTTTCGGGGATCACATACGTTCCCTTCACGCCCGCAGGATAGCACACCAGGGTACTGCCCGTGTAGTTGAACAAAACACCGTCCTTGGCGGTGAATGCCGTATTGCCGTTCTGCACATCAAAAGCCATCATGGAGGTGTTACGGTAGAACGCGGTTGCATTCAGTGTCGTGACCTGAGAAGGCACCGTAAAGGTACGCATCTTAGCGCAACCCGAGAAAGCATAATCACCGATACTTTGGAGTTGGCTGTTCTGACCGAAGATCAGGGTGGACAGTCTTACATTGTCATAGAAAGCATACTCTCCGATCTCGGTCACAGTATCGGGGATCTCCATGCTCACCAGATTGGAGCAGCCGTAGAAAGCGGAATTACGAATGCGCTTCAGATATTTGGGCAGCTTCACCTCGCGGAGTCTTGTTTTACCCACAAAGGCAAATTCACCGATGGAAGACACCACCTTACCGTCAATATAATCGGGAATGGTAATATATCTGCGGTGACCCGTGTAAGAGCGGATCTCAATAGTGCCGTCATCCAATTCTACGTAGGTGAACGGAATTCCGTCATCCTCGTTGACCCAGTTGGCGTAAAGGGTCAGATCACCATGAAATTCGTCTTCGTACCACACGTATTCGTCGGTACATTGAGGATCGTAGTACCAGCCGTCAAAGATGGCGTAGAGACGCTCGGGCTCAGGCATATTCTGCAGGGTATGAGAACGGATAAACACCTGCTCGGTGTTGTCTAGCTCGTCGGTCATCATGTTGAACGTTACCTTGCCTCGCTCCTCCAGCATGAGGGCGCTCACGTCCAATGCTCCGTAGCCATAATAGAAATCGGGCCCAAGGTCGCCCAGATCATAGCAGGAGGCGTAGAGAATTTCTTCAATGGTATTGAATTCTTGATACTTGTTTTGAGAAAGATATAGAGCCAAAACGCCCGCCGTGATGGGAGACGCGAAGGAGGTACCGTCCATACCGCCGTAACCGCCGCCCATTTGGGTGGTATAGACTGTACCGGGAGCTACGAAATCCACATTCTCTCCGTAATTGGAGTACGCGGCCAACTCCCAGCTATCCTCGGCCAGAGCACCCACACCAAATACATTTTCGTCGGCGGCGGGATAAGTCAAGGCCGCAGATGCATCGTTGCCTGCGGCGGCTACACAGATCACGTCGCTGTCGAAAGCAAGCTGTGCCGGCTCGGCAAAGGGATTGGTAGGATCGGTTGTTCCGAAAGACATATTCACCACAGCCACATCGCGCTCGATGGCGTAGTACAGACCAAACACCAAATCCGACGTGCGTTCGAACACGCCGTATTCGTTACACTCTGCCTTGATGACGATAATATTTACCTGGGGCGCGATACCCACCACACCGTTGCCATTCATGGACGCCGCGATAACACCCGCCACAGCCGTACCGTGTCCCTGCTCATCCTCTACCAGAGACCAATCAAGAGAACCGTCAGACAGTACGTAATCCTTGACGATCTTATCCTCGGTGGCATTGTAGGAGTACTCACTGATACGACCCGCGAACTCAGGGTGATCCGTGTCGATACCCGTGTCAATGACGGCCACCATGATACCTTTGCCTTTTGTCTTGTTCCAGACATTGCTCATGTTGAGGTAGTCCAGATAGGTCTGGCGGTTGTAGTCGGTATCGCTTACGGTGTACTGGGGACGAATGGGCAGTCTCTCATCCGAAACCTCCTCCTCCGTCTCGTCGCTCGGCAAAAGATCGCTGATCTTGGCCTGATAGTCCAGCGACATATATTCAATATACTTACGGTAATCCTTATTTTCGTAAATGTCGATAACCGTGACACCCTCGGGCAAAGTCAGCGCCGCAAAGCGTCCGTCCTCGGTAATGCGAAGCTCCGCGCCAAAGGCTTTGGCCAGATTCTCCGCCCGCGGTTTGGTAGTATTCGACAGAACAATACTTTGGGGATCATACCGCCCCTCGTTGTCGTAAAGCTCCTGCAAAGCCTCGTTTTGTTGTTCTTCCAGCACTTCCTCGCGTTGGTGGAGCACCAGCATGGTGATGGCACCCGCTATAAGGCACAGCACCAAAACGCTAATTAGAACAACGAAAATCTTCTTTTGCCGTAAGTTTTTCATGACTGTCTCCTTTTGAGCCCAAGATGTAACGATACAGATTTATTATACCACTTTTATACTTGGGGGTCAACCAAAATCCGCGCCCATGTGCATAGAAAAATTGCGCGACTTTTTGTTAATTTTGCCCCTTTAATTACTTTTGGCTATTGGTGAACGTTGGCTCCTTGAATGTACTCGGGGGCATCAATATGGTTCTCAAGAAAAGAAAAAAGAACCCGAACCGAACAAATCATGTTCGATTCAGGTCCTTTTGTGGCGGAGATGGGGGAATGCCATT
>JAZNJA010000159.1:0-11716 GCA_045577755.1 Eubacteriales bacterium
TCGGTGGTGGGTTCGGCTTCGGGGGTGGTCTCGGGCTCGGTGGGGGCCTCGGTGTCGGGGGCGGTCACGTCGAAGCTCAGCTCCTGATAGAACTCCACCTCGCTCACGTCCCCGCTCTTGGACAGCACGGCACCGCCCCAGACGCACCAGGCGCCGCTGATGGAGGGGGCGCCCGCCACGGCCAGGCGAAGGGTCTTGACCCCCGTCACATCCATCTCGGTGTATTCCATGGGCTGGTTGTAGCGCATGGTACCGCTCTCAAAGAGCTTATTTCCGTCGCCAAAGACGGCGAACTTTACCGTTGCCATGGAGATATCGTTGCCGCTGAGGGTCTCGCAGACGCCGTACCAGGTGGCGAGCTTGGTGTAGCCGAGGCTCGCGACGTTGATGTCCACGTAGGCGTTATAGCTCCCTGAGGCAGCGTGGATGCCGATGCCCTTGGGGAAGCGCTTAAGGTCACAGCTCCAGATGTACTCCCCCGCGCAGTTGCCGTCGCGGATAGCGGAGCCGCCGCTGTAGGCCTGGTTCGTGAGCCAATACAGGTCACTTGCAAAGGCGTAGTCGCCCTTGGTCAGCTCCGAGGGCTGGGGCAGGTCGGTCTTATCGGGGTTCAGCACGGGGACGTCCTCCTCTTGGTCGTTTTGGGTGGGTTCCTTGGTCGTGAGGCGGGCATCGCCCCAGACACCCGCGTCGCAGGCGTGGCCGTTCTCATTCTTCTGGACCAGGCGCAGGGTCTTGACCCCCTCCACCGAGCAGGTCAGGAGGACGGGCTCCTCGTTCCAGGAGATCATGGGGGTGGAGGCCAGGAGCTTGCCGTCACCAAAGACGTGGAAGGAGATGCTTCCCCACTCGATGAAGTAGCCCGCGTCCTTCAGGACTCCCACCGAGGCGGCGAAGTATTTCATGCCCAGGGAAGAGATATCGAACTCGCAGTAGGCGTCCTTATCGGGGAGGCAATGGAAGCCCAGGCCCTTGCTGAATTTCTGCTTTCCGATGGTGATGGGCTCGCCCGAATGGGCGGTGTTCCAGCCGAAGCCGTCCAGGCTGTCGCGGCCCAGGAAGAGGTCCCGGCGGTCACCGAGGTAGACCGTGTCGGCGGCGGCGGATACGGGCAGGACGGGGACGAGAGTCAGTACGACCAGAAGGGTCGTCAAAAGCAGGATCAGGGGGCGTGGAAATGATTTCATAGCGGTTTCCTCCTTATGGGGATTCTCTTGTGGATATTATACTATTTTGGGAGCCGGTTGTCAATAGTTTCGGTGAATATCCATACAGATTTGAGAAAAATACTTCAAAAAAAGCAAAGAAGACGGAGGCAGGGGAGGCGTTCCTTTTTTTGAGGAGGCGAATCGTTAACATTCGGTGAAATTTCGCCAAATACGGTTTACTTTTCCACCCCTTTGTGTTATAATAAATAGAAGTATATGCAAAAAGGAGGACGCGCCGTGCAGATCATTCGCATGAGGGTGGGAGACACCCTGGAGCTGAAGAAGCCACATCCCTGCGGGGAGAAGAAATTCCGCGTCATGCGGGTGGGCAGCGAGATCCGCGTTGTCTGTATCGGCTGCGGTCGGGATATGGTGCTGGATCGGGTGAAGCTGGAAAAGGCCATCCGCAAGCTCATTCCCGCCGAGGAGGAAACGCCTCCTCCCCTTGCCTGATCTCCACTTCCGACTGACCTCGTTCTACTTTTTATCAAGAAAGGCTACGCTCATGGATTCCAATCAGACCATTCCCGCAACCCAAAAGGCTTCGGTCCTTTCCCGGGGCGGTTTTCTCAACCTCCTGTCCCGCTTCAAAAACCTTGTCAACGACACCCTGGATCGGTATGGCTACCTGCTGTTCGCCGCTCTGATCCCCGCGGTGCTGTTCTACCTCATTTATCTGGCCAAGGGGCTCTATCCCTTCGGGGACGGCACGGTGCTGGTGCTGGACCTGAACGGCCAATACGTCTCCTTCTACGAGGGTCTTCACGACATCCTCCGCGGGGAGGCAGATCTGCTCTACTCCTTCTCACGAAACCTGGGCGGCGAGTTCCTGGGTATTTACGACTACTACGTCGCGTCTCCCTTCGCCATGCTGCTGGCCCTCTTCCCTGAGAGATTCATGCTGGAGGCCCTTCTGCTTCTGTTCATGCTCAAGGCGGCTCTGTGCGGTCTGAATATGGGCATCTACCTCCACAGCCGCTCTGCCGGAGAGCCCAACCGACTGGCCATCATTGCCTTCTCCATCCTTTACGCCATGACCTCCTACTGCGTGGTACAGCAGCATAACTCCATGTGGATCGACGCGGTGCTGTGGCTGCCCCTTCTGGTCATGGGCATTGAGTCTCTGGTCAAGTACGGTAAGTTCCGTCTCTTCGTCTTCACCCTGGCCATCACGATCCACAGCAACTTCTACATTGGCTACATGGTGGTTATCTTCACGGTGGCGTACTGCTTCTACTACTACTTCGCCCATAACCGTAACAACGAGAACAACCCCCTCGGAGAAAAGAACCATTTCATCAAGTCCCTGGGGCGCGGCGTGGTCTGGACCCTGCTGGCGGTGGGCATTGCCGCTCTGGCCATTCTGTCGGCCCGCTATTCCCTGTCCTTCGGTAAGGACGAGTTCTCCAATCCCAACTGGGAGATCACTCAGAAGTTCGATCTCTTCGAGTTCTTCTACAAGTTCCTTCCCTCCTCCTACGATACGGTTCGTCTTAAACCTCCGGGTCTGCCCTTCGTGTACTGCGGTGTACTGACCATCATCATGGCCCCCGCCTTCTTCCTCAGCAAGAAGTTTTCCACCCGCGAAAAGGTGGCGGCCGCCTTCTTCATCCTCTTCTTCATCGGCTCCTTCGCCACCAGCTCCATCAACCTCATCTGGCACGGCTTCCAGGATCCCAACTGGCTCAATTACCGCTACAGCTTCATGCTGTGCTTCTTCCTCATTACCCTGGCCTACCGTGCCTTCGATCAGGTCATGTACACCTCCCGCAAGGCGCTCATGGGTGTGGTCGCCGCCATCGGGATCTACGTCATGATCCTGCAGAAGTTCACCGATTTCCTGGCGGAGGAGAACGAAAAGCTGGTGATCCGCCCCTTCGCTACCATCTGGCTGACTCTCGGCTGTCTCTTCGTCTATTTCATCCTCATCTCGGTGGCGGGACGGGCAAAGCCCCGGCAACGGGAGTCGGTGGCCATGATCCTGGTCTTCGTGGTGACTGTCGAGGTCTTCCTCTCGGGTCTTTCGGATATGAACCAGCTGGACAAGGACGTGACCTTCTCCAAGTACTCCCGCTACAACAACATGATCGACACCGTACGTCCCATTACCGACACCATCCACGAGTACGACGACGGCTTCTACCGCATGGAAAAGACCTACTTCCGCAAGACTAACGATAACTTCGCCCTGCAGATCAAGGGTCTTTCCTGCTCCACCTCCACCCTCAACCGCGATACCATCGACTTCCTCCGAAGCATGGGCTACGCCTCCCGCTCCCACTGGTCCAGATACCTGGGCGGTACTCCCGTCAACGATTCCCTCCTGGGCATCAAGTACCTCATCTCCGACGCCGACAACACCCACTACTACGGGGAGCCTCTCTTCACCCCCGAGGACTACGACTATCCTGAGGACTTTGATCCCAACGGCGATTACGACGTCTACTTCAATCAGTTCGCGCTCTCCTTCGCCTATGGCGTAGCCGAGGGGTGGCTGTCCTTTGACTACGAGACCTATGACAACCCCTACGAGCGCCTCAACGCCATGATCACGGTCATGCTGGGTGAGACCGAGACGGTTCAGGTCTTCAAGCCCACCACCCAGAACGGCGAGCCCGAGGTGGTCAACGTCAACGTGGGCACGGCTGACGGCCACAACTCCTACAAGGTGGACGACAAGACCAAGTCCGGCTTCCTCTACTACTCCTACACGGTTCCCGCCGACACCGAGCTGTACTTCTTCTACCCCAACCGCTACCTCCGGGAGGTCAAGCTGGGCGTCAACGACAAGAAGGGCGGCGAGAGTGTCAGCTACAACGGCAAGGGCACCTTCGGCGGCGGCGAGACCAACCGCATTGTCTCCCTGGGCAAGTCCACCACCGGTGACCTGTTCCTCAAGGTAGAGATCGACAACGACTCCAACAACCTCTACGTGATCCCCAAGGACTCCTATATCTACTATATTGATATGGAGGTCTTCAAGGATGCCTTTACTCGTCTGGGCAAGACCCAGTTCGTCATCGACAAGACCTCCACCGACAGCCATCTGACCGGCACCGTTACCACCGAGACCGACCGTCAGCTCATGTTCACCTCCATCGCCTACGACGAGGGCTGGAACATCTACGTGGACGGCAAGAAGGTGGAGCTGTACGAGGCCAACAACTCCCTCATCTCCTTCTACGTGGAGGGTGCGGGTGAGCATACCGTCGAGATGAAGTATATGCCCGCCACCGTGGCCCTGGGCATTACGGTCTCCCTGCTCTCCCTGGCTGTCTTCGTCCTGCTCTGCCTGGCCTATCCCTTCCTCCGCAAGTCGGGGCTCCTGGATAAGCTGGGCGTCATCCCCGGAGAGCCGCTCCCCGAGATCGCCTCGGCTGAGTATATGGCCGAGATCGAGGAGGGGGACGTGGGCGCGCCCTTCCGTGAGAAGACCCCTGAGGAGCTGTTGGCCGAGGCCAACCGATTCGGCGTCAAGCGCGACACCGCCGACACGAAATCCGCTCCCGCCGCCAAGGGAGAGAATAAAGCTCCCGCGAACAGCGGCACCAAGGGCGACCGGACGCAGAAGAGCAGCGGCAGTAAGACCAATCACAAAAACGGCAAGCGCTGACGCTGCCTTCATTCACCGCGCCATATCCAGGCAGGGGTCGTTTCTTCCTTAGGCACGACCCCTTTTTAAGGAGATTATGCTATGTATTACTATATCAAAGGCGAGCTGGTCGCCGCTACCCTGAACATGGCCGTCGTGGACGCGGGAGGGGTGGGCTATAGAATGACGGTCAGCGAGAACACCTACCGCTCCCTCCCCCGTCGGAGCGACAAGAACCCCACTGTGACCCTCTACACCTACCTCTCGGTCCGTGAGGACGGCATCGAGCTGTTCGGCTTCGGAAATGAGCGGGAGCTTTCCTCCTTCAAGCTGCTGCTGACCGTTTCAGGCGTTGGCCCCAAGGCGGCCATGGCCATTCTGTCCCTTCTGACCCCCGAGAAGTTCGCGCTGGCGGTCTGCACCGAGGATAAGAAGACCATCTCCAAGGCCTCGGGCGTTGGCCCCAAGACCGCCGCCCGCATCATTCTGGAGCTGCGGGACAAGCTCATGAAGGAGACCTCCATCGATGAGGATCTCTCGGCGGCGGTTCTGGATCACAGCGACGAGGCGGCGGGCGCCCCCGCCAGGGGCAAGCTCTCAGAGGCTATGGACGCCCTGCTGGTCCTGGGCTACACCCGCGCCGAGGCACAGAACGCCCTGAAGAGCATCGACGTACAGGCTCTGTCCATCGAGGACATCATCAAGGAAGCCCTGAAAAAGCTCATGAAAAGTTAAGGTACGGATATGAAGGATTTTGAGTTTGATTTTGAGTATACCGACGAGCGCGGTGACACCGACTACGAGAACCGCATCGTGACCCCCTCCTTTGAAGCGGGGGATGAGGCAGAGATCACCCTCCGTCCCCGCCGCATGGAGGAGTACATCGGCCAGGACAAGGCCAAGGAGAATCTGAAGGTCTACATTGAGGCCGCCAGAATGCGCGGAGATTCCCTGGACCACGTTCTGCTCTACGGCCCTCCCGGTCTGGGTAAGACCACCCTGTCGGGCATCATCGCCGCCGAGATGGGGGTGAATCTTCGCGTGACCTCAGGCCCCGCCATTGAAAAGCCGGGTGATCTGGTAGCCTTGCTCACCAACCTGAATCAGGGTGACGTGCTGTTCATCGACGAGATCCACCGTATGCCCCGCATGGTGGAGGAGATCCTGTATCCCGCCATGGAGGACTACGCCGTGGACATCATCATCGGCAAGGGTCCCTCCGCCCGCTCCATCCGCATTGATCTGCCCAAATTCACCCTCATCGGCGCCACCACCCGCGCGGGTCAGTTGACTACCCCTCTGCGTGACCGCTTCGGAGTACTGCTCAAGCTGGAGCTGTACACCCCCGAGCAGCTGTCTGAGATCGTCAAGCGCAGCGCCTCCATTCTGGGGATCCCCGTGTCCGAGGACGGCGCCCTGGAGATCGCCTCCCGCTCCCGCGGAACCCCCCGTATCGCTAACCGCCTGCTCAAGCGTGTCCGTGACTTTGCCATGGTGCAGGGTAAGGAGGAGATCGACGAGGAGGTCGCCATGTATGCCCTGAACCGTCTGGAGATCGACGAGCTGGGACTGGACAACGTGGATCGCCGCATGATGGAGGCCATCATCAGCTTTTACGGTGGAGGCCCCGTGGGGCTGGATACCCTGGCCGCCACCATTGGCGAGGAGGCCATTACCATCGAAGACGTCTACGAGCCCTACCTCATGCAGCTGGGCTTCATTCAGCGCACGCCCAGGGGCCGTTGCGTGACTCGTCTGGCCTACGAGCATCTGGGGCTGAAGCCTCCCGTGTCGAGGCAGGCCAAGGAGGCCCAGGATCAGCTCAAGCTTTTTGAAGAGGACGGCGAGTGAGCCGTTGAATAGAGAAATACCCCATCGGGAGTTGGATTCCCGATGGGGTATTCCTTTTTTCGTAAGTCAGGACAGGGTAAAGCGGCACCACAGAAGGTTATGGTCCGACGCGTCGCTGTCGGTCATGCCGAAGGCTTCGGGGGTCATGATCCCCTCGCGGTAGACGATATTGTCGATGGCGACGGGATCTCCGCGGAAGGTTTTGAACTCATGGGAAGAGTCATTGACCAGGGCGTAGCCCAGGCCCCTTACGGGAGCGAAGGCAGTGAAGTCTTCGGTATTGAAGTCACCCGTCAGCACGGCAGGGGTATCCTCGGGGAGGTGCTTCCCCATCCAGTCGGCGATATAGGCGAACTGGATATTCTGCTGGGCGTGAGACTCGTAGGACAGGTGGGTATTGAGGAGGGTCAGAGGTGCTCCGTCCTCAAGTGCCACCGTGACCCAACCGAAGGCGCGGGGCTCGTAGCCCGCCGAGGGGAGGGGGATGACGCCACTATCCGCGATGGGAAAACGGGACAGGATGGCGGTGCCGTACTGCCCGCCGTCGTAGTCCATAGCGGGGATAAAGAGGGCGTAAGGAAAGCCTGTGGCGGCGGTCAGGGCGGCTATGGTGTCCAGGCTGCCTGTGCGGTTCGTGAACATATCGATCTCCTGAAAGCCCACGACGTCGGCTCCCGCCTCTTGGAGGAGGTCGGCGATCCTTTTCCAGTCGTAGCCCGCGTAGTGGCCGTGACAGATATTATAGGTAGCAACGGTGACGTGTTTCATATACGGTCTCTTTCGGGCGGGGGGGTTCCCCGCCCTTTTCATGAATTCTTGTCCGATGGGATCAGCCCAGCATCTCACGGCCCAGCAGATCGAAGGTGACGCCGCCCTGATGGGGCTTGTTGGCGAGATGGGCACGGCTGCCGTCGTAGTAGGAGAAGCCGCAGGACTCGGTCTGAAGGGTACCGCGGAGATCCTCCACGCGGATGGCATCCATGGAGCCGTCGCCTGCCTCGGTGTGGAAGGTGACCTTGACCTCCAGGTCGCTGCTGTACAGCTGGTTGGAGAGAACATAGCGGTAGGGGGTCAGGGTGTCGGTCAGCTCGTAGGTGACGGTGGAATCCCCCACCAGACAGCCCTTGTAGTAGGTAGCGATCTCCACCCGGGCGCGGGCGTCGCCGTTCTTGGCGGCGGCGAAGGTGATCTCCACCTGGTCCGAGTTCTTGATGGTGGTCAGCTCACCCGTGGTGAACTGATTCTGCGTGCCCTCTACGGGGGTGTTCAGGGCCTCGATGGCGGTGGCGGCCATCTGGGTATGGAAGGGGACGAGGTAGACGGTGCCCTCCCACTTGCCGGTCGAGTCAATGGACTTGAGCAGACCCGTGCTCTCGCTGTCGGCACCGCCGCCAATCTGGATGATGTTGTAGGCCTTGCCGTTCTGGGTCACGCCCACCGAGTTGGTGGTACCGCCCGTGTAGCCGGGGCGGGGCTCGTTGTCGGCCATGAGCATCTTGATGGCCTCTTCCTCGGCCTTGGCCTGGTTATCGTTGAAGGTGATGTGGTGGACCATACGCAGGCCGTTGGACCACAGGTTCTTGAGCTGATTGTAGGCGGATTTGGGGTTCTCATACAGAGAGCCGTACTCACCCAGGGAGATATTGCTGTGGCCCATCATGTGGGCATTGACCACCAGATTATTCTTGCGGCCGAGGTTGCCGTAACGGGTACCGCCGTAGGCCGTACCGCAGGTCAGCACCACGTCGATGGGGGTCAGACGGGTATGGGCCTCGCCGAGGAAGCCGGCCACAGCCTCGCCCTCGGGAATCTGGTGGGCCGAGATGGCCTCGGGGGGATAGCCTGCCAGCAGAGCCTCGCGGTAGGCCTCCATGATGCGCTTGGAGACGATGGCGCGGTTGTAGAGAGTCCACTCAGCGAAGTAGGCACCCGAGTAGGCATCCCATGCGCCGCGGCCCTTGTCACGGGGGGCGTCGATGGAGGCGCGGTCGGTGAAGCCGGTACCGAAGACGGCGTTGATCTTCTCCACGCTCTCGTAGCGCTCCAGCATATAGCCGCGGAAGCCCTCCAGCATGTAGGGGTTGTAGTCGCCTACCGAGCCCGCCACGTCGATCTCATGCTCGTGGACGGGGGAGACACCCACCAGATGCTCGGGGTTGGCACCGTCACCGCGGAAGGCCACGGCGGTACCCTGCAGGAAGGAGCGGAGAGGATACACGCGGAGCTTGGCCAGATCCAGAATACCGTCGGCGTAGGTGCCCACGTAGTAGGAGGAGCCGATCTCGTTGTAGTCCATGTACTCGCCCGCCTTACCCACCGAGACGTACTTCTGGAGTCCCGTGATGGGGTCTACGTAGGAGGCCAGCTTACCCGTGGCGGGGATCTTGTTCCAGCGATGGGTGAAGCAGGGCTCCAGGAAGAGGTACTCGTTCTTCAGGGCATCCACGTACTGCCGGGTGGCCGAGAAGGCGTAATCGGCGTAAAGCGAGGAATCGAAGGCGTTGTCCACTCCCGCGTTGTCCGAGGCCTTACCGAGCTTGCTCAGGACGGTATTGGAGAGGTCGGTGCGGATGTGGCAGAATTTGCCCTGGGAGACGTATTTGTCGTCGTTGTAGCCGTCGGTATAGTAGGCCGAGAAGAAGCGGTTCTCGCGGAAACCCACGTCCAGCTCGGTAGCGGCGGCGTTCTCGTCGTAAACCGTCAGGAAAGACAGGACCTCCTGCCCCTCGCGGGCGGGGAGGGCGACGATATACTTCTGGCCGGGGATATTGGAGGCCGAGACCCCCGTGGCATCGGCGGGGAGGGTAATGCCCGCGGTCTTGAAGTCGGCCTTCTGTGCGTTGCCCTCGTAGACGGCCTGGACAGAATGGAAGTAGAGGATGAGGCTGTCGGCGGTGCCGCTGTTGCGGACCGAGAGGGCTACATCCACTCCGGCCTTGGCCTCGGTGAGGGCGAAGGAGCAATCCAGGGTATGCTCGGAGATGACCGAGCCGTCCGAGAGGGAGATGAGGGCATAGTGCAGCTCGCCCTTATCGTTGGTGGTCTGGGAGGCCACCAGCAGGACTTCATCCGAAACACCCTCGGCGAAGTGACCCGTCACGATATAGTGGGGGCCGGGGATGACGTCGCGGACCTTGACGGTCATGCGGATGAGGCCAAAGGCATCGAAGACGCGGATATCCCCGTCACTACCGTCATGGGCGGCGAAGGGTGCGGTGGCGATCAGCACCTCGTCCCCCACCTTTGCGGCGGCCACCTGGACACCGCCCGTGACCGTGGCGTCGAAGGCCAGGAACTGGGTGATGCAGGTCTGCTGGGCGTTGAACACGCGGACGGTGGTGAAGTTGTCGGGGTGCTTGCCCTCGCCCGCCACCAGGGCAGGGCCTACGGACAGTCCGTTGGTCTGGCCCATCTGGGCGTAGTAGACCGAGGTCTGGATGCCCAGGTTGAGGTCAGGGGCGGTATAGAAAACGGTGTTACTCGTATCGTTGGAGACACGGGAGGGGAGGTCGATGAAGGCGTTGACGATCTCAGACTCGGCCGCGTCGGTCATGTAGAGGTGCATGGCCTCGTAGGTGTAGAGGTCATCGTAGGTGTGGAGAGGCTCCTCGCCCTCAAAGAACAGCACAAGCTTGTGGTCGTAGACCGCGACACCCATGCCCAGGGCCTTGGCGGCCTCGGCGGGGGTGGTGGCGGTGAGGTCGGCCTTCCCGGCCAGGGTGCCCAGCTTGGCGGCGTCCAGGGTGATCGTGCCATCGGGGTGCTTGGTGACAATGCCGTCACCGCCCGCCTTCAGCTCGCCGTTTTGGTAGTACTTGGTACCACCCGCGGTGACGGCCAGGGTCTTGCGGCTGCCCAAAACCTCTTTAATGCGGTTCGCGGTGGCGTACTTGGCGTAGTCGGGGAGCTTGGACGCGGGGAACTTCACCGAGGAGACGGTGGGAGCCTCGGTTTCGGTATCGGGCTCGGTGAGGGCTTCGGTACCTCCCACGGTCTCGATGGTGTCGGGGAGGGGGGTGGTCTCGTCGGGCTTGTCCCCCCGGTTGCAGGCGGCGGTGGCCAGCAGGGCCAGCAGGAGAAGGGCGGCGGCGAGAAGGCGGATGAGTTGGATTCGTTTCATGACAGTTTTTCCTTTCGTGGGAGGCTGGGGGTCATTGGGATACGAAGGGGATCACGCAAGGGTTCGGAGGTAGGCGGGGGTATCGAAGGGCTCGAGCGGGGTATTGCTTTTCAGATACAAGGGGTGGTGGGGGTGGCCCTTCACCGAAATGGGGCCCGCGTGGTACCAGACGGCTCCTGCGGCGTTTCCCAGCTCCACCATCTCGCGGACGCAGTCGGCGAGGTAGGGACGCTTCTCGATGATGGCTCCCCAGGCGGCCCAGACGGCGGGCTTCTCCCCCGCGATGGAGAGGAGGTAGGCAAAGGCCTTCATGTTCTCGGCGTGGAGCCACTCGTTGCGCTCACGCTCCATATCGTCGGGGCGGGTGGCGCGCTGGGCGTAGACGTTGAACATGAGGAAGGAGTCGTAGCCGTTGGCCAGGGCGATGCGCCGGGCGGACTTCAGGGTGGGATCAAGGTTGTTCGGGGCGGCGGTGGAGGGGTTGATGCCCACGCAGATGACGGGGCGCTTCCCTCTCGTGCCCAGTATGTATCGGTACTCGTCGTAGCGGTTGGGGACGTAGAGCCAGTCGCTGACCTCGTAGTCGGGGTGGGGACGGAGGGCTTGGGTGAGGGCTTCCTCAAAGGGTAGGACGTGGAGGTAGGTCGTGGGAGAGGTGGGGATATGCATAGGCACTCCTTTGGGGTGAATTTGGAATGCAAAATGCAAAATGCAAAATGCAAAATTGGGGAACGGATCGGGGATATTTGACGGGTTTACACGATGGAGAAAATGCAGTTTCAAATGCTTCTTTATTCGAAGAAGCTACGCGGGCATAGGATACAAAGCAAATCGCATCATGCGTTCTTGATTTCGCGTTTCGCATTTTGCATTTTTTAAAACTGCATGGTCATCTGGTCGGTCTCGTTCACGCCGTCCAGCACGTGGTTCTGGCGGAGAATATCC
>JAZNJA010000160.1:0-2123 GCA_045577755.1 Eubacteriales bacterium
TAAATTGCAGTTTATCGGTGTCTATTAAAGGGTCATCCTGAGCGGAGCCGCTTGCGGCGGAGTCGAAGGATCTCCTTTGCCGACAAGAGATCCTTCGACTCCGGGCTTCGCCCTCCGCTCAGGATGACCACATCAACAACTCACCGCCAAACCCAAATTTGATCCATCGTTCCACGAAAGGAGGATCTCATGTCAGAACAAAAGACCTACGTTGCCATCGACCTGAAATCCTTCTACGCCTCGGTGGAGTGTATCGAGCGGGGTCTGGACCCCATGAACACCAACCTTTTGGTGGCCGACTCCACCCGCACCGAAAAGACCATCTGCCTGGCTGTCTCCCCCTCCCTCAAAAGCTACGGCATCTCGGGACGCGCCCGCCTCTTTGAGGCCGTCAGCCGCATCAAGCAGGTCAACGCCGAGCGCCGCGAGAAGGCACCGGACCGCCGTCTTACGGGCAAGTCCTATCTTCAAAAAGAGCTGGTCGCCGACCCCACCCTGGCCGTGGATTTCGTCATCGCCCCGCCCCGCATGGCCCACTACATGGAGTACAGCACCCGCATCTACCGGGTCTACCTCCAACACGTGGCCCCCGAGGATATCCACGTCTACTCCATCGA
The DNA here is from genome assembly GCA_045577755.1 of Eubacteriales bacterium. Taxonomy (GTDB): domain Bacteria; phylum Bacillota; class Clostridia; order Oscillospirales; family CAG-272; genus CAMEON01. The sequence continues at coordinate 618 of JAZNJA010000160.1, forward strand.
CGAGGTCTTCATCGACGCCACCCCCTACCTGCGCCAGAGCGGCCTCTCCGCCCACGACTTCACCCGCCGCATCATCCGCCACATCCTGAAGGAGACGGGCATCACCGCCACCGCGGGCATCGGCTCAAACCTCTACCTTTGCAAGGTGGCCATGGATATCGTGGCCAAGCACGTGGAGGCCGACTCCGACGGCGTCCGCATCGCCGAGCTGGACGAATACACCTACCGCGCCACCCTCTGGGATCACCGCCCCCTCACCGACTTCTGGCGGCTGGGCAAGGGCTATGAGAGAACCCTGGAGGCCCACGGCCTCTACACCATGGGAGATATCGCCCGCTGCTCGGTGGGCGAGTCCACCGCCTTCCATAACGAAGCCCTCCTCTATAAATTATTCGGTGTCAACGCCGAGCTGCTCATCGACCACGCCTGGGGCTGGGAGCCCTGCACCATCGCGGATATCAAGGCCTACAAGCCCGAGTCCAACAGCATCTCCTCGGGTCAGGTCCTCCAATGTCCCTACACCTATGAAAAGGCCTGCCTGGTCATCCGCGAGATGGCGGATCTCCTCACCCTGGATCTGGTGGATAAGGGCCTCATGACCGACCAGATCGTTCTCACCGTGGGCTACGATATCGAGAATCTCACCGACCCAACAAGAGCCGCTCGCTACAAGGGGGAGATCACCACCGACCACTACGGCCGCAAGATCCCCAAGCACGCCCACGGCACCGAGAACCTGGGGGGCTACACCTCCTCCACAAAGCGCATCATCGCCGCCACAGACCGCCTCTGCAAGCGCATCCTGGATCCCACCCTCCTGGTCCGCCGCATGAGCATCACCGCCGCCCGCGTTCTGGACGAGACCGAAGCCCGCAAGGCGGGAGCCAAGGAGGAGCAGCTCTCCATGTTCACCGACTACGAATCCGAGGAGAGGGAACGGATGGCCGAGGAGGCCGCCCTGGACAAGGAGCGCCGTATGCAGAAGACTGTCATCGACATCAAGAAGAAGTACGGCAAGAACGCCATCATGAAGGGCATGAACCTGGAGGAGGGCGCCACCGCCAAGGACCGAAACCGCCAGATCGGCGGGCATAAGGCGTGATGCTGATGGATCGTCGGTCAGGAGTTGACTGTATAATTCGTAATGCGTAATTCGTAATTCGTAATTCGTAATTGCGGAAGCCGCTTGCTTGACCGAAAGCGACTCATAATGGTGTAGATAAGCATAGCATTTGCCGTAAATATATCGTATCAAAAGACCGTGTTGTATCCCGTACCGCGATGGATAGCCCCTTCTTCAAAAAAATCACATTTCGCTATGGGCAAAATGTTTCATTCATTGCGCATTACGAATTACGAATTACGAATTAGGAATTAAGGATCGCATTTCAGATGCCAGCCCCAAAAAGGAGCCTCCCATGCCTACTCCCGCCGAAGAAAAATACGCCGATATCATAACCCTCACCCACCACCGCTCCACCACCCGCCCCCATATGTCGAGCTACG
>JAZNJA010000161.1:0-4513 GCA_045577755.1 Eubacteriales bacterium
ACTCGTAAAGGGGAACACAAACCAACAGCCCGCTAAACCCCAATTTTTCGCAATTATGCAATCGCCTATACCATAACATTATTAGGAGGAAATCCATCATGCAACTTCGTTTCAAGTGCAAATTCTGCTCCACCGTATCGGATCTTTCCCCCGCAAGCCCCGTCTGCCCCAAGTGCGGTCAGACCGTGGAAGGCTTTGACGGCGGCTTCATCCAGATCTACCGCATGGGCTCCCCCGTCGGCGTCGCGGTGGGCTACGGCACCTACATCAACGGCGAGCCCTACGGCCACATCGCCAACACCCAGAGCGTCCGCATCCCCCTGCCCTACGGCACCTATAACCTCCACTTCACCTGCGGTATGACCCGCCGTTGCCAGGACGTGGTGGTGACTCTCTCCCCCGAGTCCCCCGCGGCCTACGTCAAGGCCCGCATCAAAATGGGATTCTGGACCAACAAGATCATCGCCGAGGAGGTCGACGCCTCCACCATGCCCCCCATGAACTGATATTCCTACCATAAAATCAAACCCAAACAAGGAGATACTACCATGTCCGAAAAGAAGCTCAACGTCGTCGTCTGGAACGAATTCCGCCACGAGAGACTGGAGGAGGCCTGCCGCAACATCTACCCCGACGGCATCCACGGTCTGATCAAGTCCTTCCTGGAGGCCGACGACGCCTCCCTGAACGTCCGCTTGGCCGCGCTGGACGATCCCGACCAGGGTCTGCCCGACGAGGTACTGAACGAGACCGACGTACTGCTCTGGTGGGGCCACATGGCGCACCACGAGGTAGACGACGGTCTGGTGGAGCGCATCCGCCAGCGGGTCTACATGGGCAAAATGGGTCTGATCGTCCTCCACTCGGGCCACCACTCCAAGGTCTTCAAGCAGGTGGTGGGCACCAACGGCAACCTGTCCTGGGGCCGCGACCAGAACGAAATTATGTGGAACCTGCTCCCCGCTCACCCCATCGCCGCGGGCATCCCCGACCACTTCAACCTCTTTGAGGAGCTGTACTGCGAGCCCTTCTACGTTCCCCAGCCCGACGAGCTGGTCTTCGGCGGCTGGTTTGAGGACGGCTTCATCTTCCGCGCGGGTCTCTGCTACTACCGCGGCGCGGGCAAGGTCTTCTACTTCCAGCCCGGTCACGAGTTCTGCCGCTCCTACTACAACCCCTACGTTCAGCGCATCATCTGCAATGCCGTCAAGTGGGCCGCCCCCAACGACATCGGGTACCCCATCGAGAACGGCTGTCCCTGCATCCAGTACAAGCTGTCGGACAAGTTTGAGCAGTAATTTTTCCCCTATGGCGGCTTGTCTTACGGCAGGCCGCACTATTTTTCATACGGAGGCCGGATCATGCTGAAGATCTCTTTTCCCGGTATCACACAGGAGCAGTTCGCCGACGCCTTCGCGGTGTTGGAGGAGTGCAAATCCACCCCCGCCCTGGGCTTCCCCTACCCCTTCATGGGTCCCGGCGGGCAGTACGGCAACTGCTGGTGGGAGCGGGACACCGCTCTGACCCTCTTGGGCTATCGCTGGCTCGACCGCGGCTACTGCCGCATTGCCTTGGAGAATTTCACCTTCGTGCAGAAGGAAAACGGCCGTATTCCTCTCTACGGCTACGACCGCGTATTGGACTTTGACGAGGAGCTGAGCGCCATCCCCGTGATTTACGAGGTGGCCGCCTACGTCTGCCGTGAGACCGCCGACGAGGACTACGTCCGCCGCATCTACGGGATGCTCGTGCGATACATGGACTGGTGGCTCTCCCCCCTGAAAAGAGACCCCAAAACAGGCTTGATCTGCGGCATTTTCGAGGAGTCCGACCCCTCGGATATCCACGAGCAGCTCACGGTAGCCCAGGTGGATCTGAACGTGCAGGTGGCCGTGGGCGCCGACGTGCTGGCGGAGATGGCCACCCGTCTGGGCGACACCGCCGCCGCCGACCGCTATCGCGCCCTCTTCGCCGAGCTGCGGGACGCCGTCAACCGTTACCTCTACAACCCCGCCGACGGAGGCTACTATTCGTGGCTGGTGGATGAGGAGCGGCTGCTCACCGAGCAAGTATACAACTCCATGTTCGACGTCTTCAAGCGGGGCATTGTCCCCCTTGACCGCCACCGGGGGCTTCTGAAGCTTTTGAAGGATGATTCCCTCTTCGGCTATGACAGCAAGTGGGGCATCACCACCATGGCCAAGACCTGCTCCCGCTACGTGGAGACCGTAGGCGTGTACCAAGGCTACACCAGCTGGAGCGGCAATATCTGGACCTTCCGCAACCGCATCATCGCCACGGGACTTCTGGAGGCGGGACTGCGGGAGGAAGCCGCCCACATCGCCCTCCAGACGATCCGCACCTTCAACGGCAACTACGCCGAGTTTGTCAGCCCCTCCACGGGAGAGGGCCACGGCGTGCTTCGCTACGGCTGGTCGGCATCGGAGTACATCCACCTCATCGTGGAGGTGCTGTTCGGCATCCGCTACGACGCGGTGACCGATACCGTAACCGTCACCCCCTGTATGCCCCGCGAGCTGGATGGGGAGACCGTCTCCATCGGCAACGTGTCGGTGGGGGACAAATATCTCCACGTTACAATCAAGTGCGGGGATAACCAAGAGGTCTCCTACCGATTGACGGAAAAGGAGGAATGATGGTGGAAAAACGATTCCAAGCCCATTACTCCAAGCATTCCGCTTGGATGTTCCTGGTCATGGCCGTTATCATCCCTACCGCCCTCATTCTCTCGGTCATTTTTTGGCCGGATACATTCTTTTGGATGCGGATCCTGCTATCCATCGCCCTCGTCACCGTCATGCTGGTCATGTTTTTCATCACGATCCGAAAGGACGGCATCGCCATCGAGGTAACGGATGGAAAGCTGATCCTGCACAAGAAAACACCTGTCGAAATCCCGCTGACCGAAATCACCCAAATTACAATGAACGACGGAAACGGATCCTTTGATATGACCGTCAAGACCTCGGCAAGCAAATACCGTATGCACTGCTTTGTCAAGGAACAAAGGAAAAAGAAGGATCAATTTAGAGTCTTGATGAAAAACGAAGGAATCAGCTTGATCACCTTCGATTACAGTGCAGACTGAACACCGAAAGGAGAATCATTATGAACAAGCGCATGGATCGCAACCGCCTGAACATCGGCGTATACCACCTCAAGCCTTACGCCCGCACCGAGGCTCACATCAAGGATCTGGCCGACTGCGGCATTGATTTTGTCATCTGCATGGACAACGACCGCCCCGCTCTGGATCTCTTCCACAAGTACGGCGTAGGCGCCATCGTATCCGGCATCGTCCCCGGCTGGTGGGGCGGAAACGGAGTCGGCTCGGGCAAGATGCACACCATCAACACCCTGGACAAGTATGAGGCCGCCGCCGCGTCCTTTGTGGATCACCCCGCCATTTGGGGTATCGACATCGGTGACGAGCCCTCCGCCTTGGACTTCCCCCACTACGGCAAGGTTTTTGACTGCGTGGATCGGCTGTTCCCCAACCAGTTCCCCTATCTGAACCTCTACCCCAACTACGCCTCCGTCTCCCATAACACCGCCGAGGAGACCCAGTGCCAGCTGGGCACCGCCACCTATGAGGAGCATATTCAGAGATACTGCGAGAACGTCCCCGCGGACTACCTCTCCTACGATTTCTACTGCTTCGATCATAACCTGCGGGTCATGGGCGTGACCAAGCACTACGAGAATCTCCGCGTGGTAGCCGATGCCTGCCTGCGGACGGGGCGGAGCATGTGGATCGTACTGATGGTCAACTCCCACGACCCCGACGTCTGGATGACCGAAAACAATCTCCGCTTCCAGGCCTACTCCTCCATGGCCTTCGGTGCCGAAAACATCACCTGGGCCTGCTACACCGCGGGCTGGTGGAGCAATCAGGTGCTGGACGGCGAGGGCAACAAGACCCAGCAGTACGACAAGCTCAAGAAGATCAACGCCGAGATCCGCACCCTGGCCGACGAGTACATGAAATACCGCCGCGTGTCCACCCACTTCGTGGGCTTCGAGGGGCATCCCCACATGGCGGCTGTGAAGCAAGAGGCAATTCCTTCCTTGTCCACGGGTGTGTTCTTTGACGTCAAGGCAGATAACGGTGCGCCGCTGGTGGTTGGTGAGATGGTGAACAGAAACGCCGACGGCTCGGTGGCCCTCATGGTCTGCGCCGCTGACGATCCCCACGAGACCGACCCCAAGGAGTATCAGATCACCTTCCGCGCCCCCGACCGCTGTGTCCGCGCCCTGGGCGGGGAGGGCTACAAGACCGTGACCGATTTGGGTGGCGGTGTCTATGCCGTGGCGGTCAAGTCCAATGAGGGAGTGCTGATTACGGCGAGATAAATTGCAGTTTATCGAACTGTTTGACGGAACAGATCAGTATGTTTTTGGGTGACCCTCATCCACCGCTATCGCGGTCCCCCTTCCCCCAAGGGGAAGGTCAATGCGTCAGCCGTTTCCTTGGCAGATACCCAAAAACATA
>JAZNJA010000162.1:0-6623 GCA_045577755.1 Eubacteriales bacterium
AGGCAGCTCCATGACGAAGGGAGAGGTTTCACCCGAGAACAGCTTGGTTTTCTTCAGGATGATACCCGAAACGATAACAGCTGCAATACCGATAAAGTATGCAAGAGGCGCGATCCACCAAGCACCGCCAAACAGCGAGCCTGCGATCATAGCAATGATGGGCAGCTTTGCGCCGCAAGGGATAAAGGTGGTGGTGATGACCGTCATACGGCGGTCCTTTTCATTCTCAATGGTTCTGGACGCCATAATACCGGGAACGCCGCAGCCCGTGCCGATGAGGATCGGGATAAAGGACTTGCCCGACAGACCGAACTTGCGGAAGATGCGGTCCAGCACGAAGGCAATACGGGACATATAGCCGCAGGCCTCCAGGAAGGCCAGCATGATGAACAGCACCAGGATCTGGGGAACGAAGCCCAGCACGGCACCCACGCCGCCCACGATACCGTCCAGGATCAGGCTGTTCAGCCACTCGGGAGAGTTAGCAGCCACCAGACCCTTCTCCACCAGAACGGGAACACCCACGACCCACACGCCGTAGTCGGCGGGATCGGGCTCGGCAAAGCCGTAGCCGTGGGCGGTGGCGATGGAGGCGGTGAAGTCAGCGCCCGTGGCGGAGGCGGTCAGAGTCTCGAAGGTCTCCTCGTCCTCGTACTCCCAGGTAACGGTGACGTCATCGGAAATCTGCTCGTCAATGGCGGCCAGAGCGGCCTTGATGCCCTCGGCGTCCTTGGCCTCAACGGCGGTGTTGTAGGCGGTGAGATCCATGCCCTGCTCCTCGGCGTAGGCCAGGAAGTTGTCCAGGATCTCGGCAGCACCCGCGTACTCCTCAGCCTGCTCGGCGTAGTCCCCCGAGCCAATGCCGAAGAGATGCCAGCCGTCACCGAACACGCCGTCGTTGGCCCAGTCGGTGACGAAGGTGCCCACGGTGGAGACGGATATGTAGTAGACCAGGAACATGATGGCGGCGAAGATGGGCAGGGCGGCGATGCGGTTGGTGACCACCTTGTCGATCTTTTCCGAGGCGGTGAGCTTGCCCACGTGCTTGCGCTGGAAGCAGCCCTTCAGGATGGAGGTGATGTAGTTGTAGCGCTCGTTGATGATGATGGCCTCGGCGTCATCGTCCAGAAGCCGCTCGGTCTCGCGGATGTCCTCTTCAATGTGGGAGAGGATCGCGGGATCCAGCTTCAGCTCGGAGAGCACCATCTCGTCCCGCTCGAAGATCTTGATGGCGTACCATCTCTGGCGGTCGGCGGGCATACCGTGGACGGCGGCCTCCTCGATGTGGGCCAGGGTGTGCTCCACCTCGCCCGAGAAGATGTGGTGGGGGACGTTGCGGCCGTGCTTGGCGGTCTCAATAGCCAGCTTGACGGCCTCCTCCAGGCCCGTCCCCTTCAGAGCCGAGATCTCCACGGCGGGACAGCCCATGCGGTGGGACAGGGCGTCCAGGTCGATCTTGTCCCCCTGCTTGCGGAGGACGTCCACCATGTTGATGGCCATGACCACGGGGATGCCCAGCTCGGTCAGCTGGGTGGTGAGGTAGAGGTTGCGCTCCAGGTTGGTGCCGTCGATGATGTTCAGGATGGCGTCGGGGCACTCCACCACCAGGTAGTTACGGGCGACAACCTCCTCCAGGGTGTAGGGGGAGAGGGAGTAGATGCCGGGGAGGTCGGTGACAATGACGGTCTCGGGGCCCTCGTGGCTCTTGAGCTTGCCCTCCTTCTTCTCCACCGTGACGCCGGGCCAGTTGCCGACGAACTGGTTGGAGCCGGTCAGAGCGTTGAAGAGGGTGGTCTTGCCCGTGTTGGGGTTACCCGCCAGGGCGATGCGGATGGTGTTTGCTTCCATAAATAGCTTTCTCCTTGCTACGCGTCACGGGTTAGCCATTGCTAACCGATAGGCGCAAAATGTTCGGGATATACCCGAAGATCGAAATGGGGAACGGGGATCGCGTCTGCCTGTGGGGTCACTCCACCTCAATGCGGGCGGCGTCCTCCTTGCGCAGGCTCAGCTCGTAGCCTCGGACGGTGACCTCCAGAGGATCTCCCAGGGGGGCGACCTTGTTGATCTTGATCTCCACACCGCGGGTGATGCCCATGTCCATGATGCGGCGGCGGACGGCTCCCTCGCCGTGGACCTTGACCACGCTGGCGGTGCCTCCGATCTTGGTTTCGCGTAACGTTTTCATATGTTGACCTCCGTGGCGGCGACAGATGTGAGTTAGCCACCGCTAACTGTCATAATTATACCCAAGGAAGGTGGATTTGTCAAGTGGAATTTGGAAATTTTTCTAATTTTGTGAGATTGGATATTTTCTTGCGCGGGGTGAGAGGAGGTCTGCGCTTTTTGCACAAAAGGGGTGGAAATTGCGGCTTGCGGGCCATAAACCCCAGCCAAGGAGGGAGGGGGATAGGGCAACAGCAACCGAAAACACTCGCTTGCCTCCCCTGGGAAAGGGGGCGGGAAACTTCGGCGTTTGAGATGGTTCCCGCCCCCTTTTCCGCAATTTTCTTGAAGTGAGTTCTGAACCGCCAAGATGCTGATACCCAAGGCTTTTCACAGCGACCCGAAGCATTTGGGGGCAGGGGGGAAAGAACCATCTCAGGCGCCGAAGTTTCTTTCCCCCCTCCCCCGGGAAGGTTTCTGCTTTTGAAGGGAACTTTTGCCCCAACCCCTCTGACTCCTTGGCTGGCGGCGTCGATCACCGAATGAAAAACTCAGATCGGACGCTTGAAGATACTGTTTCCCGCGATTCCCCCGCAAAAATCTCCGAAAAACCTCCCCAAATACGAAAAACCCTCTTGATTGTTAGCTTTTTTGGTGGTATAATAAAGGAATAGAAAGAATCGCACAAAACCCATGCGGAGGTACGTATATGAAAATTTCCGAATTGCTTGCCCGCGACGGCCTGTCCCTCTCCTTTGAGGTGTTCCCCCCCAAGACCGATACCGCCTTTGAATCGGTGAAGGCCGCCACCGAGGAGATCGCCGATCTCCACCCCGCCTTCGTCAGCGTCACCTACGGCGCGGGAGGCGGCACCAGCAAGTACACCTTGGAGATCGCCAAGACCATCAAGCAGGCCCACGGCGTCCCCACCCTTGCCCACCTCACCTGCGTCTCCTCCACCCGCGAGACCGTCCGCGCCCGCATCGCCGACATGAAGGCCGCGGGCATCGAGAACGTCATGGCCCTGCGGGGTGACATCCCCGCCGATATGCAGGGGATGGATCGGTCGAACTGGCCCTATCGCTACGCCGTAGACCTTGTCCGTGAACTCAAAGAGTCCGGCGCGGACTTCTGTATCGGCGGCGCCTGCTACCCAGAGGTGCACCCCGAATCTCCCCACCAGAAGGAGGACATCCGCTACCTCAAGGAGAAGGTGGACGCGGGAGTGGAGTTCCTCACCACCCAGATGTTCTTCGATAATAACCTCCTCTACAACTTCCTCTACAAGATCCGTGAGGCGGGGATCACGGTCCCCGTGGTGCCGGGGATCATGCCCATCACGGCAGGGAACCAGGTGGCCCGCGCCATCCGGCTGTCGGGGTCCTTCATGCCCCGCCGCTTCGTGTCCCTGGTGGATAAGTTCGGGTCGAATCCCGCCGCCATGAAGCAGGCGGGCATCGCCTACGCCACGGATCAGATCATTGATCTGTACGCCAACGGAATCAAGAACGTCCATGTGTACACCATGAATAAGCCCGACGTGGCGAGGAAGATTTTGGAGAATCTGTCGGAGATTCTGGGATGAAGGAAACGAACCGAACGAAATGGTACGGAAAAATCCTCGCCGTGCTACTGGTTGTGGTGTTCTTTCCCATCACCATTCTGCTCCTCCTGATCGCCGCTCCCTTCCTCATCCGCGGATTCCGCACAGTAAAAAAGGAATACTACAAATCTCCCTACTATGCGGATTTCAAGAAAAAGTACACCTCGGGCATCACGACCGATCCTGTCTACCGCCTCTACAACGGGGCGGCGGCGCGGAATCTGCCCCTTCGGTTCCCCGATGACGTGGATGACAGGATCGACGGCCTTTCCTACTTCTTCTACGTGGATACCTTGTATCTGCTTCCCAACTTTGAGCAGATGGGTCTGTCCGAGGACGGCCGCGCCGTGTGGCAGGTCAACTGCGACGGGGATTGGGTGGACTTTGGCGAGGACTACGCCGCTACGCGGGTACAGGCTATGTATCCGGAGCATACCATCAAGTTTCTGGTGGAGCGGAGCATGATTACCGTCTGCGACCTCACAGCCACCCCGCCCCCCTCCTGTGTGTTCGTAACCCAAAGCTACGAGACCGCCTTTGAGAATGAGGATTCCGCCCTGAAAATGCGTATCCCCCAAAGCTCCGCCGACCTCTACGACATGATGTGTGCCACCCCCGACCTGTGCGGTGAGTTCGAGCTGACCGAGGACCGGCAGGGCATCCGCTGGTGCATCCGCGAGGATATCCAGATCACGCTGGGTGTGGATCTCCGAGACTGTTACATCGGCGTGGATAAGCTCCTGTTCGGCAAGATCGAGAGCGGGATCACCCACTGGCACCCCACCGTCTATGAGATCTACAATGAGGTCTGCGAGATCGGCCTGCAGGGTCACGTCCTTGTCCTCTGCCAGAGAGCGGGGAGCGGCGCGGTGCTGTACAGCGGAAAGAAAGAGGACTGTCCCTATAAGCCCGACAAGAAGGTCCTTTTCGGGAAATACTACTACATCGAAGCAAAATAAATCACAGCCAAGAAAGGCACACTATGGATTTCCGTACCTATCTGAAAGATCATCTCACCATCCTCGACGGCGGCATGGGCACCCTCCTGCAAAAGGCAGGCCTCGCCCCCGGGGAGCTCCCCGAGCGGTGGAACCTCACCCACGCCGAGGAGGTCACCGCCATCCACCGCGCCTACTTCGACGCGGGGAGTAACGTGGTCAACACCAACACATTTGGCGCGAACACCCTCAAGTTTTCCACAGAGGAGCTGGACGACATTGTCCGCGCCGCCGTGGAGAACGCCCGCAATGCCGCCGCGCGGTCGGTGGGGTCGCAGGAAAAATTCGTCGCGCTGGATATCGGCCCCACGGGAAAGCTCCTGAAGCCCCTGGGGGACTTTGATTTTGAGGATGCGGTTTCCGTCTTCGCCGAGACGGTAAAGCTGGGCGTGAAATACGGTGTCGATCTCATCATGATCGAGACCATGAACGACAGCTATGAGACCAAGGCCGCACTTTTGGCCGCCAAAGAGAACAGTGACCTTCCCGTGCTGGTGTCCTGCGCCTTCGGGGAGGACGGCAAGCTCATGACGGGGGCCTCCCCCGCCGCTATGGTGGCTCTGCTGGAGGGTATGGGTGCCGACGCTATCGGCGTCAACTGCTCCCTCGGCCCCAAGGCTCTCGCTCCCGTGGTCAGGGAGTACCTGCGCCTGGCCTCGGTCCCCGTCCTGCTCAAGCCCAACGCGGGACTGCCTACCGTGGTAGACGGCGAAACGGTCTACAACGTCCCTCCCCACGAGTTCGCCCGGGAGGTGTCCTCCCTCATCCACGACGGCGTCCGCGTGGCGGGCGGCTGCTGCGGGACTACCCCCGCCTATATCGCCGCTCTCACCGCCGAGATCAAGGCTATGGGGCTGATCGCCGCCCCCATTACCCCCAAGCACGATACCGTGGTGTCCTCCTACACCCACGCGGTCACCTTCGGCGACGACCCCGCCCTCATCGGCGAGCGCATCAACCCCACGGGCAAGAAGCGCTTCAAGCAGGCCCTTCTGGAGCACGATATCGGCTACATCCTCTCGGAGGGCATCCGCCAGGAGGAGGCGGGGGCGGACATTCTGGACGTCAACGTGGGACTGCCCGAGATCGACGAGGCAGAGCTGCTCACCGAGGCGGTCTGCGAGCTGCAGGCCGTCACCGACCTCCCCTTGCAAATTGATACCTCCAACCCCGCGGCCATGGAGGCGGCTCTCCGCCGCTACAACGGTAAGGCTATGGTCAATTCGGTCAGCGGCAAGGAGGAATCTCTGCGCGCCGTCCTGCCCCTGGTGAAAAAGTACGGCGGCGTGGTGGTGGCCCTCACCCTGGATGAGTCGGGCATTCCCGACACCGCCGAGGGTCGGGTGAGGATCGCCCGCCGCATTCTGGAGGCCGCCCGGCACTACGGCATTGATAAAAAGGACGTGATCTTCGACACCCTGGCCATGACGGTCAGCGCGGCTCCCAACGCGGCGAACATTACCCTGGAGGCCCTGTCCCGCATCCGCCGCTCTCTGGTCCTGGCGATCCTGGGCCGCTTCGACGGCGAAAAGGTGGAGATGCAGGAGCTGCATCGCTTCGAGAACAACTACATCGAAATGAACGGCGTTTACTACTGGGATCTGCCCAACCTGTTCAACCAGCTCAAGCAGGGCCTGCTGGCCTTCAAGAACGGCGGCTACGGCGATCTGGACTGCTTCGGCATTGATACCTGGGGTGTTGACTACGGCCTGCTGGATAAGAACGGCCACCTGCTGGGCAATCCCCGCTCCTACCGCATGGCGGTGGACGCCGATATGGAACGTGCATGGGAAAAGGTAAACTATGAAACCCTGTTCGCGCGCACCGGCATCGCCACCATGAACTTCAATACCGTT
>JAZNJA010000163.1:0-31213 GCA_045577755.1 Eubacteriales bacterium
GTGTATATCGACAAAAACTCTGAGTCGATATGTCCCTTCGGGACTCGATATGTGCCTTGCGGCACTCGATATATCCCTTCGGGATTCGATATGCCCCCTGCGGGGGCGTGTCGGGCTTCGCCCGCTAAACCCCAATTTACAGAACTCTGTCAATAACCTCTGCCTCAGCCACAGCCAGCTTTTGCAGACACGCGTCGTCCGTCAGGAATGCGGCGTCCTCAGGATTGGTGTGGAAGCCGTGCTCAATGATGAAGGCGGTGGGACAGCCGTAGGCGGCAGAGTTGCGGAGGACTCCGTAGTAGTCGATCTCGGGCTTGTCGGGGTAGGAGCGGGTCTTGATGCCGCGATCGGTGGTATTCATGGTGGTCACCACGGCATCGTTGAGGGCGCGGGCGATCTGTGCGTTGCGCTCTCCGTCGGCCATGGAGTAGTAGACCTCCGAGCCGCGGACGGCGTGGTAAGCCTCAGGCGAGGAGGCCGCGCCGGGGGCGTTGGAGTGGATGGACAGAAACAGGGCGGCGTGATTATCCCCCGCCAGCTTGCCCCGCTCTTCCAGGGAGGGGTCGTCCTCAATGCTGTTGCGGGTGAGCAGGACGGTAAAGCCCCGCGCCTCCAGCTCGGCCTTGAGCTTTGCGGCCAGCTTGAAGTTCTGGGTGCCCTCGTAGGTGTTCTCCAGCAGGGGGTAGCGGTTTCCGAACTGACCGTGTCCCGCGTCCAATACGATGATTCCTCTTGACATAACTGCCTCCTTGGGGTATAATGTAAGTATATTATACAAAATACCGCGGGAATTGTCAAGATGGTTTTGCCGAGAATTCCCGATTCCCCGAAAGGAGCCCCCTATGCCCTACCTGCATACCCCCATAGAAGCCTTGTCGGGCGTAGGCCCCACCCGTAAGGCCGCCTACAACAAGATGGGGGTCTACACCGTGGAGGACCTCCTCTACCACTTCCCCCGCGCCTATGAGCATCGGGGGGATATCCGCGCCCTGGCGGATTCCCGCGACGAGGCCTATAAGACGGGAAAAGCCCGTATGGCCACCCTCCTGACCATCTCCACCGAGCCTCGGGTCAGTCGCGTCAAGGGGCGCATGACAGTGCTGAAATTCCGCGCCTTCGACGAGAGCGGCACCTGTGAGGTTACCTTCTTCAACCAGGAATTTTTGCGAAACACCTTTACTCTGGGAAGCGTCTTCCGCTTCTACGGGCGGGTGGAGGCTGCCGGGAAGGACCGCTACACCATGACGGCCCCCGCCTTCGAGCCCTTCGTGGAGAGCCGCCCTCTGCCCCCCCTCTATGCCGTCTACCCCCTCACCGAGGGCATCTCCAACAAGATGATCTCGGAGCATATCCGCCAAAGTCTGCCCGCTACCAGTCTGGTGGAGGATCCCTTACCCGAATCCATCCGCGCCGCCGAGGGGCTGTGTACCCTGGGCTACGCCCTCCGCGAGATCCACGCCCCCGCCGATTTTCAGAGTCTTCACACCGCCAAGAGACGGTTGGCCTTCGACGAGTTCTTCCGCTTCGCCCTGGGTTTGGGTACGGCGGGACGGACCGCCAGAGTCAAGGGCGCACCCGTTTGTCGTGTCAGCGAGGCCACCATAAAAGAGTTTCTGAACGCCCTCCCCTACGCCCTCACGGGGGCTCAGAGCCGCGCTCTCGCCGACCTGCGGCGGGATCTGGCCTCGGATACCGCCATGAACCGCATGATCGTGGGTGACGTGGGCTGCGGTAAGACGGTCTGTGCCGCCGCCGCCATGTACATCGCCGTCAAGGCGGGAAGACAGGCCGCCCTCATGGCCCCTACCTCCATCCTGGCCACCCAGCACGCCGCCGATCTCCTCCCTCTATTTGAGAAGCTGGGCATCCGCGGAGCCCTCCTGACGGGTCATACCCCCGCCGCCCGGAAGAAAAAGATCTACGCCGCCCTGGCCGACGGGGATCCCGCCAAGCGGCTGGACGTGGTCATCGGCACCCAGGCTCTGCTATCCGAGGGAGTCGCCTTCGCCGCCCCCGGTCTGGTGGTCACCGACGAACAGCACCGCTTCGGTGTGAATCAGCGGGCGACCCTATCCGAAAAGAACGCCAACGCTCACCTGCTGGTCATGTCTGCCACCCCCATCCCCCGCACCCTGGCGCTGGTCATGTACGGGGATCTGGAGGTCTCCCGCATCGACGAGATGCCCCCCGGCCGTCAGCGGGTGGACACCTTCGTGGTGGACGAGAGCTACCGCGCCAGACTGGACGCCTTCATCCGCAAGAACGTCTCCGCAGGCGGACAGGTCTACGTGGTCTGCCCCGCCGTGGAGGAGACCGAGAGCGACGAGGATACCGCCCTCATTCCCATCTCCGCCGACTTCGGGGGGGAGCAGACCGCCATGGCCATGGTCAAGCGGGAGCCCGATCTCCCCATGAAGGCCGCGGTGCAGTACGCCGCGGAATTGCAGGAGCGACTACCCGACCTCACAATCGCCTTCGTCCACGGCAAGATGAAGCCCGCCGAGAAGGACAAGGTCATGACCGCCTTCGCCGCGGGGGAGATTCAAGTGCTGGTCTCCACTACGGTCATTGAGGTGGGTGTCAACGTCCCCAATGCCTGCCTCATGCTGGTAGAGAACGCCGAGCGCTTCGGCCTCTCCCAGCTCCATCAGCTCCGCGGCCGCGTGGGGCGCGGGACCAAGAAGTCCTACTGCGTTCTCATCCGAGGCGGTGGCGGCGAGACCGCCAAGGCCCGCTTGGAGGTCATGCGCACCACCTACGACGGCTATGCCATCGCCGAGAAGGACCTGGCCCAGCGAGGTCCCGGCGACTTCCTCGCTCCCGCCGACGGAGCGGGCATCCGTCAGAGCGGCGGCTTCCGCCTGGCCGAGAACTGCTCGGATACCGAGCTGATGAACCACGCTTTTCAGCACGCCAGAGAGATGCTGACCGACGACCCCGAGCTTGCTGGCTATCCCGAGCTCCGTCGGACGGTGGAGCAGATGTATGCGCGGAGCGGGAATATTTTGAATTGACGGATGAATTGGAGGTTATCGGTCTGTTGGGCACGAGGGATCGGCTACCAATAACCCATTGTAGGGAGAGAAGCCCTCGTCGCCCCTCAACTTGAAAATTGGCTTTATCTATTGTCAGGAATGTGTTTTTTGCCTTTATATCCGAAACATATTGGTATGTTTTATGTGGCGGAGCGACGAGGGCGTCGCTCCCTACAGGCGTTTGTGTCAACCGAAATATCCCGCCAACCCCAAATTTGAAGAATGGAGTATCTATGAATATCAACTTCACCACCCCCACGGGCAAGATCAAGCCCATGCACGCCATCAACAACGCCCCCATGCACTGGACCTTCTGCGACGCCTTCCACTACCTCACCGAGGCGAAGATCCCCTACGCCCGCCTCCACGACACGGGAGGCCTTTTGGGCGGCGGCATCTTCGTGGACATCGCCAACATATTCCCTCTGTTCCATGCCGACCCCACCGACCCCCAAAACTATGATTTCGGCTTCACCGACCACCTTCTCCGTGAGCTGTGCGCCGCGGGGGTCAAGCCCTTCTACCGTCTGGGCTGTACCATCGAGAACTACCACCCCTCCATCGGCCCCCGCCGCTCCATCCCCCCGTCGGATCCCCACAAGTGGGCGGTGATCTGCGAGCATATCATCCGCCACTACAATGAGGGCTGGGCAGACGGCTACCATATGGACATTGAGTACTGGGAGATCTGGAACGAGCCCGACAACGAGCCTGTGGCGGCCGAGAATCCCATGTGGAAGGGAACCATGGAGGAGTTCTTCACCCTCTACGAGGTGGCGGCCAACCACCTCAAGTCCCGCTTCCCCCACCTCAAGATCGGCGGCTACGCCTCCTGCGGCTTCTACGAGATCCTCAATACTGCCTCGGCGGCTCATTCGGGGGTCTCCTCGCGGACGGGGTACTTCATCGAGTTCTTCGAGAAGTTTTTGACCCACATCACAACCGAGGGTCACCGCGCTCCCCTGGATTTCTTCTCCTGGCACACCTACGCGGGGATCGGCGAGAATATTGCCTTCGCCGCCTACGCCCGCGAGATGCTGGACAAGTTCGGCTTCACCGACACCGAAAGCATCCTCAACGAGTGGAACCCCGGCATCCACCGCCGCGGGACGCTGTCCGACGCCGCCCACATCGGCTCTATGATGGTGGCTCTCCAGAACTCCTCGGTGGACCTGCTCATGTACTACGACGGCAGCATCGAGTCCACCTACGGCGGTCTGTTCAATCCCCTCACCCGTACCCCCTTCAAGGCCTACTACACCTTCTACGGCTTCGGTCAGCTCTATGGTCTGGGTTATCAGTACCCCATCGAGGACGCCGATCCCAGCGGACGGCTCGCCGATACGGTCTACGCCCTGGCCGCAGGGAACGCCGACGCCTCCAAGCGGGCGGTGCTTCTCTTCAACCTCGGCGGCGAGACGCAGGTCACCGCGCCCGAGGGCGAGTGGACCCTGCTCTTGCTGGACGACGCCCACGACCTGACCCCCGTGGGAAGCGTGCGGGGCGGGGAGAGCTTTGGTTTGCCTGCCGAGGGAGCGGGGATGCTGGTGAGTGAATGATTGCGACTCGTAAAGAATGAAACCGTAGGGACCGGCGTCCTCGACGGTCCGTGAATCACATAGACCCGAAAACAAGCTTCGAAGGGTCGGTGGCGGACCGTCGGGGACGCCGGTCCCTACACGCGCCCCCTTTGTTTCCGCATAACCGCAACCGCCCCATTCCCAACTTCTCCGATCCTCCCCCGAGGTCTTCGGAGAAGTTTTCTTTTGAAGAATACGGTTCTCCCCTTTACATTTCCCCCCGTTTGTGCTATAATAACCCCGATGCCACGGGGAAGCGGGTGAAAATCCCGCACGAGCCCGTCGCCGTGTCGCGCACGCCCTCTCATGAGGGTACAGGGTCAGGTCTCACCCCCGCCGCAAGGGGAACAGGGCCATTGGTCACGCCGTGCTTTCGCGAAGTGACCGAGAAGGCCGATCTGCCCGCGCCCAGTCGAAATACCCGAGCATCCCGCGGACAAAGTCCCGCGGACACCACCGCAAACGCCGCGAGTGCCGGCAGGTTGGGAAAAATCAAATACACAAAGGAGGAAACCAAACATGAACACAAACAGCATGAAAAAGTGGCTGTCGTTCATCCTTTGCGTCGCGCTGATTGCGGCTATCGCGCTGACTGCCATGGGATGCACCGACAAGGGCCCCGAGACCCCCGAACTCCCCGAGACGAGCGGGGACGCAACCGTCACCACCGCCGAGGGCGGTACGGTCGCCGAAACACCTGATCAGGGCGCGCCCACAATCAAGGGCGAGGGTGCCACCGTCTTCTACTTCAACGTAGTGGACAAGGACGGGAAGGAGACCAAATTCGAGATCCACACCGACAAGACCACCGTGGGCGAGGCTCTTCTGGAGCTGGGCCTCATTGAGGGCGATATGGGCGACTATGGCCTCTACGTCAAGAAGGTCAACGGCATCACCGCCGAGTACGAGGTGGACGGCACCTACTGGGCCTTCTACATCGGTGACGACTACGGCATGACCGGCGTGGATATGACCGACATCGAGCCCGGCGCGACCTACGCCTTCAAGGTATCCAAGTGAGTACCCTGCCCGAGCAAAACAGCCAGCCCAAGCGGGTCAGCCGCCGCAAAAAGGCCCTGCTGACCGTCTACGAGATCGTGGTCTTCGGTATGCTGGGGGCGGTCATGATGGTGTCCGATCTCCTCATGAATATCATTCCCAACGTCCATTTGGTGGGCGTGATGATCGTGGTGCTGACGGTCCTGTACCGCTGGAAGGCTCTGTTCCCCATCTACGTCTACGTCCTGCTCATCGGCCTGTCCGAGGGCATCGGCACGTGGTGGCTGCCCTACCTCTACGTCTGGACCCTTCTCTGGGGCATGGTCATGCTCCTGCCGAAAAAAATGCCCAAGTGGCTGGCTCCCATTGTCTACGCCGCGGTCTGCGGACTCCACGGCTTCGGCTTCGGCCTGTGGTGGATTCCCTCCCAGATGGCCCTCATGGGATTCTCCTTTGAGCAGGCTCTGGTCTGGTGGCAGTTCGGCTTCTATACCGCCGATATCCCCCACGGCATCGGGAATCTGGTGGGGAGTACCCTCATCGTTCCCTTGGTGACCCTGATCCGTAAGCTGGATAAGCGGCTGAAAGCGTAAAACATAAGAAACCTCCCGTGAGCCTAATGCTTGCGGGAGGCATTTTTTGTGGGACGCAACGCGAAGTGTGTAACTATTCACCCAATATTACAAATTTGGGTTTGTCGGGCTGTTTGTTTGCGGTTTGCCCGCGATACTTGCCCTCTCACCGCTTCGCGGAGCTCCCCCAGAGGGGGAGCCTCAGAACGGCGGGAAAACACTTGTCGGGAAACGGGATTTCGCTGGGTTTAGTACGAAAGGCTCCCCCTCTGGGTCAGCTCCCGCCGTAGGCGGGTGAGAGGGCAACACCCATGGGTCAGCACGAACCAACAGCCCCATAAACCGCAATTTGAAGGTTGGCTGAACAGTTACCGCGAAGTTCCTTTTGGTAGAGGCGTATTTGCGCGCACGCCCGTGACACGCCAACAGGAAAGGGCGCACACATAGGTGCGCCCCTACCGTCGCTCGGTTTCGAATGATTTACTCCTCAATAGCCGCCTTCTGGGTCAGGACAGCCCGCATGATGGCGGGATCGAACTTGGGCTTACGGTCATAGGTATACAGACCGTTGACCTCCTGCTCCACGTCGGTGAGCTGGGTGTAGCACAGAGCGCCCATCTTGGGGTGGAAGAGGATGGCCTCGGTGAGCCCCTTGAAGCGGGAGATGAACTCCTCCTCGGACATGGGCGCCTGGCCGTAGCCCCAGCCCGCATCCTCGGCGGGCGCCCAGCGGATGCCGCCGTACTCGGACACGAAGGTGGGATGCTCGGGCATGGACAGGGAAGGATTGAGCCAGTGGACGTCGTAGGTGCCGC
The DNA here is from genome assembly GCA_045577755.1 of Eubacteriales bacterium. GTDB lineage: Bacteria > Bacillota > Clostridia > Oscillospirales > CAG-272 > CAMEON01. The sequence goes on from JAZNJA010000163.1 coordinate 7,002, forward strand.
CCTCCTTCAGAGGCTCCAGCTTCTTGGCGAAGACCTCGGGGTTCTGCTCGTAGTCGTGGAGATCCATGATGTCGGTCAGCCCGGCAATGTGGACCCAGCCCGAGGCGTCGATGTACATACGGGTGGTGTCGTACTGGCGGGTGACGGCGGCCAGGAAGCGGACGAATTGGCGGTCCTGGTTGGGCTGGGTCTCGTTGAGGGGACACCAGCCGATGATGGCGGGATGGTTGAAGTCGCGGGCCATGATCTCGCACCACTCGGGGAGGAAGTTCCGGTAGGCCGCGTCGCGGGAGATATCCAGGCACCAGTTGGCGTGCTCGCCCCAGACGATGTAGCCCTTCTTGTCGCACAGGGACAAAAACAGAGGCTCAAAGACCTTCTGGTGGAGTCTCGCGCCATTGAAGCCCATGGCCACGGAACGGTCGATATCGGCCTCCAGCTCGCCGAGGGTGGAGGCGGTGTAGATGCCGTCGGGGTAGAAGCCCTGGTCCAGCACCAGACGCTGGAAGACCACCTTGCCGTTGAGGTAGAAGATACCGTCGCGGCACTCGATCTTACGCATACCGAAATAGGACTCTGCGGTGTCCTCCCCCATGGTCAGGGTCAGGTCATAGAGGCGGCCGTTGCCCACCTCCCACAGGTGCAGCTCGTCCAGCTCCACCTCTACCACAGCCTTGCCGCCGTGGACGACCGTGGTACCGACGCCCTGCTCCTTGCCGTCGAAGGAGGCCTTTGCGGTCAGAGTCATGCCCTCGCCGCCCACGGTGAAGGCTTCAATGACCAGCTTTTTGCGCTCAATATCGGGGTAATACTTGGTGGAGGCAACGTAGTCCATAGGCACGCACTCCAGCCAGGTGGTCTGCCAGATACCCGTGGTGCGGGTGTAGGAGCAGCCGTGGGAGTGGTAGAGCATGGACTGCTTACCGCCGGGCTGATTGCCGGTGCGGAGGTGGTCGGTGACACCCACGGTGATGGTGTTCTCGCCCTCCTTCAAGGCCTTGGTGATATCAAAGGAGAAGGCCACGTAGCCGCCGATGTGGCTGCCCATGTACTGACCGTTGACCCACACCTTGGTGAAGTAGTCGCAGGCGCCGATATGGAACAGGACCCGCTTGCCGGCCCATGCCTCGGGAAGGGTCAGGGTCTTGCGGTACCACACGCCCTCGCAGAAATCCGTATCTCCGATGCCCGACAGCTCGCTCTCGCGGCAGAAGGGGACAATGATGGTCTCGGAGAAGGGGGCACCGTTCTGGTAGCCGCGTTGCTCGCCGGAAAGTCCTCGGTCGGTCTGGTACTCCCAGGGGCCGTTGAGGTTGAGCCAGCTGGCGTCGCCGCGGTCAAACTGGGGGCGGGGGAATTCGGGGCGGGGGCAGTTGTTGGTATAGAGCATGGGGACGTACCTCGCTTTACTGAATTTATTTGATTATATTATACAGGGAAACCGTGGCTTTGTCAAGGGATTTGGGAGATTTCGGGCGAATTCCCGCAATTTAGATTCAATTTACATACCCGTGTTATCATACCACCGTTCGGGAGGTCGCCCGGCGCGGCTTTCCCACGGAAAAATCAAGGATATTCGAGTCGTCCTATGGGCGATATGGAGAGTGCCATGTTCCGCTTCTACTATACCATCGTCATGCGCATCCATTCCATCATCTGGTTCGTCCCCAAAATGCGCAAATACGCGCGGCACCCCGAGCGGTACTCTGAGGAGGACTGCCACGAGCTGTGCAAGGTCATGATCCGCAAGGTAGCCAAGACCGCCCGCGCCACCACCTCCTACTACGGCCTGGAAAATCTCCCCGCCGACGGGGGCTACATCATGTACTCCAACCACCAGGGCAAGTACGACGCCCTGGGCATCATGTACGGCCATCCCCGCCCCTGCCGGGTGCTGATGAACGCGAAGCGCTCCAAAATGCCCATCGCCAACGAGTACGTGGCCCTGGTGCGGGGCAAGCGCATCGACCATACGAACGTCCGCCAGCAGGTGAAATGCATCACCGAGATCGGCGAGGAGGTCAAGGCGGGCAAGGTCTACCTCATTTTCCCCGAGGGCGGTTACCGCAAGGATCAGGACAATATCCTGAATCCCTTCCGCAGCGGCTGTATCCGCTCAGCCCTGATCTCGGAGCGCCCCATCGTCCCCGTGGCCATCATCGATTCCTTCAAGCCCTTCGGCATCAAGGGCCTGAAGCCGGTCCACACCCAGGTGCATTACCTCCCGCCCATCCCCTATGAGGAGTACGCCCATCTGTCCTCTGCCGCCATCGCGGAGCTGCTGAGGGAGCGCATCGCCTCCCACATGGAGTCGGTTCTGGGATACCCGGTTCAGGATCCCCCTTCGGAGGACCGTGAGGGGGCGTGAATCAAGCGTCTTCGCCATCAGCGCGAAGACGCTTTTCTTTTTTGGAAAAATTGCGAAAACCTATTGAAATACACGAAGAAATGTGGTACAATAGTAAAATAAGAAACCTTGAGAACATTCATATGCACGGAAAATGAGTTCCGATGACTGCTTTCAACGAAAGGAAGGTGAAATTCATGTCAAAAGAAGCCATTTCGCGGGTGCTTTTGGCAGAGACCGAGGCAAACGCCATACGGAAGAGGGCCGAGAAGGAGGCCCGCGCCCGGGTGGAGGCCTGTGAGAAGGAATGCGAGGAGCGGAACGCCCGTCTCGCCGAGAAGAATGGTGACCGGCTGGACGACCGCCTGGAGAGCGTGCGCAAGCGTGCCGTGACCCTCATCATACAGAGCCGCGACGAGGTCGAGGGTGACATCGAGGCTATGCGTCTCGCCGCTCAGGATAAGAGCCGCGAGGCCATCAAGCTGATCGAGTGGGAATTCTGCAACATCTGAGCCGCCACTTTGACCGGAAAGGATTATTTACGATATGTCAGTTAGTGTCATGAAAAAACTGACCGTGCTGGCGTCCGAGCGGGACGCAGACAGGCTGGTTCGCCGCCTCATGCGTCTGCGCTGTACCGAGCTGTCCTCGGTGCCCCTGGGAGACCTGCCCGACGGCGGGACGCTCCTACGGTACAACTGCGACGCGGCTCGGGCCGAGGCTGAACGGCGTGTGGCCGACGTGACCGCCGCTCTGCCGCTTCTGGATGCTTACACGGAAAAGACCAAGCCATGGAATCAAAAGACCATTGATATCGCCGCCGATACCTTTGTTGCCACGGGCAGCTTCGACGCCGCCCGCTCGGTGGTAGCCGAGGTGCTGGAGACCCGCGACGAGCGGACTGAGTGCCTCAACGAATACAACCGTCTGGAGGCCCTCTGCCGTGCCCTGGGGCCCTGGCGTGAGTATTCCCTCCCTTTGGGTACGGGCGGTACTCATCTCAGCGAGATCTGGCTGGGGACTCTCCCGCCCAAGACCCTCATCTCGGAGGCCGACGGCGCTCTGGAGTCTCTGCACGCGGGGGTGGAGGAGGTCAGCCGCGATAAGAACGCCCTGTACGTCTCGGTCCTGCTTCTGCGGGAGGAGAGCGACGCCGTTGCCCGCGCCCTGGCGGAACGGGGCTTTACCCGCGTCAGCCTCAAGGGGCTGCCGAGCGAGGGGACCGCAGCGGAGAATATCCGTCGCTGTGTCCGGCGGATGGACAAGCTGGACGTGCGCCTTCAGGAGCTGAACGACAGACTTCGCCACCTCTCCCAGATGCTGGAGGACGTGAAGGTGCTCTACGACCTGGAGATGACTACCCTGGTCGCCGCCGAGGAGAAGCAGAAGCTGGCAACCACCGAGCATTGCGTGGTGCTGGAGGGCTGGGTCCCGGCTGACAGGGAGCAACGGGTGGCCGCCGCGCTGGGCCGCCTGCCCTGTGCCTTTGAGTTGGCGGAGCCCGCTCCCGGAGAGGAGCCTCCCGTTCTGCTGGAAAACAACGGCTTCGCCTCCAATTTCGAGTGGGTGGTGGCCATGTACTCCTACCCCAAGTACGGTACCTTCGACCCCACCTTCATTATGAGCATCTTCTACTTCGTCATCTTCGGACTGATGTTCGCGGATGTGGGCTACGGCGCGCTTCTGGTGCTGGTCGGATTCCTGGCACCCAAGCTTCTGCACATGAAGCCCGGCATGACCCGTATGCTCAATATGTTCGCCTACTGCGGTATCTCCTGCGCCGTTTTCGGATTCGTATTCGGCGGCTGGTTCGGCGATCTGCCCTATGCCCTGATGACGGGCTTCGGCGGCTTTGAGTCCGCTGAGGCGGCCAAAGAGGCCTACCCCATCTTCAACGGCCTGGTCATTACTTTGGGCGGAGAGCCCGTTTCCCTCAATCCCTTGGACAACCCCATGGCCTTCCTGGTCATTTCCCTGGCGATGGGTGCCGTTCACCTCATCGCGGGCATGGTCGTCAAGTTCGTCCTGCTGTGCAAGGAGGGGAAGGTCTTCGACGCTATCTTCGATATCGGCTCCTACTGGGTGCTGTTCGCCGGTCTGGGCCTTCTGGCAGTCCATACCACCGCCGCCTGGATCACGGTGGGCGCGGGTGCCCTCATGATCGTCGCCACCTACGGACGGGCTCAGAAGAATCCCGTAATGCGGATCCTCATGGGCTTCAAGGGGCTCTACGACCTCATCAACTACGCCTCCGACCTGCTTTCCTACTGCCGCATCCTGGCTCTGGGTCTGGCCGCTGCCGTTATGGCCCAGGTGTTCAACCTGCTGGCTACCATGGGCGGGCCTACTCCCATCGGCTTCGTGCTGCTGGTGGTGGTGTTGCTCATCGGACACGTGCTGAATATCGCCATCAACCTGCTGGGCTCCTTCGTCCACACCAGCCGTCTGCAGTATCTGGAATTCTTCGGAAAGTTCTTCGAGGACGGCGGCGTTGGCTTCAAGCCCGCCCTCCCCAGCTCCGAGTATTCCAACGCCGAGCTGGACAAGACCGAAGCTCCTACCTCCAAGCGGCATTGACCGCCCCGTCACCCCACATCACAAAAAAACAATTACAAAGGAGATATACCTATCATGAAAACCAATACTTTCAAGAAGCTTGCCGCCCTGGCCCTGACTCTGCTGGCCGTCCTGTCCCTCTTCACCGTGTCCGCATTCGCATCGGACGTGACCGGTACCTCCGGTGCCGGTGAGACCATCGCCGTTGTCCTGAAGGGCATCTTCTCGGGCACCAACCTGGCTCTGCTGGGTGCCGCTCTGGCCGTGGCTCTCCCTTGTATGGGCTCTGCTAAGGGTGTCGGCACCGTGGGCGAGGCCGCCAGCGGTCTGATCTCCGAGAACCCCTCCCTCTTCGGTAAGGCTCTGGCTCTCCAGGCTCTGCCTATGACCCAGGGTGTGTACGGTCTGGTGGCCGCCTTCCTGATGCTGGCTATGCTGGGTCTGTTCGGTAACCCCGAGCATCTGACCTCTCTCACCATTGCTCAGGGCGCTTACTACCTCATGGCTTCTCTGCCCATCGCTCTGTCCGGCTACTTCTCCGCCGTGCGCCAGGGCCGCGTGTCCGCCGCCGGTATCAACCTCCTGTCCAAGCGCCCCGCCGAGTCCGGTAAGGCCATCACCTCCTCCGCCCTGGTGGAGACCTACGCCATCTTCGCTCTGCTGGTCACCCTGCTGCTGGTCTTCTTCTCTCCCTTCAACGCCTGATCGAGAGAACGGTTCGCTGAAAAAGGAAAGAAAGGTAGAATACCATGACCGGACTGGAAAAAGTGACCGGCAAGATCATTGCCGACGCCGAGGCCGATGCCCGCGAGCTGATGGCGGGGGCCGAGGCCGAATGCGCCGCCATCCGCGCCCGCTATGAGGAGGCCTCTGAGGCCGAGCTGGAGCGCATGCAAGAGGCGAGCGACCGTGAGTGCCAGGCACTCATCGTCCGCGCCAAATCCTCTGCCGCCATGGCCAAGCGCAACGCCCTTCTGGCGGCCAGAGCCGAGGTGCTGGACGAGGTCTATGCCGAGGCCGAAAAGAAGATCCGCTCCATGAATCCCGAGCAGTATCTGGATATCCTTCTGAAGATGCTCCGCTCCTCCTTCAAGCGCCAGCTGGAGGGAGAGGAAGAGAGCCTGCGGCTCTACGGGGAGGACATCTCTCCCGAGTCCTACGAGATCCTGCTCAACGTCCATGACCGCGAACTGTACGGCGAGCGCCTCCTGGAGGAGTTCCGTGGCGGCCTGGGCGCCAAGTGTCCCCCCGCGGCGCTGGCTAAGCTGCGTATTGCCCAGGATACCGCCCCCATTGACGGCGGTCTGATCCTACGGTGCGGGCCTGTGGAGACCAACTGCTCCCTGGCCATGCTTCTGGCTGAGACTCGTCGCGCGACTGAGGTCAAGGTCAGCCGCCTCCTGTTTGGCGATGCGACCTGAGCCTGAGGAGATCCATTCATGAAGAAACTACAACCAACCGAATATATGTACGCCTCGGCGCGGGTGCGTTCCCTGGAGAACCGCCTGGTAGGACGGGAGCGGCTGGAGCTTTTGGTCGAGGCCCGCTCCTCCGACGAGGTCATGGACAGACTGGCCGAGTACGGCATCAAGCCCGCCGAGGAGGCTGACGGCAGTACCCCCGTGGGGGAGGCTGTTTCCGCCGCCCGAGAGGGGATGCTGCTGGCTGTATTGCGGGAAGCCTTCGACGAGGTGGAGCACGCGGTGCCCGACCCCGCCCTTTTCCGCTATTTCCGCTATCCCTACGACTGTAACAATATCAAGGCCGCGCTCAAATGTGCTGCCCGCGGCATTTCTGCGGAGGATATGCTCTTTGATTTCGGTACGGTGCCCGCCGCGCGGGTGGAGGAGCTTTTGCGGGAAGGGAAGTATACTGAGTTTCCCGCCGCGATGGCTGCCGCCATCCCCGAGGCACAGGACGCCTACGACCGCACGGGCGATCCTCGCCGCATCGATACGGTGCTGGACCGCGCCTGCTATACCGACATGACCGCCGCCGTCGAGGCCACCGCTGACGGGACCTTGATCGGCTGGCTTAAGACCAAGATCGATCTGATCAATCTCCTGACCACCCTGCGCATCCTGCGGATGGGCATGGGCACCGCGGGCGAAGCCTTCCTGAGCGAGGCGCTTCTGTCGGGCGGTACCCTGGAGCCCCGCTTCTTCAGTGATGCCTACGGACGGGGGGAGGCGGGCTTCTGGGAGGCTCTGTCCCCCACGGCCTACTACCGCCTGGCCGGCGTGGAGGGCGATCCCCGTCCTCTGTACGCCGTGGAGAAGGCCTGCGACGACCTCTACGTGGAAAAGGTCCGCGAGGGCGCGCGCATTCCCTTCGGCGCTCCCGTGGCGGGAGGCTATCTGGTGGGCTGCGAGACCGCGGTCAAGAATATCCGCATACTGCTGGCCGCGAAGGACGCGGGTCTTGGTACCGACGTCATTCGGGAAAGGATGAGGGTGAGCTATGTATAAGATCGCGATCATAGGCGAGCGGGACAGCGTCATGGGCTTTATGGCCATCGGCTTCTCGGTGCATGAGGCACCCGACCCCGAGACCGCCGCTAAGATTCTGCACCGTCTGGCCAAGGATGAGACCTACGCCATCATCTTCATCGTGGAGAACTACACGAAGGTGCTGGGCGAGGACATTGCCCGCTATAAGGATTCCCCCCTTCCCGCCGTGATCTCCATTCCCGGCCGCGCCGGGTCGGACGGCTCGGGTATGGCCGCCATCAAGTCGGCGGTGGAACGCGCTGTCGGTGCGGATATCCTGTTCAAGGACTGATCGGGAATCTGCCCGAATCATACGAAAAAAAGTCACCTTTCAATAAGCAAAGGAGAGTGCCATCGAATGATGGCCAAGCATAGAAATGGTAGAAGGAAAAATTCTGAAGGTATCCGGTCCTCTGGTCATTGCCGAGGGGATGCGGAACGCCAATATGTTCGACGTGGTGCGCGTCGGTGAGGCTCGCCTGATCGGCGAGATCATCGAGATGCACGGCGACCGCGCCTCCATCGAGGTCTACGAGGAGACCGCGGGACTGGGCCGCGGCGACAAGGTAGTGTCTACGGGCGCGCCCTTGTCGGTGGAGCTGGGCCCCGGCCTCATCACCTCCATTTACGACGGTATCCAGCGTCCCCTGGAGGCCATGCGGGAAAAGTACGGCTCCAACATCATCAAGGGCATCGACGAGCCCGCCCTGGACCGCGATAAGCTCTGGCACTTCGAGGCTACCCTGGGCTACGGTGACACCGTCACCGCGGGTGACGTCTACGGTACGGTGCAGGAGTCTGCCGTTATCACCCATAAGATCATGTGCCCTCCCGGTAAGAAGGGTACCGTCATGGAGCTGTATACCGGTGACTTCCGCGTCACCGACCGCATCGGTAAGCTCAAGCTGGAGGATGGCTCCATCGAGGACATCATGCTGGTCCAGAAGTGGCCTGTCCGCGTGTCCCGCCCCTATAAGCAGAAGCTGCCCCCCGCCGAGCCCATGATCACGGGCCAAAGGCCGATCGACGCCCTGTTCCCCATTGCCAAGGGCGGCACCGCCTGCGTCCCCGGCCCCTTTGGCTCGGGTAAGACGGTGGTCCAGCACCAGCTGGCTAAGTGGAGCGACGTGGACCTGGTGGTCTACATCGGCTGTGGTGAGCGCGGCAACGAGATGACCGACGTTCTCCGCGAGTTCCCCGAGCTGACCGACCCCCGCACGGGCAAGTCTCTGATGGAGCGTACCGTGCTCATCGCCAACACCTCGGATATGCCCGTGGCCGCCCGTGAGGCTTCCATCTATACGGGTATCACCATCGCCGAGTACTACCGCGACATGGGCTACTCCGTGGCCGTCATCGCCGACTCCACCTCCCGCTGGGCCGAGGCCCTCCGTGAGATGTCGGGACGACTGGAGGAGATGCCCGGTGAGGAGGGCTACCCCGCCTATCTGACCTCCCGTCTGGCTCAGTTCTACGAGCGTGCCGGTCAGGTGGTCTGTCTGGGCTCCGACGGCCGCATGGGCGCTCTGTCCGCCATCGGCGCTGTCTCCCCCCAGGGCGGTGATATCTCCGAGCCCGTGACCCAGGCTACTCTGCGTATCGTCAAGGTCTTCTGGGGTCTGGACTCCTCCCTGGCCTACCGCCGCCACTTCCCCGCCATTAACTGGCTGAACTCCTACTCCCTCTACCGCGACCGTCTGGAGCCTTGGTTCGCCGAGCACGTCTCCCCCAAGTGGATGGAGTACACCGGCCGCTGTCTCAAGACCCTCCAGCTGGAGGACTCCCTCAACGAGATCGTCAAGCTGGTTGGTGTGGACGCCCTCTCCGCCGAGGATCGCCTGACCCTGGAGTCCGCCCGCTCCATCCGCGAGGACTTCCTCCAGCAGAACGCCTTTGAGGATGAGGACTGCTACACCGCCCTGGATAAGCAGTACTGCATGATGGGTTTGGTCTTTACCTTTGAGGACAAGGCCCGCCGCGCCATCGCCGAGGGTGCCAATATTGATAAGCTTTCCGAGCTGCCCGTCCGTGAGCGCATCGGCCGCTTCAAGGCGGTTCCCTACGCCAAGTACAAGACCGAGGCAGAGAAGATCATCGCCGAGATGACCGAGCAGCTGAACAAGCTGGTTCAGGATGCCAAGGCATTCTGATAGGAGGTACTGAAACATGATTCGTGAATATAAAACCATAGAAGAAGTCGCGGGCCCCCTTATGCTGGTCAAGCAGGTGGAGGGCGTCAAGTACGACGAGCTGGGTGAGATCCAGCTGCCGAGCGGCGAGGTGCGCCGTTGCCGCGTGCTGGAGGTCAACGGCCGCAACGTCCTGGTACAGCTCTTTGAGTCCTCCGCGGGACTGAATCTCGCCGAGTCCAAGGTGCGCTTCACCGGCCACGGCGTGGAGCTGCCTGTCTCCGAAAATATGCTGGGTCGCGTGTTCAACGGTATGGGCGAGCCCATCGACGAGGGCGCTCCCATCATTCCCGACAAGTCCCTGGATATCAACGGCACCCCCATCAACCCCGCCGCCCGCTTCTACCCCTCCGAGTTCATCCAGACGGGTGTCTCTACCATCGACGGACTGAACACCCTGGTCCGCGGTCAGAAGCTCCCCATCTTCTCGGGCTCGGGTCTGCCCCACGCAAACCTGGCCGCCCAGATCGCCCGCCAGGCCAAGGTGAGAGGCTCCGACTCCAAGTTCGCCGTGGTCTTCGCCGCCATCGGCATCACCTTCGAGGAGGCCGATTTCTTCATCTCCGACTTCAAGAAGACGGGCGCCATCGACCGTACCGTCCTCTTCATCAACCTGGCCTCCGACGCCGCCATCGAGCGTATCTCCACCCCCCGTATGGCCCTGACCGCCGCCGAGTACCTGGCCTTTGAGTGCGATATGCACGTGCTGGTCATTCTGACCGACATCACCAACTACGCCGAGGCTCTCCGCGAGGTCTCCGCCGCCCGTAAGGAGGTCCCCGGCCGCCGCGGCTATCCCGGTTACCTGTATACCGACCTGGCCACCATGTACGAGAGAGCGGGCCGTAAGATGGGCTCCGAGGGCTCCATCACCATGATCCCCATCCTCTCCATGCCCGAGGACGACAAGACCCATCCCATCCCCGACCTGACCGGCTACATCACCGAGGGCCAGATCATCCTCTCCCGCGAGATGTACCGCAAGGGCTATATGCCCCCCGTGGACGTGCTCCCCTCCCTGTCCCGTCTGAAGGATAAGGGTATCGGCGTGGGCAAGACCCGTGAGGATCACGCGGGTACCATGAACCAGCTCTTCTCCTCCTACGCCCGCGGCAAGGAGGCCAAGGAGCTCATGGTGGTCCTGGGTGAGGCCGCCCTGACCCCCATGGACAGACTGTACGCTAAGTTCGCCGACGCCTTTGAGGAGAAGTATATCAACCAGGGCTTCAACGAGGACCGTTCCATCGAGGATACCCTGGATCTGGGCTGGGAGCTGCTCTCCATCCTGCCCCGCTCGGAAATGAAGCGTATCAAGCCCGAGCTGGTGGATAAGTACTGGCCTACCAAGTAATTTTCCGTAAGCATAGGATACGGGACACGGATCCCGCAAGCCCGTATCTCCCCCTTGACCGTGCTCCCTATACTGAAAGGAAACCGATCATGAAAAAGTTTTTGCTTTTGGGTCTGACTCTCCTGCTGCTCGCCGCCCTGTTTGCGGGCTGTACCGACGGAGATGATCCCGTAACCACCGACGATCCCTCGGCGACCACGATCGAGGACGCCACCGCCGCTCCCACCGAGCCCGAGGGCACCGACCCCGAGACCGAGCCTGCCGAGACCGAGCCTGCCGAGGAGGTCACCACCGACTACTTCGAGGCCAACCGCATCGAGACCGTCAAGCCCGACGAGAACAAGGTCATTGATATGGCCGTTACCGACAAGGGCTACGACATCTACCGCCTCCCCGAGGATCAGTCTTGGGGCTACCGCTACGGCGTGACCTACCTGTACGAGGAGGACGGCCAGACCGTTCACGCCTACTTTGCCTGCGTGGGCACGGGCGGTGAGTGGGACTGGATCTCCTACCGCCGCTCCGACGATGGCGGTGCCACCTGGTCCGAGGAGAAGATCGTTCTGACCCCCACCCAGGGCTCTTACGATCACTTCTCCAACTGCGACCCCGGTGTGGTCTACTTCAACGGCTACTACTACCTGGGCTACACCTCCACCCTCAACGAGACGGGTGCCTGCAACAACGTCTTCGTGGCCCGTTCCAAGAATCCCGACGGCCCCTATGAGAAGTGGAACGGAAGCGGTTGGGGCGGCTATAAGCCTCAGCCCCTCTTCTACTACAACGAGGACTACCATAGCTTCGGTATGGGCGAGCCCTCCTTCGTGGAGCTGAACGGCACCCTGTATATCTACTACACCAACGCCGCTCCCTCGGGCGAGTACACCATGGTGGCTACCGCTGATGCCACCAATGAGAACTGGCCTGCTACCCTGCAGCATCACGGCACCGCCGTCAAGAAGAGCACCGACTCCATCGACGTCAAGTACGTGGAGGAGTGGGGCAAGTTCATCGGCATCGCCACCGGCTCCCGTATGGGCCCCTCCAGCTACGTTGCCGTGTACGAGTCCAACGACGGTAAGACCTTCGAGATGGTGGACGCCGTCCGCGAGGGCACCTTCTCCCATCTGCACAACGCCGGTATTTCCTCCCGCAGAAACGGCCACATCAACCTGACCGAGGATGCCGACAAGCTCCGCGTCATCTACGCCTACGGCGAGGGCTGGGGCACCTGGAACACCCGCGTTCAGCCCATTACCCTGAAACTCTCCGACGGCAACGATCTGAGTGTCGAGCTGGCCAAGCCCTGCATCAAGGAGTTCGTCCGCGGTACCGCCGTGCCCAAGGATCAGCGCCAGCTGGCTATGATCCGCCCCGAGCAGGACGTATATGAGACCTACGTGGGCCGCAGCTCCTTCACCCTCCGCATCAACGTCTTCGACACCTACTTTGAGAAGAGCCCGCTGAAGAAGAGCTCCGGAGGCCTCCGCTTTGTGGTGGCCGACGAGTCGGTGTGTACCATTGATAACGATACGTGGAAGGTAGAGGTCAAGGGCGCAGGCACCACCGCTGTGGAGCTGTACTACGGCGAGCTGTCCTGCATGTTCCACGTGGTCGTCACCGAGGAGAAGCAGGAGGGCTCCGCCACCAAGGCTCTGGAGCTGGTGCCCGTCCACGACACCTACACCATCTACCTCGGAGAGCGCAGCCTCTACAAGCCTCAGCTCCGCGCTCAGATGAAGTGGGCTGACGGTTCCTTCACCGAGTATTTCGTGACCGATCAGCAGACCGAAGCCATCACCTTCAAGGACTATGATCCGAGCATCATTGCGGTCAACGATAAGGGTATCGTCACCGCTCTGAAGACGGGCGAGACCGAGGTCACCGTGTCCCTCAAGGGCAAGACCTGCAAGATCAAGGTGGTGGTCACCGACAAGATCGAGGACGGCTTCTACAGACTCCCCGATCTCAAGGAGATCGACTACACCGATCTGGATTTCTCGGTCAAGGGCACCGAAAAGGCCATCGGAAGCGCGAACAGCGCCACCGTCACCTACGATATGACCGAGGAAGCTCTGAAGTGCAAGGTCACGGGCAACGATGCCCTGTTCTACCTGAGCTTCAGTCAGTCTGTCACCACTCTGCTGGCTGACGACTACAAGACCCTGGAGATCACCTACAAGTGTCCCACCGACACCTCGTCCAAGGCCATCAACCTGCAGGTGTTCTACTGCGCGGGCAGCGTGACCGCCGCGGATGCCAATTATCAGGTGATGAAGTCCATCAAGAGAGACGGTGAGTACCATACCATCACCATCGACCTGACCAACCTCAAGGGGTGGGAGGGAGATATCCATACCCTCCGCCTCGACTTCTTCGACCAGAGCGAGGTGGGTGACACCATGTACATCAAGAGCATCAAGCTCATCGAAAAATGACCTTAGGATCCCCTATTTGAAAGTTTTCGGAGATGCTTAAGACCCCTTTTACAAAAGGGGCCCTAAGCGGGGGACAGGGGCAAAGCCCCTCGTTCTCCATCCCCACGAAAGGACAAAACCATGGCAGAATTACGAGTCAATCCCACCAGAATGGAGCTGAAGAAGGTACAAGCCCGCTACGTTACGGCGCGCCGCGGCCATAAGCTTCTGAAGGACAAGCGCGACGAGCTGATGAAGAAGTTCCTCGAGGTCGTCCGCGAGAATAAGGAGCTCCGCGAGCGGGTAGAGGCCTCTCTGGCGAAGGTGCACAGCAGCTTCAGCATCGCCTCGGCCACAGCCAGCCCTCAGATGCTCAAGGAGGCGCTCATCCTGCCCAAAAAGGAAGGGAAGCTGGACGTCACCTACAAGAACGTCATGAGCGTGACGGTGCCCGTGTTCTCTCTCCAGGTCCTGTCCGATGGAGGCGCCGATGGCTACAACTACGGTATGGCCTTCACCTCGGGGGAGCTGGATGCCGCCGCCAGGGAGCTGAACGGCATCCTGGAGGATCTGGTCCGCCTGGCCGAAATGGAGAAGACCGCCCAGATGCTGGCCGAGGAGATCGAAAAGACCCGCCGCCGTGTCAACGCCCTGGAGTATATCATGATGCCTCGCTACCTGGAGACCATCAAAACCATCAAGATGAAGCTGGAGGAGAACGAGCGCGGCAATACCACTCGCCTCATGAAGGTCAAGGACATGATGCTGACCGCCCAGCAGCAGCAAGCTAAGCAGCTGTATGCTGAGGACGAGGAGTAAACCCCGGCATAGACTCCGCACCCCTACGGTCAGCGGCAGTGCCGCTGTATATCCATGCGGGGAGAGACCCTTCTGACGGGCTCTCCCCCGCTTTTTTGTTGGTACCCACCCCGCCGCGCGAAAAGAACGGCTTTTTCTGCTTTCAAATACCCAACCGAACCGCCACTCGTACGACAGTAAGGGCAAGAAAGGAGGCGCGACTATGACCGATATTCCTTCCATCCACCCCATAACGGATATCCTGGACACCCCCGCCTTTGATGAGGCCTACCTGGAGCTGACCCGCTACGCCTACACCCGCACCCGTAACGCCGCCGAGGCCGACGAAGTGGTCTCGGATACGGTGCTGGCCTGGATGCAGGATCTGCGGGCGGGGAAGCGCATCGAGAATACGGCGGGCTATCTCCGCACCGTGTTCGAGCGGCGGCTCTGCGACTACCTGCGCCGCAAGTACCGCCGCGAGGTGGAGCTGAGCGACGACGGGACCATTCTGGAGACCATCCCCGACGATGCTGATCCCGAGGAGCGGCAGCAGCTCCTTTTGGAGGAGGAAGCCGTGCGGAAAGCCCTGGGACGGCTGGCGGCCATCTACCGCGAGGTGGTGTACCGCCACTACGTCAAGGGACAGCGGGTGGAGACCATCGCGAAGGCTCTGGGTGTTCCCGTGGGCACCGTGAAATCCCGCCTGTCCGACGGGCGGGGGCAGATGAAGGAGACCGTTACCAAGCACCTACAGGGGGAGACCACGCCCCCATCGGTCAGAGCCGCAGGAGAAGCTATGCAGAAGGAACAGAAGAACTTTACCGCCGACACCCGCCCCTACAGCGAGGTGTCCTACGCGCCCAAGCGGGTAAGCATCGGGATCTGGGGCAACGTCAGCCAAAAGGGGGAGCCCTTTTGCTACGTGGAGTCCCTGATCGCCCAGAACATTCTGGTGCTGGCCTATGAGAAGCCCATCAGCATCCGGGATCTTTCGGCGGCGTTGGGGATCCCTACCCCCTACGTGGAGCACGAGGTGGACATCCTGGTGCGCGGTGAGATGATGGGGCGCACCCCCGGGGGACTGGTCTACACCCGCATCTTCATGCAGACCGAGGAAGAGGGCTTCGGGGATGTGGAGGCCCAGGAGGCCTTAGCCGCCCGGATCGCGCCCGCTTTGTGGCGGGTGATGGAGGAGGGCTTGGCGTACTTGTGGGAGGATGAGACCTCGGCTACTCACACCTATTCCCCCAAGCAGACCGCCACCTTCCGTCTCATGCTGGCCAATCAGATGATCGGCAACCTGCTGTTTTCTCCCGAGATGAATATGCGGGAGCCCGACGTGACACCTCCCCCTCGCCCCAACGGAGGCTGGTGGCTGGCCACGGGGACGGTGTACGAATACGGTACGGAGCTGTATGCTCACAGGTACAGCTGCTCGGGGCCGGTGAGGATCAATTACGTCAAGCCCCCGGAGCGTGAGGGGGAACTGCCCATGCAGATGGCCATGATGATGGACTATCAGTCTCTCTTTGGGAATACCCACTGGAACTACGGGCGAATGAAGTATTCCTTCGGACTCAACGAGATCCTGAAGCTGTACGCCTCCTTCATGACCGACACCGTCAAGCCCGCGGATCACCGTATCTTCGAATTGATTCCCGAATTTGAGAGAATGCACATCCTTCGCCGCGACGGGCATGACGAGATCCGATTGGATATCCCCGCCATGACCCTGGCCGAGTGGGACAGATGGGAGGCCGCTTTGCGGTCGTTGGTCCCCGCCGCCATGGAGGCCGTCGGGAAACCCATCAAGGCTCTGATCGGCCGCACCGTCAACCGTATCCCCGACCACGTGGACGGGCGCACCGCCTACCTGCATGCGGGCGCCATGGGCTGTCTCATCCCCGCCACCATGAAGGCCCTGGCCGAAAGCGGCTGTATCCCCGACGTGGTCATGGGGGAGACCCCCGTGATCCTGGTGGTCTACAACGACGGTCAGGAAAGATGGGTGTGCCCATGAGACCCTGGCTGGACCGTCTGAACGGCTGGGTCTGGATCGGGCTGTTCCTGCTGGGAGCCATGGCCCTGGCCTGCGTGTGGTGGATGGCGCGCTACCTGGTCAAGCGGGCCTTCCTGCTGGCCAAGCTCATCGCCGACAGCCGAAAGGGAAGGATCGCTCTGCGCCCCCGCCATCCCTTGTGGTGGCTTTTGGGGAGACGCTTACGCTACGACTTCCTGGTGGACCTGCCCCACCCCGATACGGGTGAGCCCGCCTGCACCCTGGCGGTCAAGGTGATCCCCACCCTCCGAAAGACCACCGAATACTGCATCGGGGACATGGACCGCTGGCAAGCCAAGACCAACTACCTCTTCCCAACCGGCCGCGGGGTCATGATGTACGATTTCGGCTACCGCAAATGCCTCCCCCGCCCCGTGGATCGGGTGTTCCTCATGGCCCCTGCGGGGGTCATTCGGGTCTATCTGTTCTACCCCCATCCCTACGCCCTGACCATGGAGCTTCGGGGGGAGGACAGGCACAACGCCTACCGAGGGGTCTCGGAGAAGTGCGTGCCTTTGTGGCACGAGGGGGTACTGTGCCTGGATCTGGACAGCCTGCGCAAGCTGATCAAAACGGGAGATATCCCGCCCCCGACCATCTGAAAGCATGACCGACCCTCCCGAGGGTCGGTTTTTTGTTGCCCTCAGCGCCATGGGTAAAGTGAAAAGCAGGTGAAAATTTTGAACAATCACCTTATCAAACATGAGCATACTGTAAATACCGAATGGCTTTGCTTGACAGAATGGCGAAACTGTGGTATGATATAATAAATAAGGTATACACATTTCACAGAACTCACCATAGAACGAGGTTTATCCTATGTCATTTACCATGTTTTCGGCGGTTCTTTTACTGGCTGTCGGGCTGGGAGTGTTCATTGAAGCCTTTCGCGGTGTGAGGCGGGGGCTGTCCAAGAGTCTCCTGGCTCTCGCTTGCGTGCTGCTGGCGGCATTGGGCGCTACGGCGCTGTCGGTCCGGCTGTCGGATTACCCGACTCCCATGATCACCGAGATCATTCTGCGCCTGCTCCCCATGTCGGATTCGTTGCGGGATCTGTTCCCCCATCTGGATACCATTGTCGAGGGGGCCGTGGATGCTCTGCTCAGCTCTCTGCTTTTTGTAGCCTTCTTCATCCTGCTGCGCCTGATCCTCCGCCTGACCGTATCGATCCTGAACCGCACCTGCCTGCGTCCCTCGGCTCACGACGTGGGCTACGAGGGGGCGCACGCCCCCTGGTACCGTCGTCATGACCGCCTCCTGGGCGGCGTGGCGGGGGGCTTCTGCGGCTTCGCCGTTTCCCTGATGCTGCTCTCCCCCGTGATCGGGACCCTCCACGCGGGCGGCACTGTGCTGAACGCCCTGGAATCCATGAATATCCGCCTGTCCTCCCTGGGGCTGGGCGCGGGCACCGTGGAGACCGTGGAGACCTTTACCGACGACCCCGCCGTGGCCCTGCTGTACGCCGCGGGAGGCGGGATCATTTACGACGCTACCGCCACCACCCGCATCAACGACCAACCCGTTTCGGTAGGCCGAGAGGTCAAGACCCTCTGCGCCTTCCTGGAGGATACCGGCTCGGTCATGAGCGTGCTGTCCAAGCCCGAGGACATGACCGCCGCCCAGCGCAAGATCCTGGAAAGCCTGGGAGCGCAGATCGACAGCTCCTGTATCGCGAGCCTGCTGGCGGCGGATTTCCTCTCCAATGCCGCCGAGATCTGGCTGCAGGGCGGCCGCTTTATGAAGATCAGCCGCCCCGCCTGCGGAGAGCTCATTGACCCTTTGATGGACGGAGCCCTGCAGGTCTGCGTCGAGTCCACGCCAGACTGCGTGGGACGGGACGTGACCACCATTCTGAAGGTATACCTCATCGCCGTGGAGAACGGTCTTCTGGAAAACCCGGACTACAGCCAGCTGGCCAATGATCTGGACAGCGATGGCGTACTGGGACAGATCTACGACGAGCTGAAAAAGAACCCCTGTATGGCCCACCTGGCCGACGAGCTTACCTACATAGCCCTCCGCGTGATGGCCTCGGCCATTGAGTGGCAGAACTTTTCGGACGAGATCTACGGCGGCCTTATGGGGGATCTGGCCGATGCCATGAATATGGTCAACGGCCTGGATACCGATTTCGCGGATCGGGTGGAATCCATGACCGAATACACCATGCAGTACGCCGAGCAGTACGGCATGGAGTTGCCCGAGACCCTGGCCGAAATGGCGGCCACCGCCATCGTCCAGCAAATGGGCGGCATGGAGGACGTCACCGCCTCGGATTTCGAGTCCTTCCTCAAGTACTATCTGGGCGGCCGCTGATCTGCCCCGCCCCGTTTCCCATCACGCCAAGAAAGGAGCTTGCCCATGGAAGAGATCGCCATGCTGGCCGAAAAAGCCGTTACTCTGGTGGTTTGCTTTGCCCTGTACCTGTATTTCATGACCTCCGTCCTTCCGCGGGTGACCCTTCGCTTGCGTATGAAGCCCGCGGATATCCGGGATCGGGGACTCCGTCGGGTTGTGTTCCCCGCGGCTTCCGAGGGGGGATCGGAGGGGGAGGCTCCCGCCGTCGAGCGGGGCGTTGTATACGCCCCCGAGCCCGCCGCCCGCCGCTTCATGCCCGCGTATGCCCTGTTCACGAGGGACGGGCATGCCTACATCCGCTGCCGTCTCCATCCCCGAGTGGCCTATATCCGCTACGACGTGGCGGCCTTTGACGTCAAGGGGCGTCTGCTGGACCTGCTCCGCGTGGATGAGCGGGTCACCGCACGCGGTGAGAGCCGTCCCGTCCGACTCCCCGCCGCCACCGCCTACGCTTCGGTCACGGTGCGCCGCGTGGATAATATGTACGAGAACCGACGGATCAGCGCCACCTACTCTCCTTTGAGTCTGGGCCTCTTCGGCGGCATTGCGGTGCTGACCACAGCGGCCGTGTCCTTGCTCATTCACGACTGTCTGTCCTATATCCTGACCATGGCGTTTCCCCGCGTGACGCCCCCCTCCGCCGCGGTTATGCTTCCTGTGGGTGTGCTGCTGGGGGCCGTCTGTGCCACCTGGACACTGCTCCGCTACTACCTGCGCCGCATCCGCGTCCGCAAGCCCTGAGATAAGTCTTCTCCATTTCAACGAAAGGACGCCTCGCCCTGCGCAGGCGGTGAAGAACCGTGAAGCCCATCACAAAGCCCGGCCTGCCCGCCGATCTCCCCGAGGACAACGGCGGAAGGGTCATCCTCCGCGCCGATTACCGTCTTCCCCAGCCTGACGGCCTTCCGACGGTGCGGGAATACGTGATCGTCGAGCGGGAGGGACAGCGCTTCCTCCTCCTTCGCTGGGGACGGGACGGCGCCGTCATGCCCGACCATATGACGCTGGAGGTGGAGCAGCTGAGCGCCGTGGGCGCCTCTTTGGGGGTGTCCCGCGTGACCTATGCTGCCTCGGACCTGCCGACGGTGGAGCGGGGAGAGAGCTTCGTTCCTCCCTGCGGTATCCCCGTGGAGATCCTGTGCGCCGACGTGCGGGTGAGCCTCACCGAGGCCCGTTGCGGTGCCTGTGTCTTTCGGGTGGAGGGTACCCGCGTGACCGAGAGCTACCGCCCCGAGGAGCCCTGGCAGTACGATCCCCGCGGCGGCGAGAGCGTCGGCCTCTCGGACGTCTCCGATCTGTCGGTGCGTTCCCTGAAGGATCGGAAGGTCACCCTTCTGTGGCCCGTGGTGCTGGCCGCGCTGCTGACCATGGTGCTGCTCATGCTTCTGCCCTATATTCCTAAGAAGGACGACCGCGGATGGACTCTCTCTGCGGCTTCCTATACCCGGTATACGGAGATTTCCACCCTCCCCCCCTCAGAGGATCTCTCCGTAAGCTGATCCCCCTCGCCCGGCGCGGGCGAGCCTACACCCACCATTACGAAAGGGTCTGTTATGCGAACCTACCAACACATCATCAGTCAGCTTACAGAGACGGCCAAGATCCGTCTGCTGACCGATCTGTCCTCCCTGGCGGAGCCCGAGATGACCATGCTCGGTGTTCCGCGGGTACAGCGCGCCTCCATGCGGGACGGTGGCCTCGGTGGCTACCCGTCCTCCTCTGTGCTGGCGCGCTCCTGGGACGTGGAGCTGGTTCGCCTTGTGTCGGAGAGGATGGGACAGAATACCGAGGGGGAGGTATGCCTGGTCTCGGTTCCCGGTGCCAAGGCAACCGTCAGTCCCCTGATGACGGGCCTTTCTGAGGATCCGTTCCTGTCCTGTGAGCTGGCATCGGGCTTCGCGGCGGGCTGTGCCGACGCGGGTCGGGCAGTATGCGCCGAGGGGTTGGGCTTCAGCCCGGCGGAGCGCGCCTGCCTGGATTCCCCGCTCCCACCCCGCACCGTGGCCGAATGGCTGACCCGTCCCTACCGCACTCTGCTCCGTCGGGGACAGCTCACCGCCCTGACGGTGGAGGACACAGCCGCCGCCGAGGCCCTGCGGGACCGCGACAGGGAGGATGAAACCGTCTTCTTCCTGTGCCGTAAGGCTACGGGTGCCCATACCGTTAAGGTCCTACGGGACGGTCTGATCTGTGAAAAGGGATCGGCAGACGCTCTGCAAAGCGCCCTTCACGCCTACAGACGGCTTCGCGCCGACATGGAACGGGGCCAGGCAACCATGGGCGATCTGGATACCGCCATCCGGGAAGGCGAGGTCTTCACCGAGGAGGCACTGGATGATGCGGTGGATCGCCTCCTGTGCTTCGCCGCCGCCTGCGAGCGGGTGGGGAAGCACCGTCCGGCCGCCCCCCGAACCGTACCCGTCACGGATGCGGTGGCGGAAGCGCTCTCCTCCGAGATTTCCGGAGAAGAGACGGCTTCCGAGGCGGCTTCCACGGGCGTAGTGCCTCCCGCGGACGTGCCCTCCCATGAAGCTCCCGCGGAGGGAGACAAGCCCGCTGAAGTATCTTTCATGGACCAAGCCCCCATCGAGGAGCCCGCTCCCGTTGGCCAAATACCCGCCGAGGAGATCGCCTTCGAGACCGGAGCCGCCCCTGCGGAGGCCTTAGGTCCTGCCCCCTCTCAGCCCCGTCTGTCCGAGGAGGATCCTCTGATTCTGCGTGCCTTTGCCGAGTCGGTGATTCTGCTGGAGAATCGGAAGAGCGTCCTCCCTTTGGAAAAGCCCATGCGGCTGTGCCTGGTGGGAGAGACCGCAGCCGCCGAGCCGGCGGCCTCTCGCTGTGCCGCTCTCCTGGCCACCCGCGGCCATAAGGTCGTGGGGATCGCGCGGGGGTATGACAGCACCTGCCCGAACCCTTTGCTGAGCGGCCGCGCCGCCGAGCTGGCAGAGGAGGCGGCCCTGGCCTGTGCCGAGGCGGATGTGCTGCTTCTCCTTTTGCGGGACGGAGCGCACGCCGATGGCGGTATGCCCACGCTCCCCCCGGACCAGCTGGCCCTCTGCGACCGTCTGGCCGCCACGGGAAAGCCCGTGATCGCCATCCTCTCCACCGAGCGGGCCCCCCGCATGGATTTCTGTCACGGCCCGTGCCCCTTCACCGGGGTGATGCTGGCCGCTCACGAGACGTGGGCGGGACTGCGCGTCGCGCTGGAGACCGTTGTGGGTCTGCGTGCCCCCGCGGGACGGCTGACCCGCACCCTGACAGGCCGCTGGGATCCCCTCGGGGAGTACCGTGACCGTCGGGTCGGCACCCTCCTGGGCTACCGCTTTTTCGATACCCTGGGCTGTGGCGCCCTCTATCCCTTCGGCTACGGCCTGACCTACACCGCCTTCACCTACAGCGACCTCACCGTCGACGGACGGCGAGTCCGCTTCACGGTGCGGAATACGGGAGAGCGGCCCGGCGTGGAGATCCCCCAGGTCTACCTGGGCATGAACGGCTCGGCGGTGGCCAGACCCCGCAAGGAGCTTCTGGGCTTCGCGCGAGTGGAGCTGTCTCCCGGGGCCTCGGTCACGGTAGAGCTACCTCTCCAGAGTCTGCCCGTCTACGACGGGACACGGGGGGGATTCTGCAGCGAGCGGGGAAGCTATACCCTGTACGTCGGCGCGTCGGTATCGGATATCCGCCTGACGGCCGCGTGGGAATGGGGCGAGGATACGCTCACCCCCGAGGAGCGCCCCCTCTCCGATACCCTGCCCAACCGATCCAACATCCTTACAGATCAATACACATTGGAGGCACCGTATACGCCTATGAAAGCCATACTTCGCAACCCCGTCGTGGGGATCGCCGCCCTGGTTCTGGCGGTCAGCGTGAAAATATACGACGTCGTCTCGGCGTCGAACTCGGTCTTCCTCAATATCGTGGCTGCCCTGCTGGCCCTGGGAGGTGCCGCCTTCTTTGTCCTGGAGATTCTGGACCGAAAGAAGCGCCACGCCGCTGATCAGGAAGCGGCCGAGCAGGCAAACTTTGAGCTTTTCGAGGGCGCGGATACCATCCCCGTACCCTCGGCAGAGGCTCTGTTCGCGGAGGTCGAGGCAGAGCTGTATATCCCCGAGGAGGGAACCGCGGCTTCCACTCCCGAGGGCCCCTACGATCATTTCGCTGACGTGGATAAGGAGCTGACTCTGCCCGTCGCTGCCCGCGAGCTGGCTATACTGGCCGCCGAGCGGGGGGTGACTTTGAGCGAGGGCACCGCCCGCAGCCTGCTGGCCTCCCTGGCCGCTTCCCGTCTGGTGGTACTGCGCCACATGGAGGAGGAGAGCTTCCGCGCCCTCATGACCTTGCTCTGCGAGTACTTTGCCTGTCCCTTGCATCTGGACCGCGTGGACGCCGGCTATGCCTGCGAGCGGGACGTGCTTCTGCGGGACACCGAGGAGGGAGAGACTCACCCCAGAGGAGTGCTGAACGCCATGGAGGCCGCCCGCGCCCATCCCGAGAGCATCCATATCGCGGCATTGACCGATGTGGCGGGTGCCGATATGCCCACCTACTTCGTCCCCTTCGCCCGCTATGCGCGTACCCCCCTGAGTCGGTGCGCCGTCACCGCCCTCTCCCCCGCAGGCGAGGAAACGGTCTATACCATCCCTGAAAACCTCTGGTTTATTCTGAACATGAAGGACGAGCCTGTCACCGCCCTGCCGGACCACGTCTGCGAGATCGCCTCGGTCCAGCGGCTCTCGATGGAGATGACGTCTCCCGCCGAGGGACATACCGATTTCCGCCGCTTTAGCTACGGTCAGATGGTCTATCTCTGTGACCGTGTCCGCTCGAGCCTGACTGTGGACGAGGAGATCTGGAAGCGGCTGGACCGCCTGGAGGCCTACGCCGCCCGCTTTGGTGAATTCCGCGTGAGCAATAAGCTCTGGCTGGGTCTGGAGACCTATCTGGCCGTTCTGCTGGCAGGCGGCGGGGAGGAGGCCTCGGCCCTGGATGAGACCCTGGCCGTCAGACTCATCCCCTCCCTTCTCCACGCCCTGGATGGCAAGCTCCCGAAGGAGGAGCGAAGCCTGAGCGAGACTCTGGACAGCCTGCTGGGAGAGGATCGCACGGCCCTCTGCCGCCGCGCTGTCAAGGAATCGGGCGCTACCGTTATCTGACCTACCACAAGGAGAACCGCTATGCTGTACCTACCCCCCCATCCGTTCATCGCGCTTTTGGGGAGCGCGGGCGGGCTTCCGAGCCTGCTGACCTCCGACACCGCCATTGTCATCTATATTTTTGTGATCCTGTCCATTCTGGCCGCGTTGGTGGTGGCGGTGCTGATGGGGAGTCGGGATCGAAAGGCTTCCCAAGCAGCCAAGGAACCCTTCGCTCCCCCCGAGGCCGAGACTCCCACGGGGCAACGCTTCTGTATGCTGACCCGCATCGACGAGAATCGGGGAAGCTACGGCCACGTGCGCTACGACAGAGAGGTGACCCTGGAGCGGTTCTGCGAGGATTTCCGCAACTACGCCGCCAGCCGCTTGAATCTCTACTACGACATCGACGATATCCGCCGCTTTGTGGCGGGGATGGCGGTGTCCAGGATCCTGATCCTGCAGGGAATGTCGGGAACGGGAAAGACCTCCCTGGCCCACGCCTTCGGA
>JAZNJA010000164.1:0-7436 GCA_045577755.1 Eubacteriales bacterium
AAATTTGGGTTTATCGCTCTGCGCTAAACCCAAGTGAAATGCGCTTGCGCGCGTGAAATATGCGCTGAAGCGCATGTGAAATACTCGCAAGCGAGTGTGAAATTTGCCCTTCGGGCAAGTGGAGGTGCAGAACCTTCGGTTCTGTCTATTTTAAATTTTAATTGAATAGAAACCCGTAGGGTTTCTTTCCGCAACTCGCCCAACGGGCGAATTTCACACGCGCGACGCGCGTATTTCACGCCGAAGGCATTTCACACGCCGTAAGGCGTATTTCACTATTGCAGTTTATCGGAACGATAAACTGCAATTTGACATCATACACGATCACCAATCAATCTCTTCCCCCCGAGTATACCACGATTCCCCAAAAAAATCAACCCATTCGGAAAAAATCTATTGCATTTTACCCATGAACATGGTATAATACTGACAATGGCTGATTGTGCCTAACAATCCGCATCACCGAAAGGAGACAGATCATGCTGACCCACAACTATACATTTCGCGCCGCTACCCCCGTCTGGGAGGTGGGTACCGCCCACGTCATGAACCGCACCGTCTGCTTCGTGGCTACCCTCCCCGCCACGGATCAACCCGTCAAGCTGGCCGCCGCCGCGTCCTGCTCCTTCCTCCTCACCGTCAACGGAGCCTACGTCGCCCACGGCCCCGCCCGTTGCTGCCACGGCTACTTCCGCGTGGACGAGTACGATATCTCGAAGTACCTTACCAAGGAGGTCAATACCGTCGCCCTCCGCGTGGCCTCCTACAACGTCAACGCCTTCTCCTACCTCAACCAGCCCGGCTTCCTCTGTGCCGAGATCACCGTGGGCGATGAGATCGTGGCCGCTACCGGAAAAGACGGATTCAAGGCCTACCCCGTCACCGAGCGCGTGCAGAAGGCCCAGCGCTACTCCTTCCAGCGTACCTTCGTGGAAACCTACAAGCTCGCTGAGGGTGCCTTTGATTATGAAGTGAACCCCAACACGACCGCTACCCCCGTGGAGGTGGAGCCCGCCGTGGCAGGCCACTTCCTCTGCCGCGATATCCCCATGGGAGAGGAGGACGAGCTGGTTTACCCCGTCTCGGTCATCCACCGCGGTCAGCTCTCCTACTCCGAGAAGGAGAGCTACTACAACTCCCGCGAGATCAGCGACATCGGCCCCCACTACCTGGCCTACCGCGAGTCCGAGCTGGACTACGCCTCCCACCGCGAGGCCGGTAAGTGCGATCCCCACGACCAGGTAGACGTCACCGAAGCCGCTGACGTCATCACCCTCCCCGCCGACTCCTACGCCGATATCGAGTTCCCCTGCAACACCACGGGTATCTACGAGTTCGACCTGGAGGCTGAGGACGACGGCGAGCTGTTCATCATCTTCGACGAGATCCTGCTGGACGGCCAGGTCCGTCTCTTCCGTATGGGTCTGTCCAACATCATCACCGTCATCGCAAAGGCAGGGAAGTATCGCCTGGAGTGCGCCATGCCCCACGTCATGAAGTACGCCCGCATTATGGCCAAGGGTGCTTCCATGACCCTGAAGGGCCTCCGCCTCCACCATATCGCCTTCCCCACCTCGGCCATCACCGCCTCCTTTGTGGGCGAGGACGAGACCATGAAGCGCATCTACAACGCCGCCATCGAGACCTACCGCGCCAACGCCGTGGATATCTACATGGACTGCCCCTCCCGTGAGCGGGCGGGCTGGCTGTGCGACAGCTTCTTCACCGCGCGAGTCGAGTACGCCCTGACGGGTAAGTCCCGGCTGGAGCGGGCCTTCCTCCAGTGCTTCATCCTCCCCGAGTCCTTCGAGTACATTCCCAAGGGTATGCTCCCCATGTGCTACCCTGCGGATCACTACGACCATACCTACATCCCCAACTGGGCCATGTGGTACGCTGTGGAGCTCTGCGAGTACTTTACCCGCACGGGTGACCGCGAGTTCGTGGACGGCGCCAAGGACAGAATGTACGCCCTCATGGACTTCTTCAAGAAGTACGAGAACGAGTACGGCCTGCTGGAGAACCTGGAATCCTGGGTGTTCCTGGAGTGGTCCAAGTCCAACGAGCTGACCCAGGACGTCTCCTTCGCCTCCAATATGCTCTACGCCTACATGCTGGAGGGCCTGGGCAAGCTGTACGGTGACGAGGCTCTCATCGCCAAGGCCGCCGCCCTCAAGGCCGTCATCAACGAGATGTCCATGACGGATTCGGGCTTCTACTGCGATAACGCCTACCGCCGCGACGGTAAGCTGGTCCTGTCGGGTGAGCGCACCGAGTCCTGCCAGTACTACGCCTTCTTCTGCGGCACCGCCACCCCCGAGACCCATCCTTGGCTGTGGAATACCTTGGTCCACGACTTCGGCTACGCCCGCGCCGAAAAGGGCCTCTACCCCGAGATCTGGCCCGCTAACGCCTTCATCGGCAACTACCTCCGCCTGGATCTTCTGGACCGCTTCGGCCTGAAGGACGAGCTCTACGACAACATCAAGGGCTACTTCACCTACATGGCTGACACCACGGGCACCCTGTGGGAGCTGGTGGCCTCCCAGGCCAGCTGTAACCACGGCTTTGCCTCTCACGTCATCCATTGGATGAACTCTCTGGGCCTGTTGGCACACGACTGATCGAAAACGAGGAGTATCATGGAAGAACAAAACCGCCAAGTATTGGCAGCAAGCCCCGCACAGAACGACGCCGCTCCCCAAAAGCCCAAGCGTGCCTTTTTCCTCCTCCGCGCCGTGGGTGCCTTTGCTCTGCTCCTGGGACTGCTGGCCCTGCTCTACCTCTGGGCCTACCACTCTTATCCCACCGTGGCCGAATGGGAAGCGGAGAGCAACCACGAGGCCCTGATCTACGAGGACGAGACCTACGTTCTCGTGGGAGTCATTGGAAAAAAAGGCTTGAATCTGAAGAAATACCCCATCGACAAGGTGTTGGGCAAGATCAAGGATGACGGCAGCATCATGATGCCCGAGACCGTGACCCTCCCCCCCGATACCGAGGAGGGAGAGACCCTGAAGGTCACGCCCCCCGACGGAGATCCCACCCTGCCCCATGAGCATACCTACATCCTCTACAGCGTAGAGGATCAGGAGGACTACCTCCTGGTACTGGAAAAGGACGGGGAATATTACCTCTACCAAAAGGCCTCCGAGACCGAGACCGTGGAGGAAGAGACCTGAACCCAATAGCAAACGCTCCGCCGTATGGCGGGGCGTTTCGTCCGTTATAGGATGTGGAGCCTTACTGCAATCCGTATTCTTCACAGACCTCTGTCAGAACAGCGGCTAATTCGTCACTACAGAGTACAAATTGACTCCTATACAGATCCTCTTGAATTTCGATATAGTATTGATCCTCGCATTTCAAAATGTACGCAGTCCAAAACAGATGCTCATAGTCCTTTATTGCAAACGTGATCCTGAGCACATTGTCATCGCTGTCAAGCAAGTATTCCGAAGCGAAACCATTAGGCTCATCCGACTCCTCCACATATTCGGCTGCCGTGATGCTGTCCATAAGCTGTGTTGCTATGGCAGGATCGATCGTGAGCAATTCTGTTTTCATGATCTGTTGCCCATAGGTCAGCCAATCGTCACCAAAAAAACTACCTGTAAACAGCTTACAACAGGAGGCATCCAGCTCCGGGCTTCCTTCAAAGTCCTTGTGTTGCATAAGAACGGTAAATTCATCGGAGCCAATGCCCGCCGGACGCCATTTGCAGGCGACAAAATCGGTTATCGGTATGTCGGTGATCCGATAAAAAACACGAGAATAATGGGACGAAAGATCCTTTTCGATCTCATCCTCGCATTGAGTCCACACGATGTTGTAGCTGATGGCGGTATAATCATCGGGATCCATCATGAGCGAGTAGAAGGAGCAAGCCGACAAGGACAGGAGCAAGCAGATGGCCAAAACCGTAGGGATCCATTTCTTCATGGTAAATCTCCTTTCCGCCCCGCCTTACAACGCCACGATCATCATCACCAGCACCAGAATACCCAACAGCATCCAGGCCCCGCCGAAGATCGCCAGCAGATACCAGCGCTTCTTGTACCCCTGTTTAGCGGAGTGAGGCAGACACAGACCCAGCACCAGGGGCGCGATGGGGACCGCGATGCCCAGGAAGGCGACGGTGAAGTAGATGAAGGCGGTGGAGGCGTCATCGCTGCTCGGGTAGCCCGTGTCGGAGGATATGCTTTCGGTCTCCGTGTCGAACCAGGCGGTGTAGGCCTGAGAGACGGCCCGGTAGGCATCGTCTGCCAGCTCCTCGGGCAGACGGTAGAGGGTAACGGTCAGGCTCTCGGAGGGGAGGAGCGCTCCGCTTTCGTCAAAGGCGGAATCGGGCAGCTCCAGCACGTCCAGGTAGTACATCTCACCGGCAAGATCAAAGAGCATACCCAGGTTAGCGGACAGATACTCGTCGTCGTCGTATCCCCACAGCTCGTAGCGAGGGGCGTAACGGAACTCATGGAGACTGCCCCGCAGGGTCTCGCCATCGGTCTTCAGCTTTCGCAGATCCCTCATGAAGCCCTTGCTCATGTCGGCGTACTTAAGCTTGCCGTATTCGAAATAGGTCAGGGCGGGGGCGAGATTCTCCAGGCCCAGAAGGGTATCCAGACTTTTCTCTTGGGAACGGGTCACGTAGATCCGATAACCGTCGTTGGGATCGGTCAGCACCACGGTCTCGGCGCCCAACCGGGGGGCGTGGACACGGTAGGTCACGTCACCGATCTTCACGGTGTTCTTGTAGATGAAATCATCCAGGGGAAGGAAGCGGAGACGGGAGGGCTCTCCGTAGCGGACGTAGACCTCGGTGTCGCCGTCGCTGAAGGTGGCGGTCAGGGTGTCGGAGGCTGGGTCGTACTCCCAGCGGGTGTAGTCCCGCTCAGCGGCGGAGGCGGGGGTGACAGCGGCGGTCAGAAGCAGCGTCAGGGCAAAGACCAGGGCCAGCAGGCGGGGAAGCACGCTATGTTTCATATTCAGTTTCATATCCGTATCCTCCTTTACGCCAGATTCAGCTTCTTTTCGATCTTATTCAAGGTCATGAAATGCACCACGGCGGCCAGGGTGGCGAAGGCCAGGGCGACAATGAACAGAACGGCGGTAACGGTGACACCCATGACAGCGCCGCCCGTCCGGATCGCGGCCTCAATGATGGCAATGACGCCTGCCATGAGGAACATGACGATGAATTCGCCCACGACACCTACCACGGTGTTGACGCCGTAGTAAATACCGATGGCGGCGATGAGCTTGTGCTTCTTGGCGACCACGGCACCGATGGTGATGCAGAGATAGATCAGACCGCTCTGGAACAGGCCCAGCAGCAGGATAATGACCAGCACCGTGGGGATCCACAGCAGGGTCCAGGCTCCGGCGGCCTCCCACATTTGGGTGAGGGCTTCGCCCACGCCTTGAAATACCACGGGATCCAGGAAAAACTCACCGCTCTCGGTGGGAGGAACCACCAGGGCGATGAAGAGAATGCCGACCAGCAGCACCAGAATGGTAGCGGCCTGAAGCAGCGTTCCCATGATGACCTTGGAAAGGTAGAGGGTAGAGCGCTTGACGGGGAGGGTGAAGGTCAGGTAGCCCTCGTCGGTGTAGAAGTGGGTGTACATCCGCCAGAAGACCAGAATGAAGCTGACCGTCATGCCCATGATCATGGCGATGAGGCAGAACATAGAGCCGATCATGACGAAGCTGGAGAGAACAAGGAGCCCATCGGGAACGTCGGGGGTCACGGTGCACTGGGAGAAGAAGCGTATGCCCAAACCCGCGATGACAGCGGCACCCAGCATGGAGACGGCCAGGATCCACCACAGGCGGAACACCGACCGAAAATCGTATTTCAAGCATTTCTTCAGCATCTGAATACCTCCCGAAACAGTTCATCCAGGGTCTTGCCCTGCTCGGCGCGGACCTCGTCGGCCATGCCCGCAAGCAGGATACGGCCGCCAAAGCCCATGAAGGCGAACTCATCCAGTACAGGCTCGATGTCGTGGATGAGGTGGGTGGTGATGATGACGGCGGCCTCGGGGTTGTAGCTGCCGATGATGGTGGACAGGATGTAGTCTCTGGCCGCGGGATCCACGCCGCCAATGGGCTCATCCAAGAGGTAGAGCTTGGCACGGCGGGACATGACCAGCACCAGCTGGACCTTCTCCTTGTTACCCTTGGAAAGGGTCTTGAGCTTGGCGGTGGTATCGATGGACAGATCCGAGAGCATCTTGCGCGCTAAGGCCTCGTCGAAATCGGCGAAGAAGTCGGAGAAATACTCGATGAGCTGATCCACCCGCATCCAGGAATTGAAATAGGTGCGCTCGGGCAGGTAGGAGATCAGGGCGTTGGTGGCCTCGCTCTGGGGGACACCGCAGACCTCGATGGTGCCGCTGTCGGGCACCAGAATGCCCGATACCAGCTTGAGAAGTGTGGATTTTCCGCATCCGTTGGGGCCAAGAAGGCCCACGATCTTACCTCCCGTCAGGGAGATATTCAGATTGTGTAGGACGGGGCGGGAGGCCACGTAGCTTTTGTTGAGGTTCACGCAGGACAGGATGGGGGCGGCGGGGTCGAAGCCCACGGGCTTATCCTGTGCGGGGATCATGCCGTTGTTCATGCGGTTTCACTCCTTTCATTGGGTGGTGGTTTCTTGGGATGCTTCACCGGTATCGGCGGTGCTTTTACGCTCATAGGCGCGGATGCCCTCGATCAGCTCCTCGGGGGAGATCCCCACGGCGGCGGCCTCCTCCACCAGTCGCGCCACCGTCTCCCGGCGCATGACCTCCCGGGCCCTTGCCAGTACCTCGGTGTCGGTGGTGATGAAGCGGCCGATGGTGCCGCGGGTGATGAAGAGCTGTTCAGCCTCCAGAACGGTGAAGGCTCTCTGCATGGTATTGGGGTTGACGCCCGCCGGCAGGGCCAGCTGGCGCACCGCAGGGATCTGCTCGTCGGGCTTGTATACTCCCCCGAGGATATCGGCGCGGATACGGCTGACGATCTGCATATACACGGGGGCACGGGACGTAAATGACCAGGCCATTCGGGTTGCCTCCTGTTCTCTTGTGTTAGCATAATGATACAACAAATACAGGCCGCTGTCAAGAGGGTGGGGAGAGATTTTTGAATTTTGTGGAAAAAGTACAAAAGGTAGACCCGGATCTTGGAGAGTGTCGCCAATAGAGGGAGGCTCTGCTCTTTAAGACGTTTTTTTTGCTTTTTGATTATGGGGAAAAAGGAAAATTTTAAATTTGGGTTTAGCGGGGAGTTCGTTGACCAAAACAAGGACAAAACCTCTATGCACGTGTACTCCTTCACCCGCCTGCGGGCGGGAGCTCCCTCCCGGAGGGAGCCTTAGGAGCGCGGGCAAGAATTACTTGTCGGGTAACGGATTTCCGCGGGTTTGAGCAAAAGGCTCCCTCCCCGAGGGG
>JAZNJA010000165.1:0-19700 GCA_045577755.1 Eubacteriales bacterium
ACAGATCAGTATGTTTTTGGGTGACCCTCATCCACCGCTATCGCGGTCCCCCTTCCCCCGAGGGGAAGGTCAATGCGTCAGCCGTTTCCTTGGCTGATACCCAAAAACATACTGATACCAATAGCTTTTCAGGGATAACGACAAGCACGAGCCGAATACCTTCCCCTCGGGGGAAGGGGGACCGCGCAGCGGTGGATGAGGGTCACCCTTCCCAATTCCACTCTGCTCCGTCAGACCGATAAACCCAAATTTTCCAACATTCAAAAGGAGACCTCCATGTCTTTAGAAAATATGATAACCGAACCTGACGGCATCCTGCTTGTGGACAAGCCCGCGGGAATCACCTCCCACGACGTGGTGTGGAAGGTGCGCAAGCTCTTCGGCACCAAAAAGGTAGGGCATACGGGTACCCTTGACCCCATGGCTACGGGGGTACTGGTCGTGCTTCTCGGGCGGGCGGCTAAAGCTTGCGAATACGTGTCTCACGACGAAAAGGTCTACGAGGCCATCCTTCGCCTGGGGGTGACCACCGACACCGAGGACATAAGCGGTACGGTGCTGACCACCGCCGAGCATCTTCCCTCCCTCGCCGAGGTGGAAGCGGTGCTTCCCTCCTTCCGCGGAGAGATCCTGCAGGTACCGCCCATGTACTCCGCCCTGAAGGTCAACGGCCGCAAGCTTTGCGACATCGCTCGCGCGGGGGAAACGGTAGATCGGGAGGCGCGGCCGGTAACGGTGAAGTCCCTGGCTTGTGAGGCCACCGAGCGCGCAGGCGATTACCGCATGACCGTCCGCGTGTCGGGGGGCACGTATATCCGCACCCTGTGCTCTGACATCGGGACGGCCTTGGGCTGCGGCGGTGTCATGGCCGCTCTGCGCCGCACCGAGGCGGGGGGATTTTCCATTACCGACTGCGCTACTCTTGAAGAGCTGGAGGCTATGGAGATGAACGAGCGGCTTGGGCGGCTTCTCCCCGTGGAGAAGCTTTTCCCGGATCTTGAGGTGGTGAAGCTTCACGATTTCTACCGCACCTTGTGCCGCAACGGGTGTGAGATCTACCTGAAAAAGCTCGGCGTATCCTTCCCCGTCGGGCAGAGATTGCGCCTTTGCGACGCCGCCGGACGGTTCTTCGCCCTGGGCGAGGTGGGAGAGTACGAGGACGGAGTCGCGGTGAAAGCGATCAAGATATTTGTTTTGTGAGGCAAATTGGGGTTTATCGGTGTCTATTAAAGGGTCATCCTGAGCGGAGCCGCTTGCGGCGGAGTCGAAGGATCTCCTTTGCCGACAAGAGATCCTTCGCTTTCGGGCTGCGCCCTCCGCTCAGGATGACCACATCAACAACTCACCGACAAACCCAAATTTGAAAAATATCTCATGTACCCTTGACAACCCCGAAAATATGTGGTATACTATATTTTGATATATAATTTCAACCGATAAGGAGGATAAATATGAGCGCTGATGCTTTGAATCTGACCGGCGCCCCTCTGGTGGAGGGCAAGTACCTTATGTATAAGGACCGTCCCCTGGTTCGTGAGGGTGATACCATTTGCTACGGTGATATGACCGAGAAATATATTCTCATTATGGAGATCTTCAGTTACAAGACTGAGGGCGGCAACAAGGTTCCCGACAAGATCCTGGTTCAGGTTGTGGAGACCGAGGACCAGAACAAGATCGTCCGCCAGGGCGAAAAGAACGGTCTGTACGAGGCCTTTGGCTACGGCATGATCTGGCTTGAGCAGGCACTGGGCAAGGAAGAGGGTTAACACCCGCATATCCGATCAAAAAGCGGGCTCTGCTTGAGTCCGCTTCTCATTTTTTGGGAGGTTTTCCATGAGATTTCACGAGGAGGCTGTGCGTACACTTTTGACAGATGCGGTGGAGCGGCGGGTCATTCCCTGTGCCGCCTACGCCGTCGGGCAAGGGAGTACGGTCTTTTGTCAGAATACCCTGGGGTATCGGTCCCTGTTTCCCGCGGTGGAGGCGGCGGACGAGGAGACCCGCTTCGATATGGCGTCTCTCTCCAAGGTGCTGGCCACGACCGCGGTGGCGCTTCGCTTTCTGGAGGAGGGACGGATCCTCCTCTCGGATCCCCTGTCCCGTTTCTTTTCATCGGAGGAGCTTGCGGGCTGTCCCGCCGGGCGAGAGGGCGTTACCGTTTTCCGGCTCATGACCCACACCTCGGGCATTTCCCCTCACGTGGCCCTGTGGCGTCTGATCCCGCACGAGCTTGTGGGAACTGAGGCCTTTGACAGCGAGGTGGCGCGGGTGATCCTGTCCTCACAGCCCGTTTGCCGGATCGGAGAGCAGGTGCATTACTCCTGCATGGGGTACATTCTTCTGCAAAAGATTCTGGAGCGGGTCAGCGGTCGGGGGCTGGACGAGCTGGCGCGGACCTACGTGTTCGAGCCTCTGGGCATGGCCGCCACGGGATATCTGCCCTTCGGGGACAACGGAAATCACCCCGAGGCCAACGCGGCCGCCACCGAGCTGTCCCCTCTCCACGGCTACTACATCCGCGGTCACGTCCACGACGAGAACGCCCATTTTCTCGGCGGTGTTTCGGGGAACGCGGGGGTTTTCTCAACTCTGGGCGACTGCGTGAGGTTCGCCCAAATGCTGTCTTTGGGGGGAGAGATCCCCTACGGCTCGGGCAGACGGCTTTTTTC
Source organism: Eubacteriales bacterium (assembly GCA_045577755.1). Lineage (GTDB taxonomy): Bacteria > Bacillota > Clostridia > Oscillospirales > CAG-272 > CAMEON01. The sequence continues at coordinate 2,673 of JAZNJA010000165.1, forward strand.
GCGGCGGGTCTTTGATCTGGCGGTACGGGACTACACCCTCGGGATGGACGAATCCCGAGGACTGGGGCTTCAGCTCCGTCCCCCGTTACCCGCTCTGTCCGCGGCGGGGGATCTCTTCGCCTACGGCTCCTTTGGCCACACGGGCTTTACGGGCACCTCCCTCTACGTGGATGCCGATACGGGGATCTGGGCGGTTCTGCTCACCAACGCGGTGCATCTGGGGCGGGACAAGACCGAATTTTTCCGAGTGCGTCGTTTATTCCACAATACGGTCATGGGCAGTCTTTCATAAGAAATCATAAGAAAACGGTCGGAGCTCCGGGGCTTCCGACCGTTGTTTTGTTTGTTTCAAATTTGGGTTTAGCGGTGGGTTCTTGCGCCAAAGGCGCATATCGAGCCGCGAAAGCGGCATATCGAGCCGATGGCCCATGCCGGAGGCATATCGAACACCCGAAGGGTGTATATCGACAAAAACTCCGGGTCGATATGTCCCTTCGGGACTCGATATGTGCCTTGCAGCACTCGATATATCCCTTCGGGATTCGATATGCCCCCTGCGGGGGCGTGACGGGCTTCGCCCGCTAAACCCCAATTTTTCGCAATTATGCGATCACCCAATCGTTTTTGATTGAGGAACACAAGAGATCCTCTCCGCAAGTATCCTGCGGAGGGGCGGCTCTCAAAACCGAAAAAACGCTTTTCGTGGGATACATGAACGAATGACTCAAATGTCCCAACGGGTATATTGTAACCTCCTCCTGTAAAAATGTCAAGGAAAACGCGAAAAAAATTATAAAACCCCTTGATAATTGCGGAAAAATGTGGTATATTATAGGGTGAAGAATTTTGGGCTTCCATACCGTATCCGGGGTGGAGGTACCGTAAAGAAAGGTGGATACATCCATGACTTACAACAAGAAGACCATCGAAGACATCGCGGTTGCCGGCAAGAAGGTTCTCGTCCGCTGCGACTTCAACGTGCCCCTCAAGGACGGCGTCATCACCAGTGACAAGCGCATCGTTGAGGCTCTGCCCACCATCAAGTACCTGCGCGATCAGGGCGCTATGGTGATCCTGTGCTCCCACATGGGTAAGCCCCACAACGTCTTCGACGCTAAGCTGAAGCTGGACAAGAAGGAGATCGCCAAGATCGAGAAGCTCCCCGCCGAGGAGCAGGAGGCCGCTACCGCCGCCGCTCTGGAGAAGGCAAAGGGCGACGTCAAGAAGTTCTCCCTGCAGGTTGTCGCCGATAAGCTCAACGAGCTGCTGGGCGGCGGCGTTGTCTTCGCAAACGATACCGTGGGTGAGGACGCTCAGGCCAAGGTTGCCGCTATGAAGCCCGGCGACATCGTTCTGCTCCAGAACACCCGTTTCACCGCCGGCGAGTCCAAGAACGATCCCGAGTTCTCGAAGAAGCTCGCTTCCTTCGCTGAGATCTTCGTCAACGACGCTTTCGGTACCGCTCACCGCGCTCACGCCTCCACCGCAGGTGTGGTCCAGCACGCAGGTCTGCCCGCTGTCTGCGGCTACCTGATCCAGAAGGAGATCTCGGTCATGGGTAAGGCTCTGTCCGATCCCGCCCGTCCCTTCGTGGCCATCCTGGGCGGCGCAAAGGTCTCCGACAAGCTCAACGTCATCAACAACCTCCTGGGCAAGGTCGACACCCTGATCATCGGTGGCGGTATGGCCTACACCTTCCAGGCCGCCCGCGGCTACGAGGTTGGTAAGTCCCTGCTGGATGAGTCCAAGATCGACTACTGCAAGGAGATGATGGCTAAGGCCGAGGCCAATGGCGTCAAGCTGCTCCTGCCCGTGGACGTCACCGTTGCCGCTGAGTTCCCCAACCCCATCGACGCTCCCATTGACGTTGAGGTGGTTCCCGCCTCCGCTATCCCCGCCGACAAGGAGGGTATGGACATCGGTACCGAGACCATGGCTCTCTACGCCGAGGCTGTGAAGACCGCCAAGACCGTCGTCTGGAACGGCCCCATGGGCGTGTTCGAGAACCCCACCCTGGCCAAGGGTACCATTTCCGTGGCCGAGGCTCTGGCTGACTCCGACTGCATCTCCATCGTCGGTGGTGGCGACTCCGCCGCCGCTTGCGAGCAGCTGGGCTACGCCGATCGCATCACCCACATCTCCACCGGTGGCGGCGCTTCTCTCGAGTTCCTCGAGGGCCTGGAGCTTCCCGGCATCGCTTGCCTGATGGACAAGGAGTAAGCAGGGCCCTGCCCTGGACCCGCCCAAGAACCTTTTTGAAAAAAGGTTCTTGGGGATCTCCAAAAACTTTTAAAAAAATAGAAACAAAACAAAAGGATACATCATCATGAGAAGATACGTAATCGCAGGTAACTGGAAGATGAACAAGACTCCCGCCGCCGCCAAGGCGCTGATCGAGGAGATGAAGCCCCTGGTGGCCGGCAAGGACAACTGTGACGTGGTCCTGTGCGTGCCCGCCATCGACATTCCCGCCGCTATCGAGGCAACCGCCGGCTCGAACATCAAGATCGGTGCCGAGAACGTCCACTTCAAGGCCTCCGGCGCTTACACCGGTGAGATCTCTGCCGAGATGCTGGTGGAGGCAGGCGTGGAGTACGTGGTGATCGGTCACTCCGAGAGAAGACAGTACTTCGCCGAGACCGACCAGACCGTCAACCTCCGCACCCTGGCCGCTCTGAACGCCGGTCTGAAGGCCATCGTTTGCGTGGGCGAGACCCTGGAGCAGAGAGAGCTGGGCTACACCGAGACCCTGCTCAAGTTCCAGACCAAGATGGCTCTGACCAACGTCACCGCCGAGCAGATGAAGAACGTCATCATCGCCTACGAGCCCGTCTGGGCCATCGGTACCGGTGTGACCGCTACCGCCGATCAGGCTGACGAGGGCAACGGCTACGTCCGTGCCGCCGTGGCCGAGATGTTCGGTGCCGAGATCGCCGAGGCGACTGTGGTTCAGTACGGCGGCTCCATGAACGAGAAGAACGCAGCCGAGCTTCTGTCCAAGCCCAACGTGGACGGCGGCCTCATCGGCGGCGCTTCCCTGGTTGCCGCTAAGTTCGCCGCAATCGTGGACGCTGCTCAGTAAGAGAGAACCATAAGAACGCCAAAGGGGGACTTTTTGAAAAAAGTCCCCCTCTGGACTCTCCTCAAAAACTTTCAAATGGGGAATATGGCAAAATATTCTCTGTTTGAAAGTTTTTGATATGACCCGAAACTACTATATGAACGAAAAGGAGCATACCATGGCAAAATACCGTCAGAGCCGCATCAACGAGGAGATGTTCAAGGAAGCGGCCCAGATCATCCGTACCGTCAAGGATCCCCGCGTCAGCGAGGCCTTCGTCAGCGTCACCGGCGTGGAGGTCACCCCCGACCTGAAGTACGCCAAGATCTTTTATTCCCATATGCAGGGGGACAAGAAGACCGTGAAGAAGGGTCTGGAGTCCTCCGCCCCCTATATCCGCGGTCAGCTGGCCAAGAGCCTCAACCTCCGCATCACCCCCGAGCTGACCTTCGTAGAGGACACCTCCATCGCCTACGGTGCCAAGATCGAGAAGATCATCAGCGGCTTCACCTACACCGAGGACGCCCCCGAACAGACCGCCGAGACCTCCGCTCTGGACGATCTTCTGGACGAGGACGAGGACTGATCCGCCATGTATCAGAAGCTCACATTAACCGAGACCGCCGCCCGTCTGCCTGCGGGCTTGCCCGCGGGCTTGCCCGCACTCATCCTCTTTCACCGTCACCCCGATGGGGACGCCATCGGCGCGGGCTTTGGCTTGAAGCTCATTCTGGAGGCCATGGGCTGTACCGCCTGCTGTGTCTGCGAGGACGAGATCCCCGAGCGGCTGCGCTTTCTTACCGAGGGCTTGCAGGACAGCATCCTGAAGGAGAATCTCCCCGCCGATTTTGTCCCCACCCAAATCATTTCGGTGGACACCGCCTCCCCTGCCCAGGCGGGGGTGCTGTACCCCGACTACGAGGGCAGATTTGACCTCATGATCGACCACCACGCGAAAGGCGAGATGTACGCCGACGGCTACATTGACGGCTCGGCCTCCTCCGCGGGAGAGCTGATCTACCGCCTGTCCCGCGAGCTGGTGAGGACGGGCCGCCTCACCGCCATCCCCGAGGGGGTGGATCGCCTTCTCTACGCCGCGGTCAGCTCGGATACGGGCTGCTTCCGCTACAGCAACGCCTCCCCCGAGACCCACCGCACCGCCGCCGCCCTTCTGGAGGCGGACTTTGACTCCGCGGATCTCAACCACCGCCTCTTTGGGGTGAAGTCCTACAAGCTCCTGCAAGCCGAGAAGGTGGGCTTTGACCGCCTGAAGCTCTACGCCGACGGCAGGCTGGGCATCGTGGATATGCCCTATGCGGTCATGGAGCAGTACGGATTCACCGACGAGCATCTGGGGACTCTGGTGGACGTGGCCCGCGGACTCCAAGGAGTTCAGGTGGCCGTGGCCATCCGCCAGCCCAAGGCCGAGGGGGTCTACCGTGTGTCCATGCGTTCCTCCTGCGACGTGGACGTGGCCGCCATCTGCGCCGGGTTCGGCGGCGGCGGGCATATCAAGGCCGCGGGGTGTACCGTGACCTGTGAGGGCGGGATGGATGAGGTGGTGGATATGGTCTCCCGCGCCGTCCTGGCCGTCCTGTAAAAAATTGAAAGAACTGAATAAACCTCCCCGCGTGTGGTCATGCTAATCCCATCACGCAAGGAGGTTTTTTCTATGCCCAAACGCTTTTACGTAGCCATCGTGATCCTGCTCATTGCCATGATGGCCCTCAGCTTCCTGCCCGTCCACGGCGAGCGGGACATTTACGACACGGTGGTGCGGCTCCACGTCCTGGCCAACTCCGACACCGAGGAGGATCAGGCCCTCAAGCTCAAGGTGCGGGACGGAGTGCTGGAGGCCGCCGCCCCTCTGGTGGGGGGCTGTACCACCCAAGCCGAAGCAGTGGAGGCTCTCACAGCCCACCTGGCCGAGTTGGAGTCCGCCGCTCTCGCCGTTATTGAGTCCGAGGGATACGACTACCCTGTGACGGTACTCCTGGGGGAGGAGGACTACCCCACCCGCACCTACGAGTCCTGCGCCTTCCCCGCGGGGACCTACGTCTCCCTCCGCGTCCTCATCGGCTCGGGGGAGGGGCAGAACTGGTGGTGCTGTCTCTTCCCGCCCCTCTGCCTGTCGGCGGCCACCGCCAAGGAGGACAATGAGGACGCCTTCATCCAGGTGGGGCTGACCAAGGACCAGTACGGCATCATCACCGAGACGGGAAAGACCAAGTACAAGGTGCGCTTCAAGCTTCTGGAGGTGCTGGAGGAATGGCTCGGTTGAGCCCCGTCATCCGCCGCGGAAGAGCGGCTCTATCCCCGCCTCCCCCAAGACCGTCCCGCCGTTTACAGGCTTAGGGGACGGTCTCTTTTCCGCTTCTTTGGGAAATGGGCTTGACAAGGCCGCCCATATCGGGTATAATACATCCCAGTACCCGAGAAAGGAGCTTCACCGTGCATATTTCTCTGTCGGAGCATTTCAGCTACCGTAAGCTGCTCCGTTTTACCTTTCCTTCTATCATCATGATGGTCTTCACCTCGATCTACGGCGTGGTGGACGGCCTTTTCGTTTCCAATTTCGTGGGCAAAACACCCTTCGCCGCCATCAATCTCATCTGGCCCTTCCTGCAGATCCTGGGCTGTGGCGGCTTCATGCTGGGTACGGGAGGCTCAGCGTTGGTGTCCAAAACCCTGGGAGAAGGAGATCGGGAGAAGGCCAACCGCTACTTCTCTCTCCTGATCCTCACCACCGTCATCCTCGGTGTGGCCATTACCGTCCCCGGTATGTTCCTCTTGGAGCCCGTAGCGGTGCTGCTGGGAGCAGACGAGGCCATGCTTCCCTACTGCGTTACCTACGGTCGCGTGATTCTGGCCGCCCAAACCGCCTTTATGCTCCAGGGGGTATTCCAGAGCTTTTTGGTCACCGCCGAGCGTCCCGTCCTGGGGCTTTTCGTCACCGTTGGTGCCGGTGTCACCAACATGGTACTGGACCTGGTCTTCATCGCAATCCTGGACTGGGGACTCGTGGGCGCGGCCATGGCTACGGTACTGTCCCAGATGGTGGGCGGAGTTGTGCCGCTCCTTTATTTCCTGTTCCCCAACAAAAGCCCTCTGCGCGTCATCCGTCCCGCCCTGGGGCTTAGGGTCAGTCTACGCACCATCGGGCGAGTCGCGGTCAACGGCTCCTCCGAGCTGATGACGAATATTTCCATGTCGGTGGTCAGTATGCTCTACAATTACCAGCTCATGCGGCTGGCGGGAGAGGACGGCATCGCGGCCTACGGCGTCATGATGTACGTCAGCTTTATCTTCGTGTCGGTCTTTATCGGCTATGCCGTAGGCTCCGCCCCTATCGTGGGCTTCCATTACGGCGCGGGCACCCCCGGTGAGCTGAGGTCCCTGCTTCGCAAGAGCCTCACGATCACCGCCCTGGCGGGGGTGGGTATGGTAATGCTGTCGGTGGCCCTTGCCACCCCCCTGTCGGGCATTTTCGTGGGCTACGATGAAGGGCTGTACCGGTTGACCCACCGCGGATTCCTGCTCTACTCGGCCTCCTTCCTCTTTGCCGGCTTCGGTATTTTCGGTTCCTCCTTCTTCACGGCCCTGGGCAACGGCGGGATCTCGGCGGTCATCTCCTTCCTCCGTACCCTGGTGTTCCAGGTGGCGGCGGTACTGATCCTGCCCATCTTCTTCGATATCGACGGGATCTGGTTCTCCATTACCGCGGCTGAGCTGCTGGCGACCGTTACCTCTATCCTGTTCCTGGTGGGTATGCGGAAGCGGTACCGATATGCGTGACCCCACAGGGTGCCTCGCTTGCGAGGCACCCTGTTTCCTTACTTACGCAAAAGCTTATCGCAGAAGCCGTCTGGCGGCGGCCAGCACCGCGGCGGGATCCTCGGCGATGACCAGCAGAACGTAACCCCCTACCGTCTCCGCCTGTCCCCGACCGGCCGTCTCCTCCCATTCTCCCCCGGCGTGTCCCCGCGCCACGGTGTCCATCCGCTCCCGACAGAGACGCAGGACCGTAGCGGCGGTCGCAGGGTCGGCACAGCGGAATACCGCCAGCTCACAGGGGTAGGCGGACAGGGACAGGTAGACTGCCCCGTCTCCTATGGCGGCGGTGCCGTCCTCCCCCTCCAGCAGTCCCCGTGCCGCTTCGCCGTACAGGGCGGAGAGCAAGCTGTCGGTCAGGTAGTCAGGGGAGTCGTGAGGAGCGGCACGGTGGTAGGTCACGCCATCGGGATGAGGCTGGGCAGTGCGCTCCATTTCAGCGGTCATGACCTCCAGCACCTCGGCCGCCGAGGGCGGGGGTGCTTTTCCACAGGCGGCAAGCAAGGACACCGAAAGCAGCAACAGGATCATCACGCGGACAGGCACAGACATAGAAACTCCTTTCGGGCAGAGCATGGGCGGTGAGGCGGTCGTTTCTCTTCATTTTATGCGAGAGAGGCAAGAAAAATCCCAAAAGCCCTTGCAAGGACGGCGGTTTTATGGTACAATAGTTGGGAAAACAACCGCCCATCGGGAAGGAGAACGCCATGCCCAATCCCATGAAGCCCGACTATATGTTCCGCACCTTTGACGAGATCACCCCCGACTTTTTGCTGAGCTTGGGTGTCCGCGCGGTACTGGCCGATATCGACAATACCCTAGCCCCCTACGAGCAGCCCGAGCCCGATGAGCGCATCCGCGCCTGGATCCGGGCTCTGGCCGACGCGGGCATCGGCATCGCCTTCGTATCCAACAATGACCGCGAACGGGTGGAGCTGTTCAACCGCACCCTGGGGGTTCCCGCCTACTGGAAGAGCGGCAAGCCCTTCAAAAAGAATCTCATTCGCGCCATGGAAGCCTTGGGCGGCACCCGCGAGACCACGGTCATGCTGGGGGATCAGCTCCTCACCGACGCGCTGGCGGGGCACAACCTGGGGGTCAAGTGCCTCATCGTCCCCCCAATTCGAGATAAGAAGAACGCCTTCTTCCGCTTCAAGCGCTGGCTGGAAAAGCCCACCGTCCGCAAATTCAAGAAACAGCACGGCATTACCTGGTGATTTCCACCGAAAAGCCGTTCCATACCAACACAACACAAAGGAGAAAATGATCATGTCCCATCTGCAAAAGCTCCAATCCGCCATGAAGGCGGCGCATACCGAGGCCATCGTGGTCTCCTCCGAGATCAACCAGCGCTACCTGTCAGGTCTGAATTACACCGACGGCTTTGTGGTGGTCCTCCCCGAAAAGGCCTTCCTGCTGGCCGACTTCCGCTACATCGAGGACGCCCGCACCCGGGTGGACGCCTCCGAGTTCGAGATCGTCATGCCCGACCGCTCCATGCTTTCCTACGTGGCCGCTATCCTGAAGGACTACGGCGTGAAGGTGGCTCTTTTTGAGGAGGCTACCCTGTCCTACTCCCTGCTGGAGCGATTCAAAAAGACCTTTGAGGGGGTGGAGATGGTCAGCGGCGCGTCGGCCATGATCGACGGCCTGCGCCTGTACAAGGACGCCGCCGAGATCGAGAAGATGTCCCGCGCCCAAAAACTCACCGACGATGCCTTCGCGCATATTCTGAACTTTATCAACCCTGACCGCACCGAAGTGGAGGTGGCTCTGGAGCTGGAGTTCTTCATGCGTGCCCACGGCTCCGAGGGGACCGCCTTTGACACCATCGCAGTCTCCGGTACCCAGTCCTCCCGCCCCCACGGCGTGCCCCGCCCCGTCAAGCTGGAGCGTGGCTTCTTCACCATGGACTTCGGCGCCCGCGTGGACGGCTACTGCGCCGACATGACCCGTACCGTGGTCATCGGCAAGGCCGACGAGGAGATCAAGCGTCTCTACAACACCGTCCTCCGCGCCCAGACCACCGCCATTGAGTCTCTGAAGGTCGGCCTTCCCTGCGCCGAGGCCGACAAGATCGCCCGCGACATCATTGACGGCGCCGGCTACAAGGGCCTGTTCGGCCACAGCCTGGGCCACGGCGTAGGCCTGTACATCCACGAGTCCCCCCGCTTTGCCTCCTCGGTTCCCGCCGACGTCCTCCTCGCCCCCGGCCACGTGGTCACCGTGGAGCCCGGCATCTACATCGAGGGCAAGTACGGCTGCCGCATCGAGGATATGATCGCGGTGCTGGAGGATGGGACCATTCATGACTTTACGCAGAGTCCTAAGGAGTTGATCGAGCTGTAAGGAGAATGGCCTCCGGCGGCTTAGAACCTTTTTTGTAAAAAAGGTTCTAAGAACTCCCAAAAACTTCTGAATATAATCTTATCGATTGAGTACAAATAGCCGTTCGATCGAGTGGCTTTCGTTGCCAACTTCCCATACATTTTGAATACCGTGCACCCTTCGAAAGCCGGAGATTGCACGGTATTTCATATTATCATACTAATTTCCGATTAAAAACTTGAACTTTGTCTACCCTCTCCGTCACGCCTACAGCGTGCCACCTCCCCCAAAGGGGGAGGCTTTTGAAAGGCTCTCCCTTTGGGAGAGCTCCCGCGAAGCGGGTGAGAGGGCAAAACAAATTCAAGAGTTTAAAAGCAAATTAGTATCAATCACGATTATTCGAAAAATGATAACCTCGTTCCGACAGCACCTTTTGAAGAGCGATTCTGTCAAAGGTATCTAAATTTGATTTCCATTTTCTTAGTAAAGTTTCATCATCCATATGTGAATATGCTTCCATACGACGCTCCATTCTGTCAGCTTTATCTTGTACTGTTTTATTTAATCTTTCCCAAAATGACATGATTTATCTCCTTCCTCTATTGCTCTTTTTTCTCTGATCCTGCTCGTCCTCTTCATCCCGTTCGTCTTCGTACAAATCATCGTAGTTTAATCCCAGATCATTGCACATTTCGTTTTCGTCCATGTACTCTCCGCTTCGTAGGAGTCTCTCATATTCTTTTCTCATTTTTGCCATTTTTTTGCTCCTTTTCTTTTTGTTGCGTTGTTTACGCATATTTATTATACACCCATAGGTTTATTTTGTCAACCCATAGATGCTTAATTTTTACATCCATAAGATATATAATATGTCTATAGTTATATTTCCGGAGGATGTGGCATGGCTGATGAAAAATTGCTCAGAGAAATTGGCGAGCGGATTAACACCAGACGAAAGGAACTCGGTTATACACAGGAACAATTAGCCGAAAAGATGGATGTGTCGATTCAAATGATTTCCAATTTGGAGTTAGGCAAGAAAGCCATTCGTCCAGAAAATCTTGTGAAGGTATGTGTTATTTTGGGAGTTAGCACAGATTATATTCTTCGCGGAATTCGCACGCACGAAGAATTATCCTCCATAACAAAACATTTTTCAAAGTTATCTGCTGAGGATCAAAAAATTGTGGGAAAGCTCATTGAGCGTTTATCCAGATAGTTTCACAAAAATACCGCGCAAACGGAAATCCTTTCCCGTCTGCGCGGTATTTTTATTTATATGTTACGGCATATAAGGACTGCCGTTATAAGTGTAGTCCTCGGGCATGATGAGGGGGGTGATGAACTTGATGGTATACTCCACGCCCCACTGCCCCCGGGTGCCCATCCAGTGGTTGGAATGGGGCTCGATGGACAGCATACCGTTGTAGTGGCTGTTGTAGAGCACCGTCATGACCGCGCCCCAGTTGATCTGATCCAGCCCCGCGGGGGGATCGTCATAGTGTCGGCCGTCCACGTAGAGAGAGCCCTTGATGTGGAAGTGATAAATGCGGCTGCCCCACGCCACCATCTCGCGGAGGTAATCGCCGCCGCGGCCGAGGCAATGGGAGGTATCGTACTTCAGACCCAGCTCGGGCAGGGCGCCGAGGATGGGCTCCCACTCCTTTTCGGTCACCACGAAGTTCTCCCAGGAGCAGTTGTAGACCGCGATCTTGACGTTCTTGCCCTTGGCGTAGTCGATCAGCGTCCCGAAGTAGCGGATGGCGATTTCGCAGTTCTCCTCAAAGGTCTTGCCCTCGGTCCAGTTGCACCCCACGTTATATACGGGACAGCCCAGAGCGGAGGCGGCGTCGATCAGGTTCTGATCGTGCTTGAGAGCCGAGGGGATGATCTCGCCCTCCTCATCGATGCGCCTCTGTCCCCAGCGGCCCATGGAGCCGACGGTTACGCCATACCGCTCGCCCAGGGCCTTGATCTCGTCGGTGTGGCCCGCCACCTCCATGCTGTCGTAATTGTGGTTACAGCAGAACTCCACCGCGTGCAGGCCGAGCTCCGCCACGTATCGGAAGGACGCCTCGTCCCAACCGTTGATGATACCGAGTTTCATATTCGTCTCCTTTTCATATTCTTCGGGGAGGTCACTTCCCCATTATTTCTTGAACCGCCGTCCCGTTTCCTCCAGGTACAGCCGCATCATGAGGGGCCAGTCGGTCTGGATGAGATCGTAGCCCCGATCCGCCAGCCAGCCCCAGCCGTTTTCGGGGTCGCCCGCCGCAGAGATGTCGTCGCTGTGGCCTGCGGAAAGCTGGGCCTTGTAGTTGTAGATGATGGCGTTGGCCCAGACCAGGCGGCCGTCGCGGTGGAGCTTGTCGATGTAGGCCTCGCACCCCACCTCGGTGTCCTCGCGGTCAAACAGCACCTCCGCGCCCACGTAGTTGAGCCTGCGGTGCATGAGGGCGTCGTGGAGTCCCTCGTCCTTGCGGATGATGGGGAGGTAGGCAATTTCGGGGAAGAACTCCTCCATGAGGTCGAACATCTGCTCCGAGGGGGAGGTCTTGACCACGATCTGGTCCTCCATGCCGAAGCGGCGGATGAGACCGCACAGCTCGCGGGGGTAGAGCCAGAACTTATCGATGTTGATGTAGCACTTCCCCTTGCACAGCTCGAAGATCTCCTCCATGGTGGGGATGCCGAACTGGGTGGGGACGCGGTCGGTGTTGAGGTAGCGGAGGGATCGCACCTCGGCATCGTGAAGGGCGGGCAGGGACACGTCTGCGCCCAGGTGGCGGGACTCCATCTTGGGGTGGAAGCTGTAGAGGGTGCCGTCGGCGGACATATTGGCGTCCACCTCGATCATGTCGGCCCCCTGGGCCAGGGCGGCCTTGTAGGCGGCCAGGGTATTGCAGGGGATGTTGCCCGCCGAGGATCCGCGGTGGGCCACGATGAGGAGGCGGTCGCGGGCGGAGTCAAAGATGTTCATGGGTTTTCTCCTTTTAGTCCTTTTCCGTCGCCGCGAAGATCTCGTCCCTCACCCACTTCTGCAGCTTCGCCACCACCTCGGGTGCCTGTCTTCCCACGGGCTTCCCCTCGATCTCCACGCACCGCAAACCGGGAGCAGAGGAGGAGGAAATGAGGACTTCCTTGGCGTTCAGCATCTCGTCCACCGTGAAGGGGGTCTCACTCACGGGGATCCCCAGCTCGCGGCAGGCGGTGATGAGGTGGGCGCGGGCGATGCCGGGGAGAATGAGATTGTCCAGAGGGGCGGTCTGGAACTCGCCCTTCTCATTGATGATGTGGACGTTGGAGTGGGCGCACTCCGTCACGCGGGAGGGCATCCCACCGCAAAGCTCACCGCCGAGGCCGCTCTGGTTGGGGGTGCGGTACAGAATCGCCTCGTAGACCCCCGCGCGGGCGGCCTCCTGGCTGTACATGACGGCGGGAAGGAGGTTCAGGGTCTTGATGTGGCACTGGTGGAAGCGGATATCCTCGCGGAGGATGGCCTTGACCTCCATGCCGATGTCCTTGATGGGCATGGGCTTGAGCACCACCCAGAAATTGCCCGCCATGTCCTCGGGGTAGGTGTGGTTGCGGGGCTGGGTGCCGCGGGTGACCTGGAAGTAGACCTGCTGCTCGGGGTCGTCCACGCGGTTCACCAGATCCCGGATGAGAGTGGCCATCTCTGCCTTTTCCATGGGGATCCTGATGTCCACCATGGCCGCGCTGCGGTAGAAGCGGTCGATGTGCTCCTCCAGGGCGAAGACCTTGTGGTTCCGCGTGAAGGTGGCCTCGTAGACACCGTCGCCGAAGAAATGGACGCGGTCGTTGAAGGGGACGGTCAGCTCGTCCAGAGCGCCGATCTTGCCGTTGTAGTAGCCCAGATTCTGCATGAAAAATGCCTTTCTCGGGGGTCTGCCCCGCGTAAAAAAGTCAAGGGATAGAGAGGGGGCATACCGCACGCGGCCAGAGTACGGCTCACGGGTATGCCCCTGTGGGTCATTTTTTCTTTTTGAAGACCAAGAGCTTGCTCAGATAGTAGTTGGCGGCGATCACCAACGCCGATACCATCACCTTCGCCCACAGCTCGGCGTCCAGCTTCACCCCCAGCAGAACGGGAGCGTTTTCGGGGGTCAGCCACAACGAGAGCAGGTGGATGAGGCCGTAGGTGGCGGCCAGATCCAGAAAGAAGGTGAAGACGCGGGAGCCCGAGAAGAGCCAGAGTTGGTGCCAGAGGGTGCCTTTTCCGTGGTCGGCCTCGGTGAAGACCCACTTGCGGTTGGTGTAGAAGGCGGACAGCAGGGCCACCAGCCATTGGAGGAGCTGGGCTACGGTGTATGTCACGGTGTAGGCCAGCGTTGTCTTATCCGCCATGGAGATGTGAAGCCAATGCTCGGCCACCCCGAAAACGGCGAGGTAGGTCAAAAAGGCCAGCACCGTCGTCCCGATTCCGAAGGCGAAGTACAAAATCACCTCGCGGCGGCTACTGTGGGCGGGCTTCATGGTTACTCGTCGGCCTGTGAAGCCTCAGCCTCGGCCGCGGCCTCACGGCGGGTCTTGCGGAATACCAGGAGCTTGCTGATGAAGTAGTTGAGGATGACCACCAGCACGGCGGCGATGATCTTGAAGAGGTATTCGTTCAGGCCGAGCCAGGTGCAGAAGACACCCATGATGGCCTCCTGCAGAAGGAGGGTCAGCACACGCCCGCCCGCGAAGGCGGCGATCTCGGAGATAATGGGGATAAAGCCCCGTCTCTTGCTCTCGAAGACCCAGATGCGGTTGGTCACGTAGGCGAAGGCCACGGCGGCGACCCAGGCGATGACGTTGGCCCCGTGGAGGAGGATGGGGGTGGCGTCGATGGCCTCGCCCCAGAAGTAGTAGAGCAGGAAGGACACGCTCCAGTCCACCACGGTGGTCAGTCCGCCGAAGATGATATAGAGGATGACGCTCTTGTGCTTTTTCAGAAATTCCAGCATTTTGAAGTTCCTTTGATGGACGGATCAGTTGATCTTGTAGGTGGTGCCCTGGGGGGTATCGATGAGGGTCACACCCTTTGCGGCCAGCTCGTCGCGGATGCGGTCGGCCTCGGCGAAATTCTTCTCCTTCTTGGCGGCCTTGCGGGCGTCGATGGCGGCCAGGATTTCGGCCACGAAGGGATCGGCGGCGGCAGCGGCCCTTTCAGCTTCCTCGGCGGCCTTCTTGGCTGCTTCGGCGGCGGCCTTTTCAGCGGCCAGCTTGTCGCGGAGAGTAGCGGCGCGGTCCAGAAGACCCACGGAGAGGACGGTGTCGAAGTCAGCCAGGACCGCCAGCTTGGTGGCGTCGCTGACCTTGGCCTTCAGCACGTCGTAGATGGCGGTGACGGCCAGGGAGGTGTTGAGGTCGTTGTCCAGCGCCTTGACAAAGCCCTCCTTGAGGGTGGCGGCGGCGGTATCGTCCACCTCGCCCTTGGCGGGATCCAGGGCGGCGATGCGGGCAATCAGCTTATTGTATGCCACGGCGGCGTTGTCCATGTTCTCCCAGGAGAAGACCAGGGACTTGCGGTAGTGGGACTGGAGGCAGAAGAAGCGGTAAACCATGGGATCGTAGCCCTTCTCCTCCAGGAGGGAGACGGTGAGGAACTCGCCCTTGGACTTGGACATTTTGCCCCCCGTGGTGTTCAGGTGGAGCACGTGTACCCAGTACTTGCACCAGGGATGACCGATGTAGGCCTCGGACTGGGCGATCTCGTTGGTGTGGTGGGGGAAGGCGTTGTCGATACCGCCGCAGTGGATATCCAGATGCTCACCCAGATACTTCATGGAGATGCCCGAGCACTCGATGTGCCAGCCGGGGTAGCCCACGCCCCAGGGAGAGGGCCACTTCAGCTCCTGATCGTCGAACTTGGACTTGGTGAACCACAGAACAAAGTCGGCCTTGTTGCGCTTATTGCCGTCGGCCTCCACGCCCTCGCGGACGCCCACGTCCAGGTCCTCCTCCTTGAAGTCGTTGAAGATGTAGTACTTCTCCAGCTTGGCGGTGTCGAAGTAGATGTTGCCGCCGGCCTCGTAGGCGTAGCCCTTCTCGATGAGGGTCTCGATGAGGTGGATGTACTCGTCAATGCAACCGGTAGCGGGCTGGACGATATCGGGGGTCTTGATGTTGAGCTTTGCGCAGTCGGCGAAGAAGGCGTCGGTGTAGAACTTGGCGATCTCCATGACCGTCTTTTTCTCGCGGCGGGCGCCCTTGAGCATCTTGTCCTCGCCCTCGTCGGCATCGCTGGACAGGTGTCCCACGTCGGTGATGTTCATGACGCGGGTGACGTCGTAGCCGGCGTAGCGGAGGTACTTCTCCAGCACGTCCTCCATCATGTAGGTGCGGAGGTTCCCGATATGGGCGAAGTGGTAGACCGTGGGGCCGCAGGTGTACATACTGACCTTGCCGGGGACGTGGGGGATGAATTCTTCCTTCTTGTGAGTAGCGGAATTGTAGAGTTGCATAGTCTTGCCTTTCTATGTTGGGAGGTAATTTACATAAGGGTTGCCAGCTTTCTGGCGGCGTATACGGCGCGGGCGGCGTGGGAGAGCCGCGCCGAGGGGTCGGCGGGGAGGTCGGAGGTCTTCAGCTCCAGGTCGATACATCGGTTGGAGGTAGCGAGGAAATCGCACAGGCGCAGCCCTTCCGCGGCATCCTCCCAGTCCACGCACCCGCCCGGGGGGGTAGACGCGGGACACTCAAAGGGGATGCGGTGGGAGTCGCTGACTCCGTCATTGTCGTGTATGTGCAGACATCGCACCTTCCCACGCAGCTTTTCCAGCTCGGCGGATTGGCACAGACCCGTGATGTTGGCGTGGCCGAAGTCCCAGCAGACCATGGCGTCCAGCCGCTCGGTCAGCTCCAGAATATCGGCGGCGGTACTGCCGAAGACCGCCTCGGAGGGGTGGGTGGCGTAGGGCTTGCCCGTCATGTTCTCGATACAGAGGGTGACCCCCAGCTTGCCCGCCAGCTCGCGGAGAGGGGTGAGGAAGCGGATGTTCTCGTCCAGCCACTGCCCCCGACATCGACGGCTCTCGTGGCGCACGATGGGGTGGATCACCGCGTCGGGGATCTTCAGCATGGCCGCCATGCGGAGGCCGCAGGCGATCTCCCGGGAGAAGCGGCTCATGGCCGCCGTATCGTCGGGGTTCGGCATGAAGAAGGGGAGGTGACACATGGGGAGGGTCAGACCCCTCGCCGCGGCGCGGTTTCCGAAGCTGTACAGCACCGAGCGGAGGATATCGTCGCCGTCGGGCTCCGGCTGATCCAGGGACAGATCCACCCCGTCAAAGCCCGCGTCCGCCAGAAAATCCGCGGCGGCGGTCAGGGAGTATTTGGCACCGTTTGCGGTGTAGGCGTGATAGCGGGTGGGCACCGTCACAAAGACGCGCTCCCCGCTGTTCGTTACGATCCCGTTGGCCATCGGTCATCCTCCTTTCGGTAGAAATTATAATCCATACTATTATAGCACGAAATACAGGATTTGTCAAATGGTTTTCGGGTACAGGCAGTATTTTTCCAAAAAAATTCATGGTATTTGCGAAAGCTTTTGTGGCACACTATGGACAGGAGTGTTAAATTGGGGTTTATCGGGCTGTTTGACGGGAAGGGCACGCCAATTTTCTCGTTAGCCCCCTCCCCGGCTTCGCGGCAGCTCCCCCAGAGGGGGAGCCTTTGGAAAACGCTTGTCGGGAAATGGTTTCTCTTGTAAAATGGCACGAAAGGGTCCCCCTCTGGGGGAGCTGCCCCCGGCGGGGGGGGGGGGGGGCACCCCCCACGGTGCGCCCAAAACCAACACCCCC
>JAZNJA010000166.1:0-2430 GCA_045577755.1 Eubacteriales bacterium
CAACTCGCCCGCAAGGGCGAATTTCACGCGCCGCTTGCGGCGTATTTCACTCGTGCGTAGCACGAATTTCACGATCCCACAGGGATCATTTCACTTGGGTTTGTCGGAACGACAAACCCAAATTAAATAGACCGACCCTGACGGATCGGTCTTTTTGCTTATTCGAAATAACTCATGACTTCCTCATACAGCCCCTCCTCGCCACGGTATTCGTCGGCGTAGGAGTGGAGCGGGGACAGGCTGAAGCTGATGAAGCCGCTTTGGTATACGCCAAAGAAGCCGTAGTGTTGGGTATTGCTGACGAGAAAGCCATAGGCGGTCGTCTCGGGCGGGTCGGTCGTCTCGCCTTCCACGTAGAATTGGATGCCGGCGTGTTGTTCGCCGTCGGGACGGCTTTGGGGTTGGGCGGTCTCGGCCTCTGCCATGGCACTAAACAGGAGGCGGTACAGGTCATAGACCTTCTCTCCCGTCAGGATCTTGGTCTCCCCCGACACGTAGACCGAGCAGGTCAGGTCGGCTACCTCGTGGATGGAGTCGGGGTCCGGGACCACGAGAAGAGGCGGGTCGTTTGCTTGGCTTTGACAGCCCGTGGCCGTGAGGGTCAGAAGGAGCAGGGCGAGGAGGGCTGTTACGCTCCTTTTGGTCATGACTCCTCACCTCCCTGCTTTGTGTCGGCTTCGGCGGAAGGAGCGGGGTGATCACCGTCAGCCTCGGCGACGGTCTCGGTCTCGGTCTGCGCGAGGGGATCGGCGGGTACTTCTTCCTCGGGCTGTTTGGGGTCGATTGTGAACTTCTTCCTCAGGCAGAGGTACAGGATCGCGCCCACGGGGATGACGATCTTGGTCACCACAGCCAGCAGTCCGGGATCGGCCTCCATCGTGGAGGGCTGACAGAACAGACCGACATTGAAGGAGAAGTTGGAGGTATCGCCCAGAGTGACGGTAAAGGCCACGCTGAAGATAATGAGCAACAGCCAGAGCCATTTGTAGGCCAGCTTACGGCGCAGGCAGTCCACGAACATCCAGACCGTGAAGGCCATCAACAACAGATGGAGGACGGTCAACACGATATTCACCGTGGGAACATAGGCATCAGTCTCCCGAATGAACTCGGTGATATCCGAGAAGTGGATACCCGCGATGCCCTCGATACCGTCTTGGGTCACTACGCGGAGGAGGACGGTGCGGCCGTTGTCCAGCTCAGCCTGATAGGCGGTGGTGCGGGTGCTGACACCGTTCGATTGATTGAGCTTCCATCCGATCTGCTTCATCTCATAGGCCTTGGCACCGTCGGCGACGGTTTGGACGGTGGCCCAGTAGGCGCGGAAGTCGGGATCGGAGACGGTAGCCTTGACCATACCGTAGGCGGCATTGTAGTCATTGGCTATAACGTGATCCATGAACTCATCGGCCAACTCGGTGTTGTTGCCTACGTCCATGTCGGGCGTGCAGGAAATGAGGGTAGCGAGGAGGACAAGGGCGATCACCAGCAGGGGAAGGGCGCGGCGGATGATCGTTTGGGTAGCGTTGTTTTTCATGGTCTTGTATCCTTTCTTTGGGTCTCGCTCATTTCACCGAGGTTTCCTTAGCCCAGTCGTGGATGATGGGCTTCAGGGTCTCCTCGTCTTGGGTGTTGATGATGTACTGCACCACGTAGAAGGCGTCGGTGCCCTTGTAGGCGTAGGAGTAGACGCAACGGTAGCTGCTGTTGTTGTAGTTGACGTAGTACCACAGCCCGTCGGCGGTTTGGGGCTCAATATTGGTGTGGCCGTTGTTCTCGATCACGTTCTTGATATACTGCTCCAGGGGTCTGTCGGCCAGGCCTTCCTCCAGGGTGAAGGGTTCCTTGAGAACCACCACGCCGCAGTAATCGGTTGTATAGTAGGCGTCGAAGCCCCGCTCGCTCTGCTCCTCCTTGAACTTGTCCGTGAGGCGGAGGGTGATGCCCGCCCTCTCGAAGGTCATGGGAGAGCCGAGGTCGGCGGGATCCACGGGGGTAGGCTCGGCGGGGAGCGGGATCAGGAAGAAGCAGCTGTTCAGGATGAGGCAGAGGGCCAGCAGGAGGAGGGGGAGGGTGAGGCGCAGAACTCTGCGGAGGGAGATAGATTTCATGGGATTCTCCTTTCGTGTGTTGCGTTTGGTTTGATTATACCACAAAAAACGCGAAATGGGGGAGAAGTGGGATAATTGGTCGGGTTTTGGGATGATCGGTAGGGTTCTACTATATAAGACACCAAAAATCGGGAAATATTACAGGTTTTTGAAAAAAATTGAAAATTTTTAAATTGGGGTTTAGCGGTGTGTTTGAAATCCGATAAGTAAAATGAAACCGCTATGCTGGCGGGCGGCCACGCAGGGCCGCCCCTACAGGCGTATTTCTTTGTTTGACAATAACTTTTCGGGTTTTAAATAATTATAAGGCGGTTTGTAG
>JAZNJA010000167.1:0-1927 GCA_045577755.1 Eubacteriales bacterium
CAACCCAGAAAGGAGCCTACCATGCCCATCGACCTCCACCTCCACTCCACCCACTCCGACGGCACCCTCACCCCCGCCGAGATCATCGCCAATGCCAGATCTCTCGGCCTCACCGCCGTCGCCCTCACCGACCACAACACCGTCTCGGGTCTTTGGGACTTTCTGAACGAGGCCGAAAAGCAAGGGGTCACCGCCGTGGCGGGCACCGAGCTGTCCACCGTCTACGAGGGGCAGGAGATCCACCTCTTGGGTCTCTTCATCCCCACCGAGGCCTTTGCCGCCGTCACCGCCCTCACCGAGGACTACCTCACCCGCAAGGAGCAGAGCAACCGCGATCTGGTGACCCGCCTGGCCGCCGACGGCTACAAGGTGGACTACGACGCCATCCGCGCCTCCACCCCCGACGGCAACGTCAACCGCGCGCTAATCGCCAAGGCCCTGCTGGCGGGAGGCTACGTCCCCTCGGTCAAAGCCGCCTTTGGCACCCTCCTGGGGGAGGGTATGGGCTACTACACCCCGCCGACCCGCCCCGATTTCTTCGACACCATCCGCTTTTTGCGGAGCATCCGCGCCGTCCCTGTCTGGGCGCACCCCCTCCAGTATATGGAGGAGGCAACCGTCCGCCAAGCCCTTCCCGAGGCCGTGGAGGCAGGCCTTGTGGGCATGGAGGTCATGCACTCCTCCTACGACGAGGCCACCATAGACCACGCCAAGGCCCTGGCCGACGAGTTTGGCCTGCTCTGTAGCGGCGGCAGCGACTTCCACGGAGCGGTCAAGCCCGACGTGCTCATGGGCGTAGGCAGTCGGGAGGGGACCTCACCGAACATTCCCGACGAGTATTACAAAGCGCTCAAGGCGAGGGCGGAAGCCCTTTGACCTGCGGCTCCCATGAGCCGTTTCTCACTTTCCAAGACCCCGACTCAACCGATTTGCGATTGACACCCGCCTCCTTCCGTGCTATCCTATACCTATCCACCCCGAAAGGAGACTGTCCATGAACCCTCCCGTTATCCCCGCCAAAAATCCCGATCTTATCGCCCTGGTCAAGGAACGGGACCGCCGCTTTCTGACCAAGTGGTTGTTCTCCACCGCCCTGACGACCGCCCTCGCCGTCGCTTGCTTTGGTCTGGCCATGAACGCCTACGGTCTTCTCGTGGCCATCCTGCTGGCGCTGTCCCTGATCCTCCTTCCCTTCCTCCTCTGCGGGGGCATGGAGTGGGTCACCGACCGCGGCTTTGCGGGTACTGTGGAGGATCTGCATTTTTCGGTGCGGCTGGAAACCCACGACACCCTGGGAGTGGTCACCGTCAAGGGCATCGGCCGCAAACGTGTCAAGCGCGCCACCGCGGGAGAGGTCAACTACTGCAAGATCTCGGTGCTCACCGATGAAGGCGCCTACAAGACCTGCCCCGTCCGCCTCCCCGGGGACGCCGACTCCTTCCCTCTGCGCAAGGGGGATCGCGTGATCAAGTACCGCGGCCTGCCCTGCCCCGCCATCGTCGGGTGCAAAACGCCCCTCTGCGTGGTCTGCGGTCATCTGGACGACGACGGCAAGGGGGAGTGTCGGGGGTGCGGAGCTTCTCTCATCGTGCCGACGAGTGATGAGGGGCTGTTCGGATAAGCATCATGGATCGATCGGGAAATTGGGGTTTAGCGAACAGTTGGGTCGTGCTCCCTTTTACGAGTTGCCCTCTCACCCGCCTGCGGCGGGGGCTCCCCCAGAGGGGGGGCCTTTCGTGCTATACTCCAAAAAACCCGTTTCCCGACAAGTGTTTTCCCGCCGTACAAAGGCTCCCCCTTTGGGGGAGCTCCGCGCAGCGGTGAGAGGGCAAATAACGCGGGCAAGGCACAAACAAACAGTTCGATAAACCCAAATTAGAAATCCCCCAAGGAGCCCTATATGAGCAAAAAACGCCGCCCCTACGAC
>JAZNJA010000168.1:0-7926 GCA_045577755.1 Eubacteriales bacterium
TTGCGGTTACCGAAGCCTTCTCCTTGAGGAGAAGGTGTCGGCGAAGCCGACGGATGAGGTGGCCCCTAAACACATACTGATCTGTTCTGTCAAACAGTTCGATAAACCCAAATTTGAACCCATCACATCTCCACCATTCCCCCCGAAAGGAGCATCACATCATGTACAACGGCACCTACAAATTAGGCATCAACCTCATGGGCGGCTCGGGCCTTACGGTCGACGAGCACGTGGCACTCCTGAAGCGCATCGGCTGGGACGGCTTCTTCACGGGCTGGGACCGGGAGAAACTGGATAAATTCCGAGCCGCCGCTGACAAATACGGCATGATCTGGCAGTCCATCCACGCCCCCTTTACCCAGGTCCGCTATCTGTGGAACGAGGGAGAGCTTGGAGAGCAGGTCACCGCCGAGCTCATTGAGTGCGTGAAGGACTGCGCCGACCACGGCGTTCCCGTTATGGTCATCCACCCCTTCATCGGCTTTGAGGAGCACGATCCCACCGAGGTCGGTCTCGTCAATTTCGGCAAGATCATCGCCGCCGCCGACTCCCTGGGGGTGCGCCTGGGCTTTGAGAACGTGGAGGGCGAGGAGTACCTGCAGGCCATCTTTGAGCGCTATGCGGGACACCCCTCCCCGGGCTTCTGCTTCGACACGGGGCACGAGCTGTGCTACAACCGCGGCAAGGATATGTTGGCTCAGTACGGTCACGCTCTCTGCCACACCCACTTCAACGACAATATCGGCGTGACGGGCAAGGACATCTTCTGGACTGACGATCTCCACCTGGTCATGGGTGACGGCATCGCCGACTGGGTGGGTATCATGCGGCGTATCCGCGAGACCGATTATGACGGCCCCCTCATGTGCGAGCTGTCCTTCTCCAACAAGCCCGGGAAGAATACCCACGACGGGTACGCGGCTATGGGGCATGAAGCGTTCTATGAGTTCGCGCTGGAGAGGATGAAGGAGATCGCGGGGTTATAAGTACCGTTCCCCATCTCGCGCGAAGCGCATATCGAGTCCCGCAGGGACATATCGAATGCCGTCAGGCATATATCGAGTCCGCAGGACATATCGACCCATCGTTGTTCGTCGATAGGCCCCCTTCGTGGGCTCGATATACCTACGGTTCGATATGCTGCTGTTGCAGCTCGATATGCACCCTTCGGGTGCGAGATAAAACAAAAATAGATTACAATATATTTTCCAAGATTCGGAGGTAATGAACATGGAAAAGATCAAAATGACCACCCCCCTCGTCGAGATGGACGGGGACGAAATGACACGCATCCTCTGGCAGATCATCAAGGACGAGCTGCTCCTTCCCTTCGTGGAGCTGAAGACCGAGTATTACGATCTCGGCCTTGTCAAGCGCGAGGAGACCAAGGATCAGATCACGGTGGACGCCGCCAACGCCAACAAGAAGTACGGCGTGGCGGTCAAGTGCGCCACCATCACCCCCAACAAGCAGCGCGTGGAGGAGTACAACCTCTCCGAGATGTGGAAGTCCCCCAACGGCACCATCCGCGCCATTCTGGACGGTACGGTGTTCCGCGCTCCCATCCTCATCGACTCCATCCGCCCCGTGGTGCGCAACTGGAAGAAGCCCATCACCATCGCCCGTCACGCCTACGGTGACGTCTACAAGTGCACCGAGTACCGCGTCCCCACCGAGGGCCGCGCCGAGCTGATCTTCACCGACAAGGAGGGAAACGAGACCTTCCGCAAGACGGTCTACGATTTCGAGTGCCCCGGCGTGCTCCAGGGCTCCTACAACAAGGACTCCTCCATCCGCTCCTTCGCCCATTCCTGCTTCCAGTACGCCATTGATACGAGGCAGGAGCTGTGGTTCTCCACCAAGGACACCATCTCCAAGCAGTACGACCAGACCTTCAAGCTCATTTTCCAAGAGATCTACGAGGAGTGCTACAAGGAGAGGTTCGAGGAGCTGGGCATCCGCTACTTCTACACCCTCATCGACGATGCGGTGGCCCGCGTGATACGAAGCGAGGGCGGCTTCATCTGGGCCTGCAAGAACTACGACGGCGACGTCATGTCCGACATGGTCTCCACCGCCTTCGGCTCTCTGGCCATGATGACCTCGGTGCTGGTGTCCCCCGACGGCAACTACGAGTACGAGGCCGCCCACGGTACCGTGACCCAGCACTACTACCGCTACCTGCGCGGTGAGGAGACCTCCACCAACCCCATGGCCACCATCTACGCCTGGACCGGCGCCCTTCGAAAGAGAGGCGAGCTGGATAACCTCCCCGACCTTATGGCCTTCGCCGACAAGCTGGAGGCCGCCTGCATCAAGACCCTGGACGACGGCATCATGACCAAGGATCTCACAGGTCTTGTGATCCCCGAGTGCAAGGACAAGGTGAGAGCCGTCAACTCAGGGGAGTTCATCGCCGCCATCCGCGAGAGACTGGAGGCTTCCCTGAGCGCCTGAGCCCTCCGCGTCTTCCCCGATTGTCCGGGAAGGGAGTCGAACGACTTCCCTCCCCCCTCGACCCGACGACCTGACCCGACCTCCCCCGCGGAGTTGGGTTGGGTCGTTTTCTGTTTGATGGATTCGGATGTTCTTTTGGATTGGAATAGGGATACGTTTGGATTTGATAAGGGCTACGGTTCTTTTCTTGAGAAATTTCGTAGTGATTCGTAGTTTTTCGTAGCGTTTCGTAGAATTTCGTAGATACTTGTAGGTTTTGAGGGTATTTTGGGGGAATACATGATGTTTTCGATCTCATTTTCGTTCTTGGCATTTTGTGCTCTTGCGGTGATCCGTAGGAGCTTGCAGCTTTTCGTAGGGATCACCCTTGTTCCCCATCCCTACGGGTCCTTGGACCGATCGACAGAAATGCCGCTGTCAGGCTTCCCTGTTGAATCCCTCCCGCTTACGGAGTCCTTTTTCACGGGCCTGGTACAGAAGGAGGATCTCGTCGGGATCGTCCTCCTCGTACAGGGGGCTTTCAGCGATCATGCGTGTCAGGGCTTCGGGATCCTTTTCGACAGGATCCTTGAGGGGATCCTTGTGACGATCGTAGCGGGAGCGGACGTTCTCCCGATTGATCGCCGAGCGATGCTTGGAGCGCCGCAGCTGATCCAGGTAGATGTCCTGGATGATGGTGTACTGCGGCTCCTCCAGGGGTTGTGGCTCCAGGTCCTCCTCGGCGTAATGGTACAGATTTCGGATAATCTGCCAGGCGGTCTCCACCGGCAGCTTCTCCAGGCCTCGCATCCAGTCCGAATACAGATACAGGCCGGGGTATTTCTTTGCCATACGATCTCTCCTTTCTTTCGAGCGAGCATTCGGTCAGGCGGGATCCGCCCTTGTTCCGCGCTCACCCTGTTAAGTTTATTATACCACATATCCCCCCGATTGGCAACTCCCCTTTTGATGAACGATATGTGAACGCGGAGTGGCGCCCTGTCTGTGGCTGTGAAATTTCCATATTTTTAGGACTTCCCAAATCCCCTCGCGGCGAGTATAATAGATGATATACATACCTTTGAAAGGGAGATACTATGGAAGTCATCATCATCGACCGCAGACGGCTCAAGATCATGCTGTCCTCCGAGGACGTGACGGCGTATGGGCTGGAGCATTGTGACGGATACCGAGGAGATGCCGAGACCAAGGAGGCCTTGCGTCATCTGCTGAAGGAGGTCGGAGAGCCTCTGGGGGTATCCTGCGAGGGGGAGAGGATCTTCGTCCAGCTTTACACCTCCCGTGAGGGAGGTTGCGAGCTTTTCGTGACTCTTTCGGGGGAGCCGTCCCTGCGGTTGGACAGCGGCGGGGAGAAGATGTCTTCTTCCGCCTCGGGGGATGGAGAAGCAGCGCTGCTGCGGAAGATACTGGCGCCCGAGGAAGAGGCGGCGGGTGAACGCGGCGGCCGTCACGCGGGCAGAATCGTGGGCGATCCTGCGGCTCCGACCCCGAGGACTTTTGGCCGCGGACACTTCCGGGCCGTGAGGGAGACCTGCGGGGTGATGAGAGAGGGGGCCCTTGCTGTAGAGGAGTCACCGGGGGCAAGCGGGAGCCTCTGTGACGGTCAGATCCGCGGAAGCATGGAAACGACACGGCGGACGGGATGGGTAGTGGATTCCTTCCCTGCTCTGCTGGGGCTGTGCCGCCGTTTACAGAACGCGGGGGTGGTCTGCGGAGGAGATCTGTATCGGGGGGAGTCGGGTGCGTGGTGTCTTCTTCTGGAGATACCCGAGGATGGCCTGTACGGGATCCCGATGGAGCTTTCCTTCCTGTACGAATACGGACGTGAGGAGGATGGCGAGGCGCTGTGGCGGTACGCGGCAGAATACGGGCGCTTGATCCGCCGAGGGGACGCAGTCTCGGTGTTGGGTGATCTATAGACCTTTTCTCACCGCTTTTTCGTGCGCCCTGATCCGTGATCCTGCCGTAGGCGGATCGGGTTTTATCCGTGGCGGAATAAGCGGGGGCTGTGCCTTCCAAAGTATTGAGAAACTGTTAATTTTTCAGTATTTTTCCATATTTCATGTGAAGTTCATATATTCGTGGTATGATATGTCTATCTTTACTATGAAATCATGCAAGTCAAATATTCCTCGCGAGTATCGCGGAACGGAGGCACAGCAATTGCTTCAACTGAAGAACATTTCCAAAATCTACGACATGGGCGACACCCATGTCCAAGCCCTCAGAGGAGTCAGCATTGACTTCCGCGAGTGCGAATTCGTATCCATCCTCGGTCCCTCGGGCTGCGGTAAGACCACCTTGCTCAACATCGTGGGCGGTCTGGATCGCTACTCGGGCGGTGATCTGCTCATCAACGGCAAATCCACCGAGGATTTCAAGGACCGTGACTGGGATACCTACCGCAACCACAGCGTGGGCTTCGTATTCCAGAGCTACAACCTCATCCGCCACCAGACGGTGCTCGCCAACGTGGAGCTGGCTCTGACCCTGTCGGGTATCTCCAAGGCAGAGCGCCGCCGCCGCGCCGCCGAGGCGCTCACAAAGGTGGGCCTGGGGGATCAGCTCAACAAAAAACCCAACCAGATGTCGGGCGGTCAGATGCAGCGCGTCGCCATCGCCCGCGCCATTGTCAACGACCCCGATATCCTGCTGGCCGACGAGCCTACGGGCGCGCTGGATACCCAGACCAGCGTCCAGATTATGGAGATCCTGAAGGAGATCGCCAAGGATAAGCTGGTCATCATGGTCACCCATAATCCCGAGCTGGCAGAGGAGTACTCCACCCGCATCGTCCGTCTCCGTGATGGCGCGGTCATTGACGATTCCATGCCCTTCACGGCTCCCGAAGCCAAGGAGGAGGTGGTGCGCAAGACCGACGTCAAGAAGGGCAAGAAGACCTCCATGTCCTTCTGGACCGCCTTCTCTCTCTCCCTGAACAACCTGATGACGAAAAAAGGCCGAACCTTCATGACCTCCTTCGCGGGCTCCATCGGTATCATCGGTATTGCCCTGATCCTGGCTTTGTCCAACGGTATCAATATCTTCATCGCCACGGTCCAGGAGGACACCCTGTCCACCTTCCCTCTCACCATCAACCGCGTGACACAGGACTACCAGGCCATGCTCCAGGCCATGACCAACACCTCCGAGGAGAGCGAGGAGGAGCGGGATATGAACCTCATCTACGTGGACGACTCCATGGGAACCATGATGTCCGCCATGTCGGCCACGGTTGAAAACAACCTGGAGGCCTTCAAAAAGCATCTGGAGGCTCATGAGGAGGAGCTGGCTCCCTATATCACCGACATCATGTACACCTACGACTACCAGCTCCAGGTCTTCAACATGGTGAACACCACCGACGAGGATGGCAACCCCATTACCGAGGCCCGTGAGATCGGCATGGGCGTGGTCTTCGACCATATGGGCAGCGCCTTCTCGGGTATGTCCGAGCTCATGGAGATGGGCAGCAGCATGGGCGGTATGGGTATAAACGTCTTCACTGAAATGATCGACAGCCCCGAGCTGCTGGATCAGCAGTACGACGTGGTGGCAGGCGCCTGGCCCACCGCCTACAACGAGGTGGTGCTGGTCATCGGCTCCAACAATCAGATCAGCAAGATGACCCTGTATATGCTGGGTATGCTGGACCCCGACCTCATCGAGGACGAGCTGGCCGATCTCATGGAAGGCAAGTACGAGACCGGCGACATCCCTCCCTACACCTTTGACGATATCCTGAACATCAAGTTCAAGCTGCTGACCACCGCCGACTTCTACGCCGAGAGCGGCCGCACCTACTCCACCGACAGCGGGGACAAGCCGGTCTGGACCGACCTCCGGGAGGGCTTTGACTTCGACCGCAATACCTTTGTGGACGAGAACGGCGTGGAGCTGAAGGTGGCGGGCATCGTCCGTCCCAAGGAGGGGGCCACCGCCACCAGCATCGGCGGTGTGATCGGCTACACCAAAGAGTTTACCGACTATATTCTGGACAAGAACGCCCAAAGCCCCGTCATCAACCAGCAGAAGGAGACTCCCACCGTCAACGTCCTGACGGGCCTGCCCTTCGAGCGCACCGTCTACACTCCTAAGACCATTCAGGAGCTGATCGACAAGATCGACGACGCCACCATGGAGATGTTCTACGCCTACATGACCGAGCAGATCCTGAACAATCCCGAGTTCTCGGACCGTATCCAGGTCACCGACACCGAGTCCTTCATCGGTATGTTCATGCTCCTGCCCGCTGACAAGCAGGCCGTGATCTTTGATTCGGTGCTGACTGCCGCCAAGGCCAATCCCGTCAGCGGGACGGCTCTCCAGACCCTCTGCGGTATCCTGAGCCAGACCACAAGCGGCGTCACCATCACCCCCGATAACTTCACGAGGCTCCTGCCCATCCTGGACGTGCAGACCCAGGTTCTCGCGGCGCTGTATGGAATTCCCGCCAATGAGCAGATGCCCTTCCCCATCCCCGGCCTCATCGAGATGGCGGGTGAGGAGGCCATGAACGCCATCTACGACGAGCTGACCGAGAGCATCAAGACCATGACTGTCAACGAGGAGATCTTCGTGGCCCTTTTGGGTACCCTCACTGCCGACGATCCCGCCTTCATCCAGCTGGAGGAGACCCTCTACTCCATGGCCCCTCAGATCGACGCCACCTACGACAGCGTTCTGGAGACCCTGGACGACGCCGAAAAGGCCAAGCCCGCCTCCATCAACTTCTACGCCGTGGATTTTGAGTCCAAGGACTATATCACCGACTTTATCAAGAGCTACAACGACAGCGTGGAGGAGACTGACAAGCTGAAGTACGCCGACACAGTCGGTATGCTCATGTCCTCGGTCACCACCATCATCAACGCCATCTCCTACGTGCTCATCGCCTTCGTCTCCATCTCCCTGGTGGTGTCCTCCATCATGATCGGCATCATCACCTATATCTCGGTGCTGGAGCGCACCAAGGAGATCGGTATCCTGCGCGCCATGGGTGCTTCCAAGCGGGATATCCGCCGCGTGTTCAACGCCGAGACCCTCATCATCGGTCTTTGCGCGGGTATCATCGGTATCGTCTTCACCGTCATTATCTGCATCCCCGCCTCGATCATCGTGCAGCACGCCACCGGAATTCCCTCCATCCGTGCCGTCCTTCCCTGGCTCGGCGGTGTCCTGCTGGTGATCATTTCCACGGTGCTGACCGTCATTTCGGGCTTGATCCCCGCGGGCAGCGCTTCCCGCAAGGATCCCGTTGTGGCTCTCCGCACCGAGTGATCCCCGTCTTCCCGATCCCCTCCTTTTCGGAGAGGATACACCAAACAAAAAAGGGGCTGAGTCATTAACTCCCCCAAAAATCAAAAAAAGCGGTTGTTCAAAACCGAAAGGGCTTGAACAACCGCTTGCTTTGTTGTATAATTTAATTGCCACAAAAAACCTACAAGAAAGCGAGGTAATTATACAACA
>JAZNJA010000169.1:0-12850 GCA_045577755.1 Eubacteriales bacterium
GATGAGACCCCCGCTCCCGGCACCGACGAGCCCGAGACTCCCGCTCCCGGTACTGACGAGCCCGAGACTCCCGCTCCCGATACCGACGAGCCCGACACTCCCGCTCCCGACACCGACGAGCCCGAGACCCCCGAGCCCGAGCCTCCCGTGGATCCCAACGCTCCCGCCTGGATCGTGGGCGCAGATCAGCTGAACGAGCTGGCTAACGTGGCCGGCGCCAGCAACACCTCCGCCGAGCTGAAGGACGGCTACATCAGCTTGACCGCTAAGGGCGGCGATCCTTGGTTCATGGCCGCAGGCAACCTGGGTGTTATGCCCGAGTACCTGGCTATCCGCTACCGCACCAACGCCTCTCAGGGCGGTGAGATCTTCATCGGTAACGGCACAGGTCCTGTGGGCGGCGAGTCCTTCCTCTTCACCTACAACGCCAACAGCGAGTGGAACACCCTGATCTTCCACCTGCCCACCGTGGCTCCCTACATGGCTGACCTCACCGTTGGCTACATCCGCTTCGACTACTACACCGGCGGTCCCGACGAGGGCTTCCTCGACGTCGCTTACATGGGCTTCTTCAACTCTGTTGAGGACGTTCAGGAGTACGACTTCGAGAACTACAAGGCTCCCATGTGGAATGAGACCGACTTCATGAAGCACCTGTCCTTCGACGAGCTGGATACCTACTCCGGCGGCAGCAAGGTCGCGGGTGTCTTCACCCCCGGTCAGTCCGCAGGCTGGAACGGCCTCCTGGAGCTGCCCGACTACTCGGTGGATACCCTCCGCTACTGGGGTTGGATCGCCGCTACCGGTGAGATGGGCCAGTTCGGCTACCAGATCAACACCGGCTCCCCCGTCTACAATGACGCCTGGACTAACGTCGATATGATGGAGCACGCTCCCGGCGGTGTGGATTACGCTAAACGTATGGCCATCATGATCTCCCTCGCAGGCCTTGATGGCGAGAACATGATCCGCGTCCTGTACAAGGATGGCGCCGGCCGCGAGGTCTGCCTGTCCGAGTTCTACGTGACCCTGCCCGTCAAGCCCACTCACTACGAGAACTACACCGTTCCTCAGGATCAGTGGACCGTCACCGGCCACTGCCCCGGCATCGTCGGCGCTGAGGGTCACGCCAATTCCGGCATGGTGGCCGCAGGCGGCGTTGAGTCCGGTGCTCTGCTGCACCAGGGCTCTATCTCCCTGGGCGTGATCGACCTGTCCAAGTACGACAAGGCCGTCCTCATGTGGGGTTGCGATAACTCCCCCGTGACTGTTGGCCACTATGAGAACAACGCCAACAACCGCATCATGCTGACCAGCGCTGAGGTCAACGGCACCGCTCCTGCCGAGGGTACCATCATCGCGGGCGGCACCTACGAGCTGGGCGGCTGGGCTGTCCAGGCCTTTGAGATCGACCTGTCCGAGGTTGACTACAAGGGCCCCGTCTACGTCTGCATCGATACCCTGCCCGGTACCTTCGCTCTGTTCTCCTCTGTGGAGTTCATCGGCGCTGAGATCGACTACAGCGTTCCCGATACTCCCATCTACAACGACTTCGCCGCTGACCAGAACGTCAACTGGACTCCCTACGGCATTACCGTGGACGGTGCCTTCGACGACTGGAACGGTCTGGACGTTTCTAACGTCTCCGCCGCCAACGTCAAGCACTGGGCTTGCCCCGGCGTTCCCGAGAGCTTCTCCATGGTCACCGGCTTTACCGCTGACACCAAGTACCTGTACTCCGTCATCTACGTCGCCGACGACGCTCTCGTCTCGGGCAACAAGGTGACCGACGGCTACAACGGCGACGTGCTGCAGCTGGCTGTCTCCATGAACGGCACCCAGGCATGGTACTCCTTCAGCTACAAGGCCGAGGGCGAGAACTACATCATCAACACCGCCAACACCGTGGTGGAGGGCGCTGAGCTGGCGACCGTCGCCGTCGCGGGCGGCTGGCTGGCAGAGCTGAAGCTCCCTATCCGCACCCTGTTCTCCGATACCGGTGTCACCGAGTTCACCTTTGACGCCGAGAACCCCTGGACCATGGATATGCTGGTCTGCAATCTGGACCGCGACGCTGATGTGGACACCCTGGTTTCCGCCGTCGGTACCTTCCTGGGCGACGAAGCCTGGAAGGATAACGGCTTCCACCTGACCCTGAACTGGGAGGACGGCATGAAGATCGACCACGGCATCATCGACGAGATGGTCCCCGCCAACGTTTTCCAGGCCGCTGATATCGACGACATGGTCGCCCAGAAGTGGATCGCCTCCGCCGAGCTCATCGACGATTACCTGCATATCGTCCCCTCCAAGTCCGACCCCAACTGGAAGCCCTTTGCCAAGGTTGGCGGTGCCCGTTACGTAGCCATTCGCTACCGCAGCGCTGATGCCACCGGTGCCAACATGCAGTTCTTCATGGCTTCCACCGGCGACAATCCCAAGGACGACAGCTCCATGCTCCAGAAGCCCATCACCGTGGACGGTGAGTGGCACGTCCTTGTGATCGACACCCAGCCCCTCATCGACGCAGGTATCTTTGACGGTGAGTACGTTTCCTACTTCCGCTTCGATCCTCTGGAGGCCGGCTACGTTCTGGACGAGAACGGCCAGCCCTACAAGGATGCCAGCGGCAACTGGGTCAGATACTCCCTGCCCGAGGGTTGCTCCATTGACGTTGCTTACATCGGCTTCTTCCACTGCATTGAGGCTGTGGAGCTGTACGATGCGGAGAAGTATCCGACTGCCGATGAGCCCGAGACTCCCGATGAGCCCGTGGTCGAGAACCTGGTGATCCCCCAGGATCAGTGGGTGATCTCGGGTCACTGCACCACTCTGGTTGGCAAGGAGGGCCATCCCAACTCTCCCATGGTCGCCGCAGGCGGCGTGGACTCTGCCGCTCTCCTGCACCAGGGCTCCATCGCTCTGGGCGAGATCGACCTGTCCAAGTACTCCAAGGTGGTCATCATGTGGGGTTCCGATAACGGCGACGGCACCAAGGATCTGTACGCCAAGAATGAGCATAACCGTTTCGCTCTGGTCAACGCCGACAAGAACATGGTCATGTCCCCCGCTGAGGACACCATCATTGCCGCTGCTACCTACGAGCTCCACGGCTGGGCTGTTCAGGCCTTCGAGATCGACCTGACCGGTATCGACTACAACGGTCCCGTGTTCCTGACTCACGACTCTCTGGCAGGCGGCTTCGCTCTGGTCGCTTCCATCGAGTTCGTCGCATAATTCCAAGCATCCCTGTCCCCGCCCGCAAGGGCGGGGACTTTTTTCGTTGCGAGGGAAGAATTTTCCTTTGCGGCTGTTGACAAAAGGGGATTGCTGTGCTATAATGAAAAACAGTAGTTGATTTCACAACAAGCACAATGGAGAAAACCGTATTATGGAAAACCGTTTCGAAACCTTTACCGTGCTGATCGCCTCGATCAACCGCAGCATCCGCCGCATCAAGACCGAGGAAATGTCGGAATATGGGCTGAAGAGCCCCCACGTATCCTGCCTGTATTACCTGCACAAAAACCCCTCCATGACCGCCGCCGAGCTGTGCGAGATCTGCGACGAGGATAAGGCCGCCGTGTCCCGCTCCCTTTTGTATCTGGAAAACAATGGATTCCTGGTTCGTGACGGCAATACCTCGGAGCGGGTCCGCGAGGGAGGGAAGCACTATCGCTCTCCGCTAGCCCTGACCGAAAAAGGAACCCGGATCGCCCGCAGTCTGGCTGAGCGGATCGATCACGTTTTGAAGGCAGTCAGCGTCGGAGTATCCGAGACGGACCGCGACATTATGTACCGTACGATGAAGCGGATCGACGCCAACCTGCGTACCCTATGCGACAGTTATGAGAATTGACCCCCAACATCTACATAAGGAGACAGAACCATGGAAAAGTACGATCCCAAATACGAGGCGTTGTTCACTCCCTGGAAGATTCGGGACGTGGAGATCAAGAACCGCATCGTCCTCTGCCCCATGGGCGGAACCTCCCTCTTCGGTTGGTTCGAGCTGACGGGCTGTAAGTTTGACAAGGAGGCCGCCAACTTCTTCCTGGAGCGAGCCAGGAACAACGTGGGCCTCATCATCCCCGGTATCGCCCCTCTGCGGGACACCTTCTGGGGCAAGTGGCTGTGGCAGAACCCCAAGATGTTCGAGGAGCTGAAGGTCTTCATGGAGGAGATCCACAAGACCGGCGCCAAGCTCTTCATCCAGCTCACCGCGGGCATGGGCCGCTCCTGGGCCATTACCGAGCTGGTGGCGCCCCTCCACCGCAACAAGTTCACCCGCGCCATCGTCAAGCCCATCATCGACACCTCCCATGAGCTGGCCTCTCCCAGCCCCCAGCCCTCCCGCTGGGCCCCCGATATCGAGTGCCCCGAGATGACTCTGGAGCAGATCCACGAGATCATCGAGGCCTTCGCCAAGACCGCCAAGCTCTGCAAGGACGCGGGGGTGGACGGCGTGGAGGTCCACGCGGTGCACGAGGGTTACCTCCTGGATCAGTTCTCCATGGAGTTCTTCAACAAGCGCACCGACGACTACGGCGGATCCTTTGAGAACCGCTACCGCTTCGCCACTGACGTGGTCAAGGCCATCAAGGAGGCCTGCGGTGAGGACTTCCCCGTGTCTCTGCGCTATTCGGTGGAGTCCAAGATGAAGGGCTTCTGCGAGGGCGCCATGCCCGGAGAGGACTACGTGGAGGTAGGCCGTAACATGGCCGAGTCCGAAAAGGCCGCCAAGTACCTCCAGGACGCCGGCTACGATATGCTCAACGCCGACAACGGTACCTACGATTCTTGGTACTGGGCTCATCCCCCGATGTACATGCCCCAGAACTGCAACCTGGGGGGCGTGGCGCACATCAAGGAGTTCGTGGATATCCCTGTGGTCTGCGCCGGCCGCATGGAGCCCGACGTGGGAGCCAAGGCTGTGGCTGACGGTCGCATTGACGCCATGGGCGTGGCCCGTCAGTTCCTGGCGGATCCCGCGTGGATCACCAAGCTCATCGAGGACCGCCTGGAGGACATCCGTCCCTGCATCTGCTGTCACGCGGGCTGCTTCAACTTCTCCAAGTCCAAGGGTCACGCCAATACCCAGGATCTCACCGATACCATGGGTCTGGCCCGTTGCGCCCTGAACCCCGAGACCATGCAGTCCAAAAAGTACCGCGTCGAGCCTGCCAAAAAGCAGAAGAAGATCGCCATCATCGGCGGCGGTATCGGCGGTATGGAGGCCGCGATCCTCTGCGCCAAGCGGGGCCATTCCGTCACCCTGTACGAAAAGACCGATAAGCTGGGCGGTGTCTTCATCGCCGCCGCCGCGCCCTCCTTCAAGGAGAAGGACCGCGAGCTGATCGCCTGGTACATCCGCGAGGTGCAGAAGCTCCCCATCACCGTGAAGATGAACACCGAGGTGACCGATATCAAGGCTCTGGATGCCGACGAGATCATCGTGGCCACGGGTGCCAAGGCTAAGAGACTGCCCATCAAGGGTGCCGATACCGCCATTGAGGCTGTGGACTACCTGCTGGGCAACAAGACCGTGGGCGAGCGCGTGGTGGTCATTGGCGGCGGTCTGACGGGCTGTGAGATCGCTTACGATCTCTTCCTGCAGGGCAAGAAGCCCGCCATCGTGGAGATGCAGGACGACCTCATCACCACCCCCGGCATCTGCCTGGCCAACACCTCCTACCTCCGCGACTGCTTCAAGACCAACAACGTCCCCGTCCACCTGGAGACCGCTGTCTCCGAGATCACGGCCGAGGGCGTGGCGGTCACCCACAAGGACGGCACCACCGAGGTCATTCCCGCCGATTCGGTGATTTTGTCGGTGGGCTACAACCCCGCTCCCGTGGCGACCAAGGGCGTACACGTCATCGGTGATGCCAAGAACGTTGGTAATCTCCGCACCGTCATCTGGGGCGCGTGGGACGTGTGCATGAAGCTGTGAGAACGAGGGGAACGGCCTCCGGCGGCTTAAGACCCTTTTTGAAAAAAGGGTCTTAAGGATCCCCAAAAACTTTATTGCCATTGCGATTTAGAAACAATAAGACAAAAAATCAACAATATGTTAAAAGGAGTCGAATCCTATGATCCTGACACAAGAGCAACAGGCCATTCTCAACGGCGAAAAGGGTGAGACCCTGGCCAAGGTTATGAAGACCCTGGTGATGTACGGCGACGCCTTCGAGGCCGAGAAGCTGGTTCCCATCACCTCTACCTACAACCATCTGGTGACCTCCTTCGGTCTGAAGGTCATGTCCCCCGTGTACGATCTCATGCAGCAGCTGCTGGATGCCGGTGTCTGCTCGGAGCAGAAGTTCTCGGTGGACCCCCGTCCTCTGGACAAGAACGTCCCCGCCAACTTCCTGCAGAATTTCGTCTTCAACAAGTTCATGTACACCAAGCAGGGCTACTACGAGGATCAGCTGGAGAAGCTGGGTCTCATGAACAAGGATGCCTTCTGCTGCACCTGCTACATGGACGAGGTGGGCAACAAGCCGAAGAAGGGGGACATCCTTTCCTGGGCAGAATCCTCCGCCGTGGTCTACGCCAATTCGGTGCTGGGCGCGAGATGTAACCGCAACTCGGGTATCATCGATATCATGGGCTCCATCGTGGGCTACGTGCCTTACTTCGGTCTGCTCACCGACGAGGGCAGAAAGGCCACTTGGGTGGTCAAGGTTCAGACCACGGGGAAGCCCGAGGCACAGCTTCTGGGTTCCGCCATCGGTATGAAGGTCATGGAGGACGTACCCTACGTGGTGGGTCTGGATCAGTGGATCGGTACCGAGCTGAACGATGCCGCCTGCTCCTACCTGAAGGACTTCGGCGCGGCCACCGCCTCCAACGGCGCAGTGGGTCTGTACCACATCGCAAACCTCACTCCCGAGGCCGTGGAGCTGGGTGAGTCCCTCATCGCCGAGGGCGCCAAGGAGTACATCATCGACGACGCCGAGCTGGCCCGCGTCCAGGCCAACTACCCCGTCATGTGGAAGAACCCCGACGCCACCCCCAAGCTCTGCTTCGTGGGCTGTCCTCACCTCTCCCTGGAGCAGCTGAAGGACTGGACCGACAGGATCGAGGCGGGTCTGAAGGAGAATGGCAACAAGAAGGTTCTGATCCCCACCGTCCTTACCGCCGCGCCCAAGGTGCTGGAGGCATTCAACAAGACCGACTACGCCGCCAGACTGAAGGCCACGGGCGTCATCACTTCCTATATCTGCCCGCTCATGTACATGAACAATCCTCTGTGCAAGAAAATGCCCGTCATCACCTCGTCCAACAAGCTCCGCACCTACACCAGCTCCCGCTACTACACCGATGCGGAGATCCTGAACGCCATTACCAAGGAGGGAAAGTGATATGAAACAGTTCAAGGGAAGAGTCGTAGCCCCCGGCACCTGCACCGCCGAGGCACTCGTCACCACCGAAGGCTTCAACACCTTGGCCTCCTTCCAGATGGCCCTCCAGTTCGGGGACAAGGAGGTCAAGTGCGGTGACCAGAACAACAAGGATCTCCACGGCAAGCCCATGATCGGCAAGGCCCTCTGCCTGCCCCAGACCATCGGCTCCACCACGGGCGGCCTGGTGCTCTACTGCGCCTGCGCCATGGAGAAGAACCCCGCCTGTATGCTGTTTGCCAACCACATCGACTCCCTGGCCGCCGCCGGTGCTATCCTGGCCGACGTCTGGGTGGAGAGCGTGTCCATGCCCGTCGTGGACTGCCTGGGGGATGAGTTCCTGGCTTACGTCAAGGACGGCATGAAGATCACCGTCAAGGAAGACGGTGTTGTTGAGGTGGAGTAATTTCCATCGCGGATACGAAAAGGGATACGGCTTTCGGGCGGTATCCCTTTCTTTTGGGTAGAGTTTTCCCTTTACGGTGAATTCTCTATGAATTTTCCAAGGGGAGACTTGATTTTTTCGGTTGGATACTGTATAATGGTGTCAATGATCCGCGAAAGGATGCTTACCGTGAAAAAACTGTTTCTGACAGGAGTGCTTTTGCTGACGCTGGCGGTGGCTTTGGCCGCTTGCGACGGGGATACGCCCTCCGAGACTGATACGGGGGTCACCGAGAAAACTACCTTGGACGGCACCGCTGAGATCCCCGATACCGACCCCGATACCAATACCGAGGAGCCTGCCCACACGGCTCCCGATGAGACCGAGGATGAGGGGGATGTCGAATCCTCTTCGGAGGAGTCCACCGAA
This sequence comes from Eubacteriales bacterium, assembly GCA_045577755.1. GTDB lineage: Bacteria > Bacillota > Clostridia > Oscillospirales > CAG-272 > CAMEON01. Next base: position 8,221 of record JAZNJA010000169.1, read on the forward strand.
GCCGCTACCCCTCCCGATGAGACCGATCCCTCCACCGAGGCTCCCACCGCGCCCGAGACAGAACCCGAGATTGAGTTCACAGGCCCCGGCAAGCTGGTCTACACCTCCAACGACGGGTTGCGCTACCTCAACAACATGGGCAAGGAGGTCGGCTCCGCTTTCGAGGTGGGGCAATACGGCGGCTGGAAGAACCGCGTGATCACCGTGGGCATCGGCCAGGTGGCGGTCTTTATGGACTGGGGCTGGGTGGCCTTCGACTCCAAGGAGTATGAGTTCGGCTACATCGTCAACGGGGAGGAATTCTTCTCCGAGAGCTTTACCAAGGAGGCCGATGCCGCCGTGGCAGCTATGGCCAAGAAGCTGGGGGCGAAGAACTGCGCCCGCTTCAGCGGCGGCCTGACCGCCGAGGTCTTGCGGTTGGGTGAGAACAAGGTACAGTTCTGCGTCCGCCTGGACGAGGGCGCGGTGAGTGTCATCCGAGACTATACCGTGAAGCTGACCAATGAACCCGTGCGGCTGGACGGCTCCTACTGGAGCGTGCCTGTGGACGATTGGGTGGTCTCGGGTCACAAGCCCGAGGTGGTCACGAAAGGGGACGGCACCTTCGGCGGCATGGTGGCCGCGGGGGGCGTGGAGAAGGGGGCACTCATACACCAAGGCGCCATCGGCGTGGGTACGGTGGATCTCTCCAAGTACGACAAGGTGGTGATCTACTTCGGTTGTGACAACGGCGCGGGCACCCAGGACCGCTATAACAAGAATCCCCACAACCGTGTCATGCTGACCAAGGTCGATACCAATGGGATGATGTCCCCCGAAAGCAAGGACGTCATCGCCTCCGCCACCTACACCCTGAAGGGCTGGAGGGTCAACGCCATCGAGATCGACCTGAGCAAGGTCACCTACAAGGGGCCTGTGTACGTCACCGTGGATTCCTTGCCGGGGACGTTCGTGCTGTTCTCGTCCATTGAGTTTTTGGTGGAGTGAGTCCGATCAATCAAGAAGCTCTGTCCGATTGGGCAGAGCTTTTTTGTGTGGGAGGTTCAAATCTGGGTTTATCGGTGAGGTGACCGCGTCCTTTAGCCTTCCCCAGCGGGGAAGGGGGACCGCGAAGCGGTGGATGAGGAGAGCCGCACACAGAAGCCTTCCGGTTGTGAATTCTCATTGATAGACAAGGAAAAAGCTGACACCAAGAAGGTAATCTGAAACTCGCTCTCCTCATCCGTCACCCGCTAAAGCGGGTGCCACCTTCCCCGCTGGGGAAGGCAAAGGCGCACGGATGCCTTACCGTCAAACCCCAATTTGCCCGAAAGATAACACCTCCAAACAAGAGGCGGTATCCTTTTCAGGACATTTTTCTCGGGAAGCTGCCGCCGCCCACGGCGTCAAAATACATCAGCGCGGACATGGTCATATGGGAGGCATGGATATAGGCGAGGCGGAGGATGGAAACGGGGATCACATAATCCTGTGCATAGAGTGTGCAAAACTCCTTTTTATACGTGCTGTTTTCGATCCGTTCATGCTCGTCCAGAAGCGCGACGTGACGAAGCTCCACTACGGCCTCATTGATCTCGTTTACGGTGAGCCCGGTTTCAGAGGCGGCCTCCTCGGGGGTGAGATCGGTTTCTCCTTCTCCGCCGCGAATCTGCCGTTCATAGATCAGCTTGAGCACACGGCGGTTGTTGGGCTTGCCCAGTACCGAAAGGAGTTCTCCTGCTTTATCAAGATCAAACAGGAGCGTGGAATCCTTGCTTCCGTAGCTGCGGTCGATGCAGGTCAAGGCGTCGGATAACAGCACCGCGCCGTGGGCGGTGTCTCCCTCGGCAAACATATACCCGCACAGGGAGGGCGGCCCCGCCAGCTTTTGTCGGTATACCTCCCCGCGGTGGCGATACTCTTCTTGCGTCGCGGCCCCTTTGGCACCGAAAAAGCGGTGGTGGGCGTCACAAAAGAGGTCCGACGCGGCTTCATAGCATAAATCGGGCAGGTCGGTGATGGCGAAGCCTTGGGGGACGGCGGGCTGTTCGGCAAAGAGGGCGTTGAGGTCCACCCCTAAAGCGGCAGCCAGATCGGGCAGAAGGGAAATGTCGGGGTTAGAGACCCCATTCTCCCACTTGGACACCGATTGTGCAGAAACACCCAGCCGCTCGGCCAATTGCTCCTGCGTGTATCCACGGTGCTTGCGGTAGTGGGCAATATTCTGATTCAGATTCATGGTAAACCTCCTTGGCTTTAATCGCTTACAGACATAGTATAACACATTTACACACAACTTGCAAGATACTGATCGGAGGATGCAATATGATTTTTCTCGCATAATGGTTGTGAAAATTGCGTTTGTGTCCGGCAAAATTATCTAAAAAGGCGAATTGTGCTCTGTGTCGGTAGGTTGCAATTCTACTCAAAAAAGGAACACCGCCCCCCAAAAGGAAGCGGTGTCTCCGTATACAGTGGAAATATCAGACCTTCATCTTTCCCGACCACTCCAGGAGCTTGATGAACAGACCGCCGATGACGGTGCGGTTCTGGAAGTGGATGTGGTCCGCGCCGATGGTGTCATACCAGTCGGTCATGGGGACGCGGTGGCGGGTGAAGTGGTAGGAGGTCCACAGGGGGGCGACGTAGCGCTCAAAGTCGGCGTCGCTCTGCAGGAGGGTGGCGGTCCAGACCAGCCAGTCCGACTTGGTGTAGTCGGCGCGATTGTCCAGAGGCATACCGTAGGGCTTGAAGCGGGTGAAGTTGGTCTGTACCTCGCTCTCCAGCACCTCGGCGGGGAAGATGTTCGTGCCGAAGAGCTTATCCCACACGGCGTTGTACTTCATGGAGTAGGTGCCGGGGCGGTCGAAGGCCAGGCGATAGGAGCCGTCCCCGTTGGCGGCGCGCTCTGCCCAGGATGCCGCCATGCGGCGGGCCTCGGCCATGTAGTGCTCGTACTCGGCCTCGTTGCCCTTCATGCGGTGGAGGAGACCGAAGCAGGCCACACCCATGATGGCCTTGATGGAGAGGTTACAGTTGTGGGCGAGGTGACCCGCGAAATCGTCGGTGCAGAGCTGGTTCTCGGGGTCCTCACCGTACCGGAGGAGGTACTTGACCCAGTCGGCCAGGGTGTCCCAATGGGCCTCGGCGAAGGAGATATCCTTTTCGGCAATGGCGGTGGTGGTGACCATCACCAGCATATTGCCGCACTCCTCCACGGGCATCTGCATATGGAGGGCGTTGTTGCCGTAGACCTGGCCGTTGACCAGGGGGTACTGACCGCAGTCGTGGGGGGCGAAGTCAAAGGGCCAGGCCTCGCTCTCGGCGTACTTGAAGATGGGGCGGGCCATACCCTTGACCAGCTCGGGGTTGTAGAGCAGGAACAGGGGGATGGAGGGGTAGGAAACGTCTACCGTGGCGGCACAGCCGTTGGAGAAGCACTCCTTGGAGATGAACAGGATCTTGCCCTCGGTATCCACCACGCACTTGTGGGCGGAGATGGCCTGGCGGTAGGCCAGGGAGAGCATCTCGGCGTACTGCACACCGCCCGCGCGGACGGCATCACAGTAGAGCTTGTCCGAGAAGGCCTTGCACTTATCCATGATGGGGCCGTACTCGACGTAGGCGCGCTCAATGGCGGTCTCAATGGTCTCGCCGTTCTTGTTCCAGACTGAGTGGAGGGTCTCGCCGAAATACTGGATGGAGGCGCGGCAGTCGTCGTAGGAAAGCAGGATGAGGGAGTCGCACATCTTGCCCACGGCGACGGTGCCCATGATATAGGCCATCTTGTCCTGCTCGCAGACGAAATGGTGGACCTCACCCTTGGGGGCGGTGAGGCAGAGGTAGCCCCACTCGATGCGGAGATCGTCGCCTGAGCGGTTCAGAGGGGTCTGGTTGGTCTTGCCCATCCTGACGGTGGGCATACCGGCTACGGACAGCACCTCCCGCTCGGTGGTATCGTCCCCCTTCTTGTTCATGACGAACTCCTCGGAGGCCAGGACCGAGGCGGTGACGGTGTGGTCTTTGCCGTCCACAGACTTGTAGGACAGGGCGATGTAGCCCACGGGACGGGTCATGAGGGCGAGATCGTCGGGGAGGAGGGGGGTGGTGAAGCGGACGGTGAGATCGATCTTCCCGTCGGTGAACACGTAGGTGGTGGTCAGGGCGGTGACGTCCACCGAGACCTGCTCCATCTTGGGGCGGCCGTCGCAGACGCCCATGAAGAGCTTCTCCTCGCCGTCCACCGAGCAGACACCGATGAGGGTGTTGTCGGAGCCCGTCCAATGCTTGACGGGGACGTCGTGGAGGCGGTCGGCCATGGACCAGACGGTGAAGTAGGGGTCAACGTTGATAAGAGGGTAGGCGGGAGCGCGGAGCTTCATGGTATGTCTTCCTTTCGCGGTGGATTTTCGGTAGGTTTATTATAGCATGGATGGGGGGATTTGTCAATGGGGGGATGTGGGGGAACCCTTGGTTTTATTCTGCTTGTGATGATTCGGGTAAAGTTTCAAATTTGGGTTTATCGAACTGTTTGACGGGAAGGGCACGGCAATTTTCTCGTTAGCCCTCTCACCCGCTTCGCGGGAGCTCCCCCAGAGGGGGAGCCTTTGGAAAACGCTTGTCGGGAAAGGGTTTCTCTTGTAAAATGGCA
>JAZNJA010000170.1:0-8714 GCA_045577755.1 Eubacteriales bacterium
GGCCTCAGCGGCGCCCTCGCTCCCGCCGGCGCTTGATTTCTGCGCGTTGCGACGGTCATGTTGTGGCAGGCGTGTGCTTGTCGCGGGCGAGCGCAGCGAGCCCGACTTGTATCAAGACAAGCACACGCCTAACAACCCTAACCCAAACTCCACACAATAAAAAACAACTTTTCACATCTTTTTCTAACATAAAAATAGGGGAGCCTTTGACAGCCCCCCCGAACGGCCTATTCTGTTAGTCGGTGTATCGGCACATTTCTTCCAATCGTTTCCGATAATCATTCTCGGCATCTGTGAGGGTAGGGAAGTAATGCCCCCAGGCCCATGAATATGAGCCGTCAGCCTCCTTAGATATGTTCCGCGCCGTGATATACATCCCATCACTTTCACGCCTGAACAGACCCACATTACGCTTTTCGAGTGAGTAAAAAGCGAGACAGACGAGCTTCATGCCGTTGTTTTCAAATTCCAATTCGGGCTTCATTTGATCACATCCTTTCTGTCGGGTACATATCGTTTTCCGCATACTTCAATTGCACGATATGTCTTCCCATTTATGGTTAAGGTAGTCTCTGCTGGTTTTCCTCTTTGAACGGCTTGCACATATAGAAAATCGGGATGCTCCCTTGCCCGCTTAATATTTCCGTCCAAAAAATCGTTATCGTTGTTAACCTCAGGCACCCTCAACCCCTTGTTCCGAAGATAGGAGCTGAACTCCCACAGCTTTTCAAACTTGCCGTGGCAATCCACGATAAAGCAGTAATCCTCCGAGGGGTGATATGCGGTGATACGATAGTAATTTGCCATGTCTTTTCTCCTTTCACGCGGCAATCAGTTTCAAGGTGCGGTTTGCATACGGCAACCACACCTTATTGACGTAGTGCAGAACTTCCTCTGCGGGCTTGGTGTTGTGGTCGGCGTAGCACTGCAACACCTTCTTTTGGGACAGCGAATACTCCACCGTAACCAGCGGTGTCTCTTGCGTGTCCTTGGCTCGGATGAAGAATATGAGGGTTTCTTCGCGGATGAACTTCTGCTCATAACCCATACCACCGACACAGTGATGCAGAAGCTCTCCTTCGACCTTCAGATCGGCAGGGCTTCGTGCGATAATCGCCACAAACCCACTCCGCTTGTTGTGTTGCATCGGGAGATACTTTTCAGCCACCGACGCAAACTTCGCATACAGCTCAGCCCGCTCCTCCTGATCTTTCAAGGCCTTGGCCGTCTTGTACTCGTCAACGCGGATATCGTGCCAACGCATGAAGTCGTGCGGGTAACGGTTCTTGTCCACCGACATATCCAAGCCAAGGAAGATACAGGCTTTCAGATAGTCAAGATACACACGGGCGCTGGTCTGCTGCTTGGCAACATATTCGAAAAATGGCTTATAATCACCGTCCAACATCTCACGGATCGGCTTGTAGTCCCGTTCACGGCAGAAGGTCTTCTTGACCTCCTCATACGCTTGCGTTTCGAGCAACGACGTTCCGCGACGGTAGGCTGATAGAATGGTGGATATGTAAAAATATCGCCCTGCAAGCACCTGACGGTTACTCCAGAGCCACTTCCGAAACTGCTTATCCTTTGCCGCTTTGGTCAGTATTTGCTTGCTGAAAACGTATTTCTGCAAGCCCATCTTCATCAAGTATTCAGCCTGCGGGTACTTCTCGTAATTACGGAGGAATTTGATGATATCCGCTTCATCATACAACTCCCAAGCGGAGTATTGGTATTCCGGGAATTTCGCCAGATACTCCTTGTTTACAACAGGAGCATAAGGATCGAAACCGGAGTCGTAATACCAGCCCCACTCGTCATCCTCATACCACTTTTGAGTTCTATTCAGCCCCTCCGCGTACCAACCGACGCTGTAACCGCCGATGTAGGTGAAGCACATATCCTTGACGAAGCAACGGTCAGAATGAACACCATGTACAGCGACCTGCTTGTAGTGCCAATTCTTGTAACGGTGACGGACAGCTACAGTAACTTTCACCAGCTCACCGTCGTTTTTGGTGAGGTAGGAGTAAAAACGGGTGTTTCCGTGGGGTTCGGGATAACGGATGGCATCCCGTTTGCGGATCTTTTCAACGATATATTTCGGAATCGGCTTGATCTTTTCCATTTTCATGACGTTTACCTCACTTCACAATTTCAACTTTCTGGTCGAGCAAAAGATATATCTTGTACATCAGCTCGGTATCGGCGTAGGGGTCGGGAGCTTCATCAGGCTCTATGATCTCGCCCGTGGTGGTGTCTACCTCAAAGCCTTCAACGGGTAGATACTTCGGTAGCAACCGTTGTTCGGTATCGCTCTCAATGACCGCTACGTCGGTAAAGCCTCGTAGCTTCTCAATGTAGGTATCTGCCCGATGGTACGGGAATCCAATCATAGGCACACGTTCGGAAAGTCCGAAATCTCGGCTCACTACGGTCAGCTCCAAGGGCTTGGAAGCAGTCTCGGCTGACTCTCCAAATATCTCGTAAAAGTCCCCGATACGCATAGCGATTACCGCCTCGGGGTGTTCCTGTTGATACCCCTGATAGCGAGTCCACAGAGGCGAGATTACGGGCTTTTCAGGCTCTTTTACCTCCACGGCAGGCACTTCCTCCACCTCGGGCTTCTCGCCCTCTACGGGACTTTCTGAAGCCTCCTCGTGGGTGTCAGATGCCGCCTCGTCCTGGTCATATTCGTCAGCCTCGGTGCTTTCTTCCACTACCGCCTCCGGCTCGTCAAACAGGTCAAACATGGACATTTGCCCAGCCTTGGGCTGAGGCTTGGGAGCAGGAACAACGGGAGTTTCTGCCGTTGCAGACGGTTTCGGCGTGACCTTTGGTGCAGGTTTGGGCGCCTTGTACTCCGTTCCGTCCTCGTTGTAGAGTGTACCAAGGATGCTGTCTTCCTCAAAATAGTGGATCGCCCACCCGAACACGATATCGCTGTGTAGACACGCACTGGTCGCGCCCTTGGCGGCCTGCTTACGTGCTTCTTCGGTGGCGTACTTCATAAAGTCTGCCAAGGTTTTCTTTGAAATCAGCTTCTTGCCATCTTTTTCGACAGGTACTCCATTATTGATCTTGTCAGCCAGCACTTCGCTGACTGTTTGCTCCAAGTATTCTTTCAAAACCTTTTCTTCGGTTGTCGTTGCGGTGAGTTGTAACGTCATGTGTTTGTCCTCCTTTTCGTGATTTATTTTGTCCTATAAATGAAAAAAGCCCCTTCGTATCAGAAGGGATCCTCATGCCAGATACCGTCTCGCACCTCGGAATGCTTGATGGGGATGATTACCCACTTGGGGTTCTTCAAGATGTGTCCATCCTCCCGAGCGCGGGGAGGGAAGCGGATGTACCCAGCTTTGGCTTTGACGGCCTGCCTGTAGGTGTAGGTATTGAAGTGGCTTGTGTAGTCCTTCGCACCTTCTTCCTTGTAGCAGACCTTGTAGCCATACGGGTTGTTCATTACGGCTTTCATGTCACACCCCATATAACCGGCTCGCCAACCGAGGCAAAGCTGAGTAGAAGTTATTCTGCATGATAGTCGTGTGCAGCTGACGGTCATGGGCGAAATAGTTGCGATCCGCGAACTCATAACCCTTCTTGGTCAGGCGTTTCAGCTCGTAATGATCCGAGCCGTCGTGGTGGTAGCCGTCGATGTAGAAATGACCGTTTTCCTCGTAAAGCTTGACCTTATCCAGATGCTTGATACAGGTCAGCAGATCATCGGTGCTGTTGATGAACTTGCCGCCTTGCGCGGGGCCGCACCATCTGCCACACGTTCCGGTCAGAAGGTAGCAATCCTCCTTGAACACACGCCCGAGGTCGTGAAGCAACTCCCGCCAGTCAGCGTTATTCTGCTCGCTGATCTCGTCGTAGACCCAATTATCCGGAACGTCATCGGCGGTTTCCCAACCGTTGTCCTCACCGTGAAGGTCGAACAGATAAGCCCGCATGTCATCGTAGGCTTCGTAATCGGCTGTATCGTCGTAGAAAACGTAGGATTTCATGTCGTACCTCCTCAGTCCTCAAATTCTTCCTGCAAAGCGCTCAGCACCTCGCCCTCAATGTCCAGATCGTCCAACTGCTCGTCGATCAGATCCGCGACAAGACTCGTCACCAAAGGCTCAATGTCCACGTCGCGGATACGCTGGGTGATCTTCTGGGTAATCAACTCTTCAAGGTCGATTTCGTCCATGGCCTCGCTGATGGCTTCTTCAAAATCGTAATGACGGATAGCACTCTTGATCTGATCGCGGATATCGTTCTTAATACTCATGGTTAATCCTCCTTAATGATACCGTACGTATCGTCGGCGTAGTATGCGTTTGCGAACCAGTTGAAAACGGCGGTGCATTTCACGCCCTTGTAGTCCACGATGTAGACCACGTGGTCGGTCTCTTGCCGGCTGTCGAGGACGGTGATCTCATCCATAGCTCCGCCGAGGGAGTGGATATGGGCTTGGGTCTTAAAGCTCGTCATGGTCTTCGTCCTCCATGTCGTCGCAGTAATCGACCAAGTCAAAGGTCAGGGTCAATGCCGTGGGCGTTTCCAACGTGCCCATACTGTAGTCGTAATCATAGTAGTCTGCCGGGGAGCTGTGAATGGCTTCAAGGATATGGAGCGCCAAGTACAGGTGATCCTCCTGAATCATGTGGATGGCAAAATCCTTCAGACTTTCGTAGGTGGTAATGAGATCGGTCTGCTCGGATAGCTTTTCGCAAGCGTCGTTGAAGTCCATGGTGTACAGCTCTTTTACTTTCATTTTAGTGAACCTCCTTACAGTTCAAAAATTTTCGTGTTCATCGGCCAACGCCTCGATAGCCAAGCGCATACCGAGGCGGAAGCCATAAATAAAAGAATCGCGCTCACAAAATCCGGAGATCTCGTCAGCGCTGCCTTCGTATTTTTCCAGAAGCTCCTTCTGCTCCGGGGTGAGAGTCGCTACCAATGCGGCGCGGTTTCGCTTGCTCAATTCGGTCAGATCGCGGATGGGGGAGTAATCCCGTTTGTGTTCGTAGGGAAGCACGTTCCCGTACCACAGCTCGGTCAAGGTCTTCTTCATGCCTTGTACTCCTCAAGATACTTCTTGTACGCGGTGTCCTGCTCCAAGACCTGCATGATCTCAGGCATCATTTCTTCTTTCGACCTGCCCACGCAGCAAAGCATGAGCAGGTTGGTGTTGGAGTCAAAGAGCCGACGGAAGGCGTAGTCACAAATCTTGGCTATGTCTTCGTCTTTATGCTCGCTGGTCTGATTGATACAGCAGATTGCCGTCAGGATGGCTTGTACTTCCTTGGTGTTTTTCATGTTCTCACCTCCGAATCTCAATCAAGCCTTCGGAGTATTCTTCAATACCGTCGTACTTAAAGGACTCGCCGTAGGCCTCAAAATCAAAAAAGTCCAACAGACTGTCGGGAATCTCATACCCACAGCAGTTGAACATCTCTCGACCGTAATCGTCCCAGTCGTAATTCTTGTAGATGTAGATATCGTCGTCCCAGTCCGCGCCGTAACGTTCTACGAGCTCTTCAAACTCACGGAAACCGCGCACTTCCAGAAACGCCATAAGGGTGTCATACTTGCCGGAATCGTCCAGCACCTCGGCTTCATGCAGGATCTCAAAGAGCCGCTGGGGGTGCATATAGTCCCAGTTCGTGGCGTCGGACGGGAAGTTGTCGATGTCTTGGATAAACAGTTCTTCGTCGATACCATCCAGCTCAAATCCCTGTTCGGTAAGCGCTTCTTCGATCTCTTCCCAATCGCCGTAATCGGCCAAGTCCAGCCAGCGGGATCCCAATGCACGCTCATTACACTCGTTGTAAGAGCCCCAAGAGCCGATAACGATTCTGATTTCATTGCTGTATGTATTAGTCATTGTTATTACCTCCTTCGATGGCGCGTTTTTCGCTGATCATATCCTCGACCTCTTCCCAGAGAAACAAAAGGTCGATGATAGGCTTCTTCTCAGCGGATTCATTCTTGTTGATGTCGTTCATGATCTGATCTTTCATTCCGACACCTCCTTGAAGTCATCCACGGCCAGCTTGGTGAAATCGCAACCGTACTCGAAGTAGTAACCCTTCTCGTCGGACAGCAGGGGATAGGTAACGACGCTGATCTTGCCCTCTCGGGTGATGGCAACGCTGATCTCATTCTTCAGTTCATTCAGATCGACGATGTTGAAGGTGACGTAGCACTCACCGTCGTGATATTGGAATTCCTTCATGTAGAAACGATTTTTCATTTTCAATTCTCCTTTCAGATCATGGTTTTAAGAGCGTTCAGATCTTCGATTTGGTACAATGCGTAAGTTTTCTGCGTAGTGATCAGATGTACCGCTACTGCCTTATGAGCTTTCAGCATACGGTCAATGTTGGCGCAAGTACCTTTGCTGATACCGTCCCAAATGACGAATCCAACATCTGCAAGCTCGGTCATACGGATATCTTTTCTCTGATAATAGCGATAAGCCGATGCCTCATTTTCAGTCGGCACCTGAATGGCGGTAAAGCTGGTGCAGAAATTTCGAGGCTGGGAACCAACGTGATAAACAGAAACTTTCGGATAGTTATGTTGTGCGTAGTAGCTCTGAATCAAGGAATCAACGCCATTGCAGTCACCGATGAGGATTTCATGACCGCTGTTTACGGTCTTGCTCAAAATCCTTTCTACGGTATCATTGAGCGTATTGATTTTTGCGGAACCGGATATAAAGATCTTCATTTCGTATTCCTCCTTAATCTACGAATTTGTACCAGACGTAGTAATTAAACTCAAGCTCACGGGTCTCGTAATTTTCCTTACCCGTGTCCAGCTGGACTTCGCGGATCTCATAGTAGGTACCTCTGAATTCACCGGGCTTGTTCGGGATAGGATTGCACTTTTGGACGCAACCGTCGAACACGCGGATGTAGGGCTTGCCTGCTTGACTGACGCAAGCGATGACGAGATCGGTATCCGTGACATAACCGAGACCTGTTATCTTCTCGGTCGTATCTTTTCGATACCTTGTGATGGAGTAGACTGCTTTTTTCATTTTGGATTACCTCCTGATTTTTTATTTTGCCTTTCGGCAGGGTCAGGGGAGCATAGGTCGGGAGGTAATCTCGTTCACTCCGAGTGAAGTGTTCAAATGTCAACGAGAGGTATTGATCACTTTCAGTACACGAAAAAATATTGCTTATGGATGAAGAAAAAAGCCAAGTATTGTTACTTGACTTTCTCGATGATTATTTCATTTTTCAGCGATATTTTTTCACGTTGACCTTTGAGAGACCTATGCTACACTAGACCAGGCCGAAGAGGCAAAAAAATCAGGAATATTAAAACAATAATAATTAACTATTGAACATTTCTTCTATTTATGATATAATTGTTAGCATCAAAAAAATGGAGAGTACTGAAATGATATTCTATGTTCTTGGGAATGGCTTTGATCTACACTATAAATTACCTACGCAATACTGTGATTTTAAGCAATACTTGATTAGAAATGGATACGGTGAACTTGTAAGAAAGGTAGATAGACTATTTTGGGAAAAGGGGGGCTTTAATCCGAAAGAAATTAAGGAGTGGTCTGTTTTCGAAGATATGCTTATCGTATTCAATCACTTGTTTTCGGATGAGCTATACGAAGAAGCATTTGCAGATGCTGAAGTAGATGACGATAGAGCAGGTTTTTGGGACAGCCCAGCTTGGAATGTAAGATATTATAACGAGTATGTAGATATTCTAAAACAGCAATTTGATAAATGGATCCGTGAAATGGATACTAAGATTAGCCTCGATAAGTATTTTCAACCTGCTCCGGGCGATGCTGTGTTAAGTTTCAATTATACGACAACGATTGAAGATAATTTTGATACAGAGGGGATCCAGATAACACATATCCATGGAACAAAGAATCAAGACATTGTTCTTGGTCATAACGATGAACCAGATCCGGACCTGTTTGAAAATATAATTGAGGATGAGGATTCTGATTATAGGGATGTTACAACGAAAAGAGCAGTCAATGAAGTTCTTTCCCAGGCATCCCAAAAATACTACAAAAATAGTGCTCAAATCCTTCGTAAGCACCATCATATTTTCGAGCAAATCCCCCGCTTTGATAAGGTGGTTATAATGGGATTATCCTGCGGTATTCAAGACGAGCTATATGTTAGGTCAATTGTTGACTATGCTTCAGATATTGATTTCTATTACTACAAAGAGGAAGATAAAGAAAACTTTATGAGAATACTTGGCGATGATGATATTACTGTAAACTTCCATGAATGGTGATAGCTTCGTAAAGTGACGGTATCTTCATAAGCTCGGATAAATAGAAAAAGCGCGCAACTCGTTTTTTGAGCTGCGCGCCTGCTTTTTTTAAAGAAAAAACCAACCTAAATTGAATGGTTCAATTTAGGTTGGTAATGGTGACCCGTACGGGAATCGAACCCATGTTTCCAGCGTGAGAGGCTAGCGTCTTAACCGCTTGACCAACGGGCCGTGTCTTGACGACTTGCATATTATAGCACATCCTGAGGGATTTGTCAATAGCTTTTTGAAAGATTTTTGAAGAAATTTTCGAAAAGTAAATTCTCAAAGTAAATGCAACAGTGCAATTTGGAGTTGCATTTACTCTGAGAAAGAAAATGTGGTAGAATTTAGTCTGAGAAAAGGAGGTCTCAGATTATGCAAATCAACGAAAAGAAAAACAAACACATGAC
>JAZNJA010000171.1:0-17360 GCA_045577755.1 Eubacteriales bacterium
GTTTGACGGGAAGGGCACGGCAATTTTCTCGTTAGCCCTCTCACCCGCTTCGCGGGAGCTTCCCCAGAGGGGGAGCCTTTGGAAAAAGCTTGTCGGGAAATGGTTTCTCTTGTAAAATGGCACGAAAGGCTCCCCCTCTGGGGGAGCTCCCGCCGCAGGCGGGTGAGAGGGCAACACCCACGGGTCAGCACAAACCAACAGCCCGCTAAACCCCAATTTACAGACAACCAACACAGCCCCCAAAAAATCCCCATAAAACAACACTTTTTTCGCAAAAGCCCTTGACAAACCCCAATTGGTTGTGTATAATGTTGTATCATACAAGGTAGAGGCGCGATCTTTAAGAGTAGGACGGATAAAACGGTGCGGAACCGCCGTCCGAAAGGGGAGATCGCCGAAACGGGTCTCGCCGCCGCGGGCGGGGCGTGTTGGGGTGCGGGAGAATATCCCGTAAACTGTCACAGAGTTCTGTGGAGCGCTATCGGGTCATAAATTTCTTGGGATATTTATGGGAGCCGTGCGTTTTGCGGCTCCCGTTTTTTTGCTTGACCTCTGTGTAGCCATTTCCCGCAGATACAGAAAACAAAAAGAAAGGATTTCCGAGAATCATGAAACGCAAGATCATTCTCAATTCTGTCGTGATCGCCATCCTCCTGGTGCTGTTCGTGGTGCTGTCCCTGATCGTGGACAACGGCGCCGTCGGTCAGTATAAGGACGCCGATGGCTTCATCATGACACAGGAGCAGGTAGACGCCTACGTCGCCGAGGGCGGCAGTCTGGAGGACCTCTCCACCGTGGACACCCCCTACTACGCCACCTACCTGGCCCTCCTGCCCCCCGTCATCGCCATCGTGCTGGCCCTGGTCACCAAGGAGGTCTTCTCCTCCCTGTTCGTGGGCGTGCTGGCAGGTGCCCTGCTGGCCACCGACTTCAACCCCGTCGGTACCCTGACCGCCATCGTCAGCGACGGCTTCATCGCCTCCGTGGCCGATGCCTGGAACGCGGGTATCCTCATGTTCCTGGTGCTCTTGGGCATGATGGTCGCTCTCATCAATAAGGCCGGCGGCTCCCGTGCCTTCGGTGCCTGGGCCCAGAGCCACGTCAAGACCCGCGTGGGTGCCCAGCTGGCCACCTTCGCCCTGGGCGTGCTGATCTTTGTGGATGACTACTTCAACTGCCTCACCGTGGGCAGCGTCATGCGCCCCGTGGCCGACAGCAAGAACATCTCCCGCGCCAAGCTGGCCTACCTCATCGATGCCACCGCCGCCCCCGTCTGCATGATCGCCCCCATCTCCTCCTGGGCCGCCGCCGTGGCAGGTGTGGTGGTGTCGGTCAACGGCCTGTCCCTGTTCATCAAGGCCATCCCCTACAACTTCTACTCCCTTCTGACCATCGTTATGATCCTGGTCATCACCCTGCTGAAGTTCGACTACGGCCCCATGAAGAAGCATGAGATCAACGCCGTAAACGGCGACATCTTCTCCGAGGGCGAGCGTCACGCGGGTGACGGCGAGGAGGCCGAGTACAACGCCAAGGGCCGCGTCATCGACCTGGTCCTGCCCGTGGTCTTCCTGATCATCGCCTGCATCATCGGTATGATCTACACCGGCGGCTTCTTCGACGGCACCTCCTTCGTGGATGCCTTCGCGGGCTGCGATGCCTCCGTGGGCCTGGCTCTGGGCTCCGCCGTGGCCGTCATCTTCACCGCAATCTACCTCATCGCCCGCCGCGTCATCTCCTTCAAGGACGCTATGGCCTCCCTGCCCAAGGGCTTCTGCGCCATGGTCCCCGCTATCCTCATCCTCTGCTTCGCTTGGACCCTGAACGGCGTGACCGGTACCCTGGGTGCCGCCGTCTACGTCCACGACCTCATGGCCGGTGCCGCCGAGGGCCTGACCATGCTGTTGCCCGCCATCATCTTCATCGTGGCCTGCCTCCTGGCCTTCGCCACCGGTACCTCCTGGGGTACCTTCGGTATCCTCATCCCCATCGTCACCGCCCTCTTCCGGGTGGGTGCCGACGGCTCCATGCCCGAGCTCATGGTCATCGGTATCTCTGCCTGCCTGGCCGGTGCCGTCTGCGGCGACCACTGCTCCCCCATCTCGGATACCACCATCATGGCCTCCGCGGGCGCCCAGTGCAACCACGTCAACCACGTGTCCACCCAGCTCCCCTACGCCATCACCGTGGCCGCCGTCTCCTTCGTCTCCTTCATCATCGCCGGCTTCATCCAGAACTGGCTCATCTGCCTGCCCATCGCCATCGCGCTGATGGTGGGTACTCTGCTGGTCATCAAGGCCATCACGAAGAAGAAGGCGTAAGCTTACCCATAAGAAAATACCGCCTGGCCTTAGGGTCGGGCGGTATTTTACTATCGGGCGTTGACAAAACCCGACAAATGTGTTATACTACTCCACGGAACTCCCCGCAAGGGGCAGGACCCGTAGAGGTCACCGACTTCGGTCAAAGTGGCGGTCTGCTTTCTCTGTGTGTCCCACAGGGAAGCGGAGCTTTTTCCTTCCCTGATGCTCGCATGAGGGGAGGTGATGAAATGGATTACATGACTTGGCAGGATTTCGTATACGTTTCGTTGCAGATCATTGCTGTCGTTGTTGCCATCTTGTCTTACTTGCATCGGAATAACGATCAAGATAAAAAAAGATAACCGCCCAGTTTCCACACCCGCGGTTATCTTTTTTGAGTTAACCACAGGGAAGCAACCGTCATGGTGGCCTCTCCGTCAACCATATTATAACCGATACGGCTCGGTTTGTCAATACCCCGGAAGAAATTTTTTGCTCCGCATGGCTTGTTCCATGACGGAGTTTTTTACAACTTCGCGGTTATTGCATCCCGACCTATTCTATGGTATACTGATAGCACAGAAAGGAGAGAAGCATACATGTATCACCTGAACCAATTCTGTAATATCATCACAGCCCTCCGCAAGGAGCGTGGGTGGACACAGACGAGTCTGGCCGATATGATCGGGATCGCGCCCCAGTCGGTGTCCAAATGGGAGTGCGGCGTGGGATACCCCGACGTCACCCTGTTTCCCGTCATTGCCGATCTCTTTGGCGTACCCATCGGCGTCCTGTTCGGGGAGGGTTATCACGCAAAGGAGAACCAAACCGTGAAGCAAGAAGCATCAAATGAAAAGACCTACGTTTATGATCCGCTCCAAACCATTGATTTCAGCATCAACAACTGCTGCCGAATCCGTGTGATCGACGGCGAGCGGGAGAATTTGACAGTCACCGTACAGGGAGACCCTACCTTTTTAGAATACTTCCTTGTGGAAAAGGACGGCGGTCGCCTCTGTGTCACCGTTAAGAATCCCAGCGGCTCGGCGTTCCACTGGACACCTTATGACCGTGGCGGCTATGAGGGGGAGAATCTTATTACGATTTACACGGGGGTGGAGGATTCTGACTGTTATGCCATGAATTCTCTGGACCTGGTCATGTCCCAGTGGAAAACCGAGACGGGGTATGACGAATGGTTGATCTGCACCATGGAGGAGGCGAAAAAACTATTTCCAAGCGAGAGTACGTGGTTTGATGAGAATAAGGAAGCGTTGTCTGCTTTCCGTATCACACAGCCCATGAAGTAATCCTCACCACAAGAAATCCCGCCGGGCCTTGACGGTCGGGCGGGATTCTTATCTCAAGCGGTTGACATTCCACCTCCGCCGTGCTATAATAAACAAAAGCAACGAAACAGAAAAGGCGGTACCCCATGAAACGCATCCTTGTCACCGGCTTCGACCCCTTCGGCGGCCAGCCCGTCAACCCCGCCCGCGAGGCGGTCCTGCGCCTGCCCGATACCGTGGGCGGCTACGAGATTGCCAAGCTGGAGATCCCCACCGTCTTCGGTCTGGCGGCCGAGACCGTCCTGCAAGCGGCAAGTGAACTGCAACCTCATGCCATCCTCTGCGTAGGCCAGGCGGGAGGCAGATCGGCGGTGACCCCCGAGGTAGTGGCCATCAACCTCCGCGAGGCCTCCATCCCCGACAACGCGGGCAACAGCCCCGTGAACACCCCCGTCGTGGAGAACGCCCCCGCCGCCTACTTCGCTACCCTCCCCGTGCGGGACATGGTGCGGGCGGTGAAGGAGCGGGGCATCCCCTGCGCCCTCTCCTACACGGCGGGCACCTTTGTCTGCAACGACCTGCTCTATACCCTCCTGTACCACTACCGCGACACCGATGTGAAGGTGGGCTTTGTCCATATCCCCTACCTGCCCGAGCAGGCGGGGGAGGGGGGACCGTCTATGGAGCTTCACACCGTAGTGGAGGCGCTGACGGCTATGATAAGGGTGCTGAACTGAATAGATAAAAGGCGGCTCGGATGAGTCGCCTTTTTTGCGTGATTCAGATCCTCGCAACCCCCGTCTCCCTCGCCGCTACCATCACCGCGTCCGCCACCACTCGCGCCACCCGCTTGTCCAGGGCGGAGGGAATGATGTTGGTCTCGGAAAGCTCATCCTCGGGGATGAGCGACGCCAGCGCGTAGGAGGTGGCCACCTTCATCTCCTCGTTGATACAAGAGGCGCGGCAGTCCAGGGCCCCGCGGAAGATGCCGGGGAAGGCCAGCACGTTGTTGATCTGATTGGGGAAGTCGGAGCGGCCCGTCCCCACCACGCGGGCACCTGCGGCCAAAGCCAGATCGGGCATGATCTCGGGAGTGGGATTGGCCATGGGGAAAACGATGGCATCCTGTGCCATGCTCGCCACCATCTCGGGGGTCACGATCCCCGGAGCCGAGACACCGATGAACACGTCCGCTCCCGTCATGACCTCGGCCAGATTCCCCGTCAGCCCGTCGGGATTGGTGATCTGCGCCATGTCCTCCTGGGCGAGGTTGTTCTCGGGCTTGCCCGCGTAGATGGCGCCGAAGCGATCCACCATGGTCAGGTTCTTCACCCCCATATTCAGCAGATGCCGCCCGATGGAGATCCCCGCCGCCCCCGCGCCGTTGATGACCACGCGGACGGAGCCGATCTCCTTGCCCACCACCTTCAGGGCATTGAGCAGAGCCGCCGCCACCACGATGGCGGGGCCGTGCTGATCGTCGTGGAACACGGGGATATCGCAGATCTCCTTCAGCCTGCGCTCGATCTCAAAGCAGCGGGGGGCGGAGATGTCCTCCAGATTGATGCCGCCGAAGCTCCCCGACAGGAGGTAGACGGTGCGGACGATCTCGTCCGCGTCCTTGGAGCGGATGCAGAGAGGGAAGGCGTCCACGTCGGCGAAGGCCTTGAACAGGGCGCACTTGCCCTCCATGACGGGCATCCCCGCCTCGGGGCCAATGTCCCCCAGACCCAGCACCGCCGTGCCGTCGGTGACCACCGCCACCAGGTTGGATCGGCGGGTGAGGTCGTAGGACTTATTGATGTCTTTTTGTATTTCCAGGCAGGGCGCAGCCACCCCGGGGGTGTAGGCCAGGGACAGATCCTCGCGGCTCTCAATGGGACAGCGGGTCACCACCTCGATCTTGCCTTGCCAGTCGTAGTGCTTTTTGAGGGAATTTTCGGATATGTTCATGGGGAATGCCTTTCTTGTGCGGTTGAAGAATTACTTGCGGGTATAGTGGATCAGAACAGACGTGGGGGAATAGATGGGGTCGCTTCCGGAGCAGTACTGCACACTACCCCAGGGGAAGGTCAGTTCGTCTTGCTCAAAATACCGGCTGTACCACCCATGGGCGAGGGGGTGAGACTCCTCGACATCCATGGAGTTTGGCTGTGGGGTGGGGATGGAGGCACTTTGATGTTGTGGAAACAGCCGGATGGATTCGAGTACGCTGCCGCAGAAGCAAATGGATGCCCACACGTAGCATTGCGGTTCGATGTCCAGCCAACAGTGGAAATGCGTATATCCCGTTGCAATCGGGTCAGCCCGAAAGATCAACTCGGGGATTTTCTCGGTCAGGGCTTGCGGGGTGGTGTCGGCGGTGATTTGAAATTCCGACTCATACAGAGTGATGATGCCTTGCTTTATGTCGATCATGGGATGCTCCTGTTTGTGTCGTAAAATGGTTCACCCGCGGATCATTCCGAACCGCACCTCGTCGGGAAGCTGTGCCCAGGACCCGAACTCCACACGAAACCAATCGGTCTCCATAATTCCAAAGGCATCGTAGCGCATCATGACCCGACGGCAGATCTCCATGATCTCAGACAGATCGGGACGCGCCATGAGCTCGGCGTACTGTGCGTCTGTGTGGGCAAAGACCTTCAGAACGGGGAAGCCGCTGTCATCATCCCATTGGCCGTAGACGCGGACCGACAGATCAAGGCTTGCGGACAGGCTCTTTTCGACCGCCGTACGGTGGAGCTCGAAGTAATGCCACAGAGCCAAAGGCTCGAAGCGTTCCAGGGTCACGACGTGAGCGGGGGTGTAGCTTGCGGTGGGTGGCTCGGACTTTCCGAACAGCCTTTTCCACATAGAGGGCTTGGCGGGAGGCGAGAAAGTCGGCTTTTCACGGGCAGGGACGGGGCGATAGGCTGCTTCGTGCTCATCGCAGATTCGGAAGTAGAGCTCGAATATTTCCTCGGCGCGGGGCTCGTCGGTCAGGTGCTCTGCCGTGTCGAGCTCGTGAAGCCCATGGGGGCTCTCTGTGCGGTAAAAGATATGCAGGCAGTTCTGCTCGGCGGTCTCGGTATAGTAGGTCGCCACGGCATCGTAACCGCAGGTCTCACGCAGAGCGGCGTGAAAGTCCTCGGCCACGGGGGAGTTCTGTATTGTACCCGTGGTAAAGATGGAGGGAATCGGTGTACGGGTAGGGAAGCTGATCGGTTGGCTCATGACGGCGTGCCTCCGTCAGTCGGCGTTCTTAACCGCCTCAGCGCAGTACCAATCCCCCTCGATTTGGGTCAGGGTCACCTTGCACCCGGGATGGTACTTGCCCGCCTCCACGGCTGCCTTGCCCGCGTCGCTGACGCAGTACACCAGAGACAGGGTCTTGTCGGTGGCCGCCATGCGGGGGATGAAAACCACGGCATCCTTGGAGATGGCGGGGTTATAGGTCACGGAGCCCGCGAACTTCACATCCACCAGGCGCACGGCGGACTCATCCTGACACTCGGCCCACGCGCCGCCCAGCTTGTCCTGCTTCTGGACGTAGAACTCCATGGTGCCCTTGTCGTAATCCACCATGCGGTTGGAGTAGTTGTAGGCCAGGTAGCCGGGGTTCTTCATCATGTGCTTGACCAGGGCCTCCAGAGAGCCCTCGTTGCCCTCGTAAAACTTGGTGATCTCGTTGGCGGGGGCATCGGCGGAGGGATTGAGGATGTAGCCGGGATCGTCATCGGGGTTCTTGCGGCAGGCGGCGGCGGTCAGCAGCATGAGTGCGGCGAGGGCGGCGAGCAGGATGCGGGTCAGGGTGTTTTTCATGGTTTTTCTCCTTATTATATAGGTAGGGGATCAGGACAGCTCCAGGAACAGGAACGCGATGCCGAGCAGAGCCGTGACGAGGGTCGAGATCAGACCGCTCTTGAAGCGGGCGTCCGAGGCCACAAAACAGTCGGCGGGGTCGTTTTCGTTGTAATGGATCCACACCTCGTTGCCGAGGGTGGAGGGATGACAGGGCTTTGCGCCGTAAGCGAGGTAATCGGCACTGTCCACCGAAAAGCGGATCACGGGATAGCGGGCATTCTTGCGGATGCGGGGACGGCGGGTCACACTCTCCACGGTGCCGAGGAGGGAACCCTTGCACCGCTTCCGTCTCTTAGCCTCAAAGACCGTCAGCCGCAGACAGAACACGGAAAGACCAATCACGAGCAGACTCACAGCACCGTACTTTCCCAGAATTGCCAGCACCAGCGCGGCCACCCATAAAAGAGCGGTCAGCCCGTACAGCACCCACTCCCAGACATGGGGGCGGCGGTACAGGGAACGGACGGGGGTGGTGTCGGTGGGCCGTCCGTCCAGCTCGTCCAGGAACTCCCAACGCGCGGGCTTTTTCTTGGTGTTTTTCATGGTTTTCTCCTTACCGAATGCTCAATCAAACAGCCCTCTCCGCTCGGGGCGCACCACGTCGGGGTCGAGGGGATCGTAGTAGAGGGTGTAAATGTCCCCCACCGCGTCGCGGGAGCAGGAGACCGACAGCTCCACCGTATGGGTCACGCCTCCCGCCTCAAACTCCACGATGGGATAGCGGTGGGAATGCTTGCCCGAGCGGCGGCGCACCGTGTCCACGCAGAAGCCGGTGGTGCGCCTGGTGCAACGGATCTTCAGCTCCTTGCTCTTGAAGACCTCGCTCATGATGATCATGGGGATTATGAGGAAGAAAATGGCGATCACCGACGGGGATTGGGTGGTGATAGCGCCAAGGAACATGACGCCCATGAACACGAAGGTCAACACCTTACAGATCTTGGAGGCCATGCCGAGCTTCGCCGCCCTGATCCGCTCGGGGGAGTTGGGGTCGGGTATGGAGGTATCCTCCTTGGGCTCGGGCTTGGGGGGATTGGCGGAGAAGGCCTCCGGATTCTGATACCAGGGCTTCTCGGCGGGCTCCTCCTCCTTGTAGTCGGGCTTCACCGTGTAGCCCTCCTCGGTATAGTCGGCCTTCTTGGCGTAGCTCTCCTCGGTGTAGTCGGCCTTCTCGGCGTAGCTCTCCTCGGTGTAGGCGGGCTTTTCGGTAATCGGCTCCTCCACCTCCCGCTCGATGGGATTACCGAAGGGATCAAAGGTCACGTCGTCGGGCACGACCTCCCCCACCGCCAGCCCCGAGTGGGGTAGGAAGAACACACGGTAGCGGTGTAAGGGGGAGATGTGACCCATGTGGAGCAGATGCACCTCGTGGGTCAGCTCGTCCTCAAAGAGGACGTAGGCCCCCCGCCCCGCCTCGGTATTCTTGCGGTGGGTACCCGACTTGATGCGGCCCACGGCCTCGCTGAGGTTACCGTCACGGAGTGCCCCCGCGTCGCGGAGCAGACCAATGGCGGGGATCAGAGGACGGCCCGCCACGAAGCCCAGAACTAGAGGGTAGAACAGCAGGAGCATCCCGTCGATCAGCCCCGACTTCCCAAGCAGCACGTACAGGAACAGAAGCCCCATCATAAAGGCGGGCAGGATGAACGCGCCCTTCTTGCCCTTCTTGTATAGGGTTCTTTCAATTAAGTATTCCACCGCCGCCAGCGCGAGACCAACCCACGCGGCGGCTACCCAATGGAGGGCTTGTCCGTTGTTGATCATATTGCCTACGACCAGAAAAGCCGTGGCGGCCACCGACAGGGCGGCGATACCGATGTAGCTCCACAGCGTTCTGTTGTAGAGCTTGCGGAGGGATCGTACTTGGTTTTCGGAATGCATAGTCATGTCCTTTCTCGGGTAAAAATCACAGCGGGATACAGCTCAAAAGGAGAACGGTCAGAAACAGCTCCCCGATCCCCCAGACGATGCCGCCCACGATGGCGAAGATCATCCCGCCACGGGGCAGCTCCTGGGTAGCCTCGTGAGGATCATCGGGGTTGAAGTAAACCCAGATCTCCTCCCCGAGCTTGTAGCTCTGCCGTCCCACGTTGCCCTCCACGCGGTAGGACTCCCCATCGATCGCGTAGGAGATCACGGGAAGGACCCCCACCTTGGGATGGCGGACGGTGCCGATCACCTGCCCCGCTACGTACTTGGTACAGCGGGCGCGCTTGGTACGCATGACGACGTAGGAGGAGAGAAAGATCTGCCCGAAGCCCAGCAGAAAGAGGGTGAAGAGCATACCTTCCTCCCGCAGAAGAAGCCCCACGGCCGCGGCGGCCAGATCCGACAGAATAGCGACCACGAACAGCAACCGCCGTACCGCGATAGGTACGGGGGGCTTAACCTCGGCGTCGCCGATGTAGGGGGCGGAGCGGTTTTCGTTTTCAAGCATTGGTTTTTCCTTTCAGAGAGAGGGAATGGTGCAAATTTGGGTTTGGTGGCCCGTTCCTTTGCCTTCCCCATGCGGTGCCATCCGCAAGCGGATGCGGGGGACGGCGAAGCGGTGGATGAGGAGAGCAAATTACGGTTCGGTATCGGGTATGATTTTTCTTGGCGTATCAAGGGTTTTACGTATACACCCGCTTGTAAATTCAAACCCGCTCTCCTCATCCGTCACTTCGTGACACCTTCCCCGCTGGGGAAGGCAAGTAACAAGGAAACCCACCGCTAAACTGCAATTTGAGTGTTCGCTGAATCGTTACACCCAAATTATTCTTTCTCTGCTCTTGCCACTTCAGGCTCCAGCGGATCATAGAAAATGGTATATTGCTTACCTATGTCGAAGAGATCGCAGCGGATGGACAGCTCCTTGGTATAGGTCACGCCGTCCACGGTGTACTCCACAACGGGGCGGTTGTAGGAGACACGATGGTGGCGGTGGGAGAATTTGTGGTACGTGATGTCGACACAACGGGCGGTGGTGCAACTCGTGCAACGAAGCTTCAATTCCTTATCCCGAAAAACACCGTACAGAATGACAGCGACCAAGCTGAAGAGCAGCAAAGGTGCGACAAGCAGGATCGACCAGATCTGTAGGATGGCGAAAGCGAGAACCGGAAGATTGAAGAGCGTGACGTACAGAAAGTAGAACGCCTTGGAAACCCTACCAAACTTGGCGGCCTTCTGCCGTTCCGGAGTGTGGGCATCGGGATGATCGCCGTAGATCATGGGGGCTTTGGTGGCTTTCATCAGGGCTTGTTTTCTTTTGACGGGGTTGCCCGAGGCATCAAAGGTTACCTTTTCGGGGATGATCTCCCCTACCGCCAGACCCGAATGGGGCAAATACCAGATTCGGTAGCGGCGTATAGGAGACATACTCTCCAAGCGGATTAAATGCTTCTTGTGGGTCACTTCGTCTTCAAACTGTACGTACCATTCGTGTGCGGAGCTCATGCTCTGTGCGGGATGGGTGTTTTTCTTCATACGCCCCACGGATCGGCCGGGAGTGCCCTTGCGGAGAAGGATACCGTCACGCAATAGCTGAATCAAGGGAATGAGAGGCCGAAGGAGGATCATGGTGGGCGCATAGGCAAAGCCCCAAAGACCGTCCACTGTTGGGATGACTTTGCGGAAAAGCAGAATGGACAGGACAATGAGGGGAAGCAGAAGCATGAGGTAGAATGCGAAACGGGAGCTGAATCCTGTGCGGTATATGGCTCGCTCCGCAAAGTAGCAGGAAACGGTCAGGAGAATGCCCAAACAAACCGCGATGAAAAAGGCAGGAGGCGGCACCGATTTCAGGCGCAACAGTCGCAACAGGAGCAGTACGGTAGCCACCAGATACACGGTGGCGGTGATGACGGTGGACAACAGACGGCGCTTGTAAACGGTGCGCAGGGCATTGATTCGATGATTGTTTTCCATCATCCCTCATACCATCCTCTCAAAATCAAACACCTCATCAAACTCCTCCGCCGTCAGATACCCCAGCCGCACGCAGGCCTCCTTCAGGGTGATCCCCTCGCTATGGGCCAGCTTGGCCACTCTGGCGGCGTTCTCGTAGCCAATGTGGGGGTTCAGTGCCGTCACCGTCATGAGGGAGCGGTGGAGATTCTCGGCCATTTTTTCGCGGTTGGCGGTAAGCCCCGACAGACAGCGGGCATTGAAGGAATCCATGGCGTCGGTCAGAAGCTCTACCGACTGCAAGAAGTTGTGGATCAAGACGGGCATGAATACGTTCAACTGGAAATTGCCCTGAGAAGCCGCCATGCCCACCGCCACGTCGTTGGCCATGACCTGCACCGCCACCATGGTGACGGCCTCGCATTGGGTGGGGTTGACCTTCCCGGGCATGATGGAGGACCCGGGCTCGTTCTCGGGGATGAAGACCTCCCCAAGCCCGCACCGAGGGCCGCTGGCCAGCCACCGCACGTCGTTGGCGATCTTCATGAGGTTGGCCGCCAGAGCCTTCAGGGCCCCGTGGGCGAAGACCAGCTCGTCCTTGGAGGTGAGGGCGTGGAACTTGTTTTCGTCGGCGTAGAAGGTCTCCCCCGTCAGCCCCGACAAAATCCCCGCCACGGTGACGTCAAAGCCCTTGGGGGCGTTGATGCCGGTACCCACGGCGGTGCCGCCGATGGCCAGGGAGCGCAATCCGTTTGCGGCGGCCTCCAGCTGGTTGCGGTTCACCGTCAGCATCCCCCGCCAGCCCGAGATCTCCTGGGAGAAGCGGATGGGGGTGGCGTCCTGCAGATGGGTGCGGCCGCTCTTGATGATGCCCTGATTCTCGGCTTCCAGCCGTTCCATGGTGTCGATGAGCCGCCCCAGGGCGGGGATCAGCCGGCGGCGGATGGACAGCACCCCCGCGATGTGCATGGCGGTGGGGAAGGTGTCGTTGGAGGACTGGGACATATTCACGTGGTCGTTGGGGTGGCACAGTTTGTCCGCCTTCTCAATCTCCTCGGCAGAGTCCAGCCCCGCCGCGATGATATTGGCGCGGTTGGCCACCACCTCGTTGGCGTTCATGTTGGTCTGGGTCCCGCTCCCCGTCTGCCACACGGCGAGAGGGAAGTGACGATCCAGCTTGCCCGCGATCACCTCGTCGCAGGCGCGGCAAATGGCCGAGGCGCGCTCGGGGGTCATGCGGGCAGGGCAAAGGGTGGCGTTGGCCTGGGCGGCGGCCTTTTTCAGGTAGCCGAAGGCGCGGACAATGGCCACGGGCATTTTTTCGGTACCGATGGGGAAATTCTCAAGGCTCCGCTGGGTCTGGGCGCCCCAGTAGCGGTCGGAGGGGACGAGAACCTCGCCCATGGAGTCGTGTTCGGTGCGGTAGTTCATGTGTGGATTCCTCTTTGCGGTTATATTGCGAAGTGTTCAGGAGGCCGTATCCTCACTGTCGCGGCGGAGGGGATAGCCCCAAGGATCAAAGTTCTTTTTGAGGGCTCTTTCGGTGGCGATGACCGAGCCGATGATGACCGTGATCGGGAGCGCGAGCAACGCTGCGCCTACCCAGCCGACGGTATCTGTATCCTGACCAATCACGCAGAGCATGGCAATCAGAACGGTAGGAAGCAGGACAAGCCCGCTATATAGCCAGATCCTCCCGCAGTAGGCATGGGCAAAGACCCATGTTTTTTTGCTGAGCATGGAGCGGCGAGTACGGTATCCGACAAACATATTGATGTCGCGCGGGGCGGTTTTGCGAAAAATGGCGCCTATGACCATCAGGGTGGTGGGCAACAGAAGTGCAATTACAAGCATATAGAACCAAAATCCCATGTCCATGCATTCCTTTCTTTGTTATCAAGCTGACTGGGAGAGGGTGGAACTCAATTTGAATAACCTTGGCCCCACAGCACGATTTTTTCCGCGCTATGAACTCAAAGTTTATCGTACCTGCCCATCCCCATCCACCAAATACTTATCCGTCGTCAGCGCATACAGCCCCATGGGCCCCCTGGCGTGGAGCTTCTGGGTGGAGATCCCGATCTCCGCGCCAAACCCGAACTCCCCACCGTCGGTAAACCGTGTGGAAGCGTTGACGTACACCGCGGCGGCATCGATCTCGTTACGGAACCGGTTGGCGGCGGCCATGCTCTCGGTGATGATGGCCTCGCTGTGGCCCGTGGTGTAGCGGGTGATGTGGGTGATGGCCTCGTCGATGGAGTCCACCACACGCACCGCCAGAATGTAGTCGTTATACTCGGTGTCCCAGTCCTCCTCGGAGGTGGGGACGGCGGTGGGCAGGATGGCGCGGGTGGCCTCGTCACCGCGGAACTCCACCTTGTAGTCCGCCATAGCCTCTGCCATGCGGGGCAGAAACTCGGCGGCCACCGCCTTATGTACCAGCAGGGTCTCGATGGCGTTGCACACCGAGGGACGGGAGCATTTGGCATTCACCGCCACGCGGACAGCCTTGTCCGGATCGGCGGCCTCGTCCACGTACAGGTGGCAGTTCCCCGCCCCCGTCTCGATCACGGGTATGCGGGCGTTCTCCACCACGGATCGGATCAAGCCCTTGCCTCCGCGGGGGATCAGCACGTCCACCAAGCCCCGCATATTCATGAGAGCCGTAGCCCCCGCGCGGTCGGTCATGGTGATGAGCCCAATGAGGTCGGGAGAGAACCCGTGAGCCGCCAGGGCCTTACGCATGGACTCCACCAGAGCCATGGAGGAGCGGATGGCCTCCTTGCCTCCCCGCAGGACAACGGCGTTGCCCGTCTTCAGGCACAGAGCGGCGGCGTCCACCGTCACGTTGGGGCGGGCTTCGTAGATCATGGCCACGCAGCCCATAGGCGCGCGGATATGGCGGATCACCAGCCCGTTGGGGCGGATGGTCTGCTCACCCGACCCAATGGGATCGGGGAGGGCCGCCACCTCGCGGAGCGCGGCGCAGATGCCCGCCAGCCGCTTCTCGTCCAGCTTCAGACGGTCCAGCATGGTCTTGGGCACTCCATTCTCGGCGGCAGCGGCCAGATCCTCGGCGTTGGCGGCCAGGATAGCGGCGCAGTCGGCGGTCAGCTGATCCGCCATGGCACAGAGCAGGGCGTTCTTCTTGGCGGTGGAAGTGGAGCCGAAGCCGCGGGATGCCTCCTTGGCGGCGCGGCAGACGGATTCAACGTGGGCTTGGATATCTTGCATGGTTTTGTACCTCTTGTTTGTATTTGAAAGGGAATTACTCGCCGTCCTTCACCAACACCTCGGTGATCTCGCAGATATAGAACCTGTGGTAATCCTTGGCGGCGTAATGCTTCAGCATCTCGGGGTCGATAAAGGCGTTCTCCTTCAGATCGTCGGCGTACAGCTTACGGCACACCAATACCAGATTGGCCTCGGCGGGGTAGGGGACCCCCTCGGCGGTCTTATCCACCGTCAGCCCCGTGGCGGCGAATTTATCCCCGTCTCTCCCCGACCTGGTGCCGCAGTAGCGCAGAGCCTCTCGGTACTCCCCCTTGGGGAAGAAGGACAGGGTCAGGGTGTCGCTGTCCTCCACGATGCCGTAGGTGTACCGCTGGGGACGGATGAAGCAGACCGCCACGGGCTTGTTCCACAGAATTCCCGCGCAGCCCCAGGAGGCGGTCATGGTGTTGACCTCGCCTTGGGAGCTTGCGGCGGTGATGAGCATCCAGTCCTCCCCGATGCGGGAGAAGAGGTTATCGGTAAGGGCGGCGGGCGCGACGGAGCGGTAGGCAGACATGGGAGTACCTCCTTGGGGGTGAAAAATAATATACCTTATTATTATAGCACATTATGGGCCGAGATGCAACGGGGAAGGACGAAAAAGACCCGAAAAATTCCCGAAAAATTTCTCGAACTTTTTTTCAAAAACCTATTGACAAACCGAGACCGATATGCTATAATATGCACCGTCGCCAAGATCACCGCCTTCCACCAAGCGGACGTCAAAAAGAATTTGAAAAATTTTGAAAAAACTTTTCAAAAACCTATTGACAAATCGAAAACGGTGTGATATAATAAGCGAGTCGTCAGGAACGCGACACACTCGGGAGCATAGCTCAGCTGGGAGAGCATCTGCCTTACAAGCAGAGGGTCACAGGTTCGAGCCCTGTTGTTCCCACCATTCCTACGGCCCGGTAGTTCAGTTGGTTAGAACGCTAGCCTGTCACGCTAGAGGTCAGGGGTTCGAGTCCCCTTCGGGTCGCCACTTCTTTAACAAGAAGGTCAGTCGTGGCATATGCCTCTGTAGCTCAGTTGGTAGAGCATGTGACTGAAAATCACAGTGTCGTTGGTTCAATTCCGACCGGAGGCACCATTTTGAAGGGGTCGGGTAATCATTCGGCAACTTCTATGCGGATTTAGCTCATTTGGTAGAGCGTCGCCTTGCCAAGGCGAAGGTGGCGGGTTCGAGCCCCGTAATCCGCTCCAGAACAATGCGGGTGCGATTCATTCGCATCCGCATTTGTTAACTTAACTGAATAAGGCGCCATGGCCAAGCGGTAAGGCACGGGTCTGCAAAACCCTTATCCCCGGTCCGATTCCGGGTGGCGCCTCCAAAAAATTAAGCAACCCAATCGGGTTGCTTAATTTTTTATCCAAGCCGACGAAGGAGGCTTGGCATGTAATCACGCCCTTTGGGCGTGTATGTAATCTGCGCCCCGCGCAGTATGGCATCACGCGCAAGCGTGTATATTTCGTCGGCTTGATAACATACAACACTTCGTGTTGATTCCATACAGCCCTATGGGCTGAGGACATACCGCCTGCGGCGGATTTCATCCACGGCTCCGCCGTGATTTGGATGCGAAGGACGTGAAAGGAGAACGAAATGGCAAAAAATCTCTTACTTGAATATTCAGAAGAACTTGCCACAAAGTGCGAGTTGCTCTGCAAATCCATAAACGGCAATTCCAACACCATTTTTCAGCTTCGCAAATCCTCGTCAAGCGTGTTCGCAAACATCACCGAGGCGCAGTATCCGCAAAGCCTTGCCGATATGCTTTCAAAATTTAAGATTGCAAGAAAAGAGTGCGCCGAAACAGAAAGCTGGCTCAAATTGCTCTTTAACACAAAAGTGATCGACGAAGCGACCTTCAAAACCTATCGCAACCTCTGCGGCAGAATACAAAGAATGCTCACCTCGTCGTGTATCACGATTGAAAAGAAAATTGATAACAAATAATTTTCAAATATTTATCTGGACTTATGACTTCCTTTCGGTATAATGGTGTTTACCACAAACTGAAAGGAAGTTTTTATATGGAATATGAACGCAAACACTATTACAGAGAAAAATATGCCCTTATCTGCGCGCGGCAAAGCTTTTTGAAAGAACCACCGAAGGACAACTACGAAGAATACGCCCGAAAGGTGATCGGTCGCGCATATTTCCTTGTCCTGAATAAGATCGACGAGCTTGACGGTACGAACGAGAGACTTTTGAAATATTACAGGGAGAATATTGAAAAATATAGAAAAGTGTGATATAATAACACCAAGAAAGGCGGTGCTATAATGAAAAAAGTATTAATTCCTTTATTTTTACTTATCTCAACTCTTATGCTCTCATCCTGTCGGGTGAATTGGTTTGGTAGTCATTTCGATGTCCCTTGGTATTTTATAGCCGTTCCCGTATTTGTCTTGTTTATCGTTTTGTATGTAATTATAGTATCGAAAACATACGTTTGTCCAAAATGTAAAACCGAATTCAAACCCAAATGGTATCAGATATATATTACAATCCATTTCAATGATTCTCGCATCGCAAAATGTCCAAATTGCGGAAGAAAAGGATTTTGTAAGAGAAAAGATTAGTGGCATCTTTTTTGTCAACACGCGCCAGAAAAAGGGGCTGAGTCATTAACTCCCCCAAAAATCAAAAAAAGCGGTTGTTCAAACCCGAAAGGGCTTGAACAACCGCTTGCTTTGTTGTATAATTTAATTGCTACAAAAAATCTACAAGAAAGCGAGGTAATTATACAAC
>JAZNJA010000172.1:0-2327 GCA_045577755.1 Eubacteriales bacterium
GTGGGTGATGGCGGGGGTGGGCATGGGGGGCCTCCTTGGGGAAGGAATATTTGTAGGGACCGGCGTCCCCGACGGTCCGCGGCGGGCATGGAAAATCACGATCGGCACGCGGTCAGTGGATTCAGTATAGCACACACGGGCGGGATTGTCAAGATTTTGGGATAGAAAAACCCCGCCGTGAAAAACCACAGCGGGGGAATGGTCAATTCAACCTTTCCAAAATTGCTTGAAATGCGGATGTCTGTCGGATGCCGTCAAAGCAAGGATCACCCATGTCCCGCTTCAGATCCTCCATACAGCCGTCCAGCGGATGCCGCAAGGCGGTGGCTTCACAGGTAAAAATACTCGTGTAGGGAATGCTCTTTTCGGCGGGCATTCCGTCAAATGCTTTCACGTGATCGCAAGCCTTTTCCAACCACGTCAAAGCATCCTCCCCCTGCCCCAGAGCAGAGTGATGCTTGGCCAACTGTATGCAGTAATACCCCACGCGGACATGGTAGAAGAGAAGATTGCCGTCGTAGATCAGCGTCTCCCACAATTTGACGGCGGTCTCCAGAGCGAAAATGCTTTCCTCATGGGTACGGGGCTCGGAGGCGTGGACGATATTGCCGCAGAGGAAGTCCATGTAGGTCAGATTGTTGTGGTGCTTATGGCTCCTGTTGTGTCGGATCCCCTCCTCGGTAAACCGCGCGGACTCCAACAGCTTTTCCCGGCAGGTGTAGATGCTTCCCGCCATTTTCGCATAGTGAACCGCCTTTTCCTCGTCGGCCACATCCGTCCACCGCCATGAGTAGGTATATACCAGTAGCTGGATGGCGGAGTCTCGGATCTCCTGATCGGTACAGTCCCGCAGAATGCGCTCGCAGACCGAGATCAGTTCACGGGCGTTCTGCTGATACTCGGCTTCCTCGAATGTTCTGTCCAGCGTGGCAAAAAGGGCATAGGCCAAATATTTGAGGCAACGGAAATCCTTGGGGTACTTCTGCACCGCTTCCCGCCAAAGGGTGATCCGCTCATGGATGGTGTCCTTGTTCGGGACGTGCGCCAGATCGTAATCCCGACGGGACAGCGCCTCAATCTCGGACTCCTGCGCTGAAGCAGTGCGGTCGAACAGCTCGTCGGTGGTAACGCCAAAGAAATTGGCGAGGGGAACGATGAGGGTCACATCGGGCAGGGCGATATTGTTCTCCCACTTGGAGACGGATTGGTAGGTGATATTCAAGTATTCCGCCAGCTTTTCCTGCGTGATGCCGTTCTTCTGGCGGAGGTGCTTGATCTTTTCGCCGATGGTCATAGGAATACTCTCTCTTTCGTTTGTTTTGTGGCCACGCGCTTATTATACACCATTTTTGAGATTTACGCAATAACCGCTGGGGCAACAGGGACTCAACCGTGGGTTGCATGATTCCCGCCCTCCCGCCAGCCACAGAAAAAACCCCGCCGTGAAAAACCACGGCGGGGCATTTCTCTATGAGAACCGAAATTAGATCTCAGCGAAGTACTTGATGGTGCGGACCATCTGGCTGGTGTAGGAGTTCTCGTTGTCGTACCAAGAAACGACCTGGACCTGGTAGGTGTCGTCGTCGATCTTAGCCACCATGGTCTGGGTGGAGTCGAACAGAGAACCGTAGGTGATACCGATGATATCGGAGGAAACGATCTGATCCTCGTTGTAGCCGAAGGAAGCGGAAGCCTGAGCCTTCATAGCGGCGTTGATGCTGTCAACGGTGACGTTCTGGCCCTTGACAACGGCAACCAGGATGGTGGTGGAGCCGGTGCAGGTGGGAACGCGCTGAGCGGAACCGATCAGCTTGCCGTTCAGCTCGGGGATAACCAGACCGATAGCCTTAGCGGCGCCGGTGGAGTTGGGAACGATGTTCTGAGCGCCTGCACGTGCACGGCGGAGGTCACCCTTTCTGTGAGGACCGTCCAGAATCATCTGGTCGCCGGTGTATGCGTGAACGGTGGTCATGATACCGCTCTGGATGGGAGCGTAATCGTTCAGAGCCTTAGCCATGGGAGCCAGGCAGTTGGTGGTGCAGGATGCTGCGGAGATGATCTTGTCATCAGCGGTCAGAGTGTTCTCGTTTACGCTGAATACGATGGTCTTTAAGTCATTGCCTGCGGGTGCGGAAATAACAACCTTCTTAGCACCTGCATCGATGTGTGCCTGAGACTTCTCCTTGGAGCAGTAGAAACCGGTGCACTCGAGTACAACGTCTACATCGAGCTCGCCCCAAGGAAGATCCTTTGCGTCCTTTTCAGCATAGATCTTGAGGGTCTTGCCGTCTACAGTGATGGTGCCTGCCTCATCGTCAGAAGTTACG
>JAZNJA010000173.1:0-10287 GCA_045577755.1 Eubacteriales bacterium
CATATCGAGTCCCGAAGGGACATATCGACTCAGAGCTTCTGTCGATATACACCCTTCGGGTGTTCGATATGCCTCCGGCATAGGCCTTCGGCTCGATATTCCGCTTTCGCGGCTCGATATGCGCCTTTGGCGCAAGAACTCCCCGACAAACCCAAATTTGAAATCCCCGCTGAAAGGAGTTATCCATGAATCATCCCGTAACCCTTGACGAGATCCGTTCCTTCGTGCAAGCTCATACGCTGACCAAGCTTTGCGGTAGACTGGATACTCTCTCTGACCTCTTGGTGGATGACCCCGCTACTTTTCTTGAACTGGTATGCAAGAGCGAATACTACGTTGATAACGTGATCTGGTGGGAGCACGCTCTCATAGAAACGGGGTCGACCCTGGGGCTTGGCGGTCCTCGAGATCCCCATGATCCCTCGCACTTTTACTCAGAGACCTATCTGGACGACAAATTCTCCCCCGATACCACCCTCGACGAATACCTCCGTTACATGACCTCTGTCCGCGAAGCCCACCCGCATCTTGCCTTGCATCCCGGGTTCGGGCTGGCTCCCCGCAACGAAAAACAGTAGAATCGAGAACCATCATGTCATCAACCATCTACCTCGATAACTCCGCCACCACCCCCCTCTGCCCCGAGGCCATTTCCGCCATGACCGAGGCCATGACCCACTTCGGCAATCCCTCCTCCCTCCACGGCGTGGGACAGGAGGCCCATACTCTACTCAACCGCGCCCGCGCACAGGTGGGGGCGGCGCTCGGCGTGAAGGCGGTGAAGCCCAACGAGCTGATCTTCACCTCCTGCGGCACCGAGGCCTCGGCCCTGGCCATCTACGGCACCGTCTACGCCAAGCCTCGCCGCTTCGGTAAACGCGTCATCACCACCGACTGCGAACACCCCTCGGTGGAGGAAGCCATGCGAAAATTGGAGGCTGACGGCCTTGAAGTGGTGCGGATTCCCACAAAAAACGGGGTTTTGGATACTGAAGCCGCCATTGTTGCTTTGAATGAGCCCACCCTCCTGGTCTCCATGATGATGGTCAACAACGAGACGGGCGCTCACTTCGACGTGGCCCGCGTCTTCGCCGCCGCCAAGGCAAAGGACAGCCGTACCGTTACCCATTGCGACGCGGTCCAGGGCTTTCTGAAGGTCCCCTTCACCCCCGCGGGAGTCCACGCCGACCTGGTCACGGTCAGTGCCCATAAGATCCACGGCCCCAAGGGCGTGGGGGCGCTCTACGTCCACCCCGACGTCATCAAGACCAAGCGCATCACCGCCTACCTCACGGGCGGCGGACAGGAGAGCGGATTGCGCTCGGGCACCGAAAACACCATCGGTATTTGCGGCTTCGGCGCGGCGGCGCAGGCAGGCTTTGCCACCAGAGCGGCCGACCACGCCAAGATGACCGCCCTCCGCGACCGTCTGGAAGGGAAGCTTTGCGACATGGGGGTGCAGATGAACATCCCCGCGGGGAGCCGCGCCCCCCATATCCTCAATCTTACCCTCCCCTCCATCAAGTCCCAGACCATGCTCAACTACCTCTCGGCCCAGGGCATCTGCATCTCCAGCGGCTCGGCCTGCTCCTCCCATTCGGTGAAGATCAGCCCCTCCCTGGCCGCCTTCGGGCTTACCGCCCATGAGGCGGACTGCTCCCTCCGCGTCAGCCTCTCGGCACAGAACACCGAGGAGGAGGTGGACGCTTTGTGCGAGGCTTTGGGGAAGGGCATCGAGGGCCTGGTGAGGATCCGCAAATGAGCAGGGAAGCAGAGCGCATCCAAAAACTGATCGGATAATCAAAACAACCCGAAGGGACCCACATCCCTTCGGGTTATTTCTATTCAATTCTTCCCCATCCTCTCCCTTGCCTCCCAATCCGGCAACACCCTTGCCACCTCCCGCCAGAACCGCTCCGAGTGGTTCGCCTCCAGAAAGTGGCACAGCTCATGCACCACCACGTACTCAATAAAGGCCACGGGATACTCGCAAAGCCGCGAGGAAAAATTCAGATACCCCTTGTCCGCCGAGCAGCTGCCGTGCCGGGTCTTCATGACCTTGACCCGAATGGCCTTGGGGTAGGGCACGCCGCGGGCGGCGAAGAGGGGGTAGTACCGATCCACCAGAGCCGTCACCAGCTTGCGGGTCTCGGCGATCTCAAAGGTCTCGATGGCGGCGGCCCGCATCTCGGGGTCGTAGGGGTCGAACAGGAAGACGCTCAGACGGCGGTTCACCATGTCGGCCTCCACGCGGGCGGGGAGCTCGGAGCGCCAGACCACCTCCAGCTTGCCCCCCAGGTAGGGCAGGGAATCATCCACCGTTTCCGCTGTGGGGTGTGCCTCCGCCCGCTTTTCCATGCGGGACAGAGCGGCCAGCACCCACTCCTCGTGGCCGCGGAGAAAGGCCTCGGCCTCGGCCACCGTGGCGCGCTTGGGGATGGAGAGATGCACCGTCCCGTCGCGGCGCACGCGGAGATTCATGTTCTTTACCGCCTTGCGCTCCAGCTCAAAGGTCAGAGTGCGGCGGGACGTGGGGAGGGTGATGGCGCGGACCTGAACGGGGGACATAGAAAAACGCTCCTTTCGGGGGAATAGAAATAGTGTAACACGGCGCACGGAAAAAGTCAAGAGGAAAAAGAGCAGCACGGCGTGAAATGTTCATATCCTATTCATAAGAAAAGGATATAATAGTATGTGTAAACCCGTGACTCATTCGGAAAGGAGGCCACTCCGTGAAACTGCTCCGTAAGCTGTTTTCCCGCATCGTGCTGGTCAGCCTCGGCATCGCCGTCCAGCTCGCCTGGTTGTTTCTGATCGTTTTCTACCTGTCTTCCTACTATCTGCCCATCGCGTTTTTCTTCAGCCTGATCAGCCTGGCCGCGGTGGTCTACATCATCAACCGTCCCGGTAACCCCCAGGTCAAAATGGCCTGGATCGTGCCCATCCTGGTCTTTCCCCTCTTCGGCGGGATCATTTTCTTCATATCGGGCGGCAAACGCCCCAAAAAGAAGCTGCGCCGCGCCCTGGAGGAGAGCGAGGAGCTGGTCAGCGAATACCGCGTGAGGGGACTTCAGCTCACCTCGGCGGAGGAAAGCGCCGCGTCCACCCCGCGTGCCGACCGCTATCTGGAGGGCCAGTGCCATTACCTGGTCAGTAACGGCTTTCCGGTCTTTGACAATACCGATGCCACCTACTATTCCGACTGCCGTGCGGGCTGGGAGCGCCTTCTCTCCGATCTGGAGACCGCCGAGCGCTTCATTTTCATGGAATATTTCATAGTCCGCCCGGGAGTCATGTGGGACGCGGTGCTGGAGATCCTTAAGCGAAAGGCCGCCGCGGGGGTGGAGGTACGCCTCATCTACGACGACGTGGGAAGCATCTCCTACGTCCCGCGGGACTACCACAAGCAGCTGGAGGCCATGGGCATCCACTGCATTGCCTTTAATCCCTACCGCCCCATCTACGCCGTGGTCATGAACCATCGCGACCACCGTAAGATCACGGTGATCGATGGAAACCTGGGCTATACGGGCGGCGTGAATTTCGCGGACGAATACATCGGAGAAGAGGAGCGCTTCGGGGAATGGCGGGACAATATCCTTCGCCTGGAGGGAGAGGGCGTGCGGAGCATGACCCTGCTGTTTTTGCAGATGTGGAACGCCAACCGCCCCACCGACGGGAAGGAAAAGATCGCCGCCTTTATGCCCGACCCGGTCCGCTCAGCGGCGGTCCGATGCCCGGGTTGGGTCCAGCCCTACGGCGACTCTCCCGTGGACAGCGAGATCCTGGCCGAGAACGTCTACCTCAACGTCATCAACCAGGCCGTGGACTACGTCTACATCTACTCTCCCTACGTGGTCATCGACTATGAAATGACCCGTGCCCTGTCCCTGGCGGCCCGTCGCGGGGTAGACGTCCGCCTGGTGGTGCCCGCCATCCCCGACAAGAAAACGGTCTACCACCTGACCAAGTCCTATTTTCCCGAGCTTCTGGAGAACGGGGTCAAGGTCTACCGCTTCACCCCGGGCTTCGTCCATTCCAAGGTCTTCCTCGCCGATGACCGCCAGGCGGTGGTGGGCTCCATCAATCTGGACTACCGCTCCTTGACCCTGCATTTCGAGAACGCCTGTATGTTCATCGATCACCCCGTGATCCCCGCGGTCAAGGCGGATTTCGAGGAGATCCTCCCCCGCTGTCAGCCCGTAGCCCCCAAGGAGCGGCGGTTCAATATGCTCTACGAGCTCTACCTGGGCCTGCTCCGCCTCTTCGCCCCCCTGCTGTGAGAGGCGGCACCGTCCCGACGAAGAAAAGGATCCCAACCCCACCGAGGGGCTGAGATCCTTTTTGGTTCGGGCGGACGGTGGACATCACCGGCGGGAGCGCCCGCGGCGAACACTCCTGACGATCACGTCCACCGTCACGCCGACGCAGAAGGCGGTGTAGAAGACCCACAGGACGGTGAACAGGAGAGTCCAGCTCACAGGGAGGAGGGAGCTCCCCGAAAAGGAGAACAGGAAGATGAACTTCCCCGCTATGATGAGCGGAGAGCAGGTCCAGAACAGCCACACCGTCCACATGACGATGAACAGAGGCTTCCAACGAACCAGGAACAGCTCCATACCGATCACGATGCAGATGCCCGCCGGGATCCAGAGGGCGGCGGAGGGGATGCGGAACAGAATAAACAGGATGGCGACCTGAATGAGGGCAATTCCCAGAATGAAGAGCGCCCATCCCGCGAAGCGGACGCCGGAAACTGTCTTGGCGGACAGGGCGTCGGGCGCAGGCTCTGTTCGAGGGGGAGACGGGGCTTGCTCCATTGGCGGGGGCGGTGCGGTCTCCGCGGCTTCGACGGTCTCCCTTTCGGGACGGATGAGGTAGTCGGCGGTGACCCCGAAGAGATCGCAGAGCCTGCAGAGGTAGTCCAGATCGGGGGTGGAGGTGTCCAGCTCCCACTTGGAAATGGTCTGGCGGGTAACGCCCACCGCCTCCGACAGCTCCTCCTGGGTCATGCCTCGGGCTTTTCGTAGGTTGGTGAGCTTTTGACCTAAGGTCATAGTGAGACTCCTTTCGCAGCTTGATGGGGTCATTATACCTCTTTTTCACCCGAAAAACAAGCGACGGACGCGGGAAATCCCGCAACGAACCGTTGCGTTTGGGGAAAATCCTTACAGAATGGCCTCCAGAGTGCGGATATCCTCCTCGGTCGTCGCCCAGCTGGTGGCGAAGCGCACCACCGTGTGGTCGGGATCGGGCTTCTCCCAGAAGCTCAGCATGCACGCCCGCTCCAGCTCAGCCTTGCGCTCGTCGGGCAAGGTGATGAAGATCTGGTTGGTGGTGGTCTCCATGAAGAACTCGTAGCCCTTCTCACGGAAAACAGAGCGCATAAGCTCTGCCATCTCAATGGCGTGACGGCTGATGCTCATATACAGCTCATCGGTAAAGAGGGTATCGAACTGGATCCCCAGAAGCCGCCCCTTGGCCACCAGAGCGCCGTGCTGCTTGACGATGGACAGGAAATGTCTCGGAGCCTTGCGGCGGGCAAAGACCACCGCCTCCCCGCAAAGCGCGCCCACCTTGGTGCCGCCGATATAGAACACGTCGCAGAGGTCACAGAGATCATGGAGGGTCACGTCACTGTCGGGGGCGGCCAGACCGTAACCCAACCGCGCTCCATCCATGAACAGGGGGATCTCATACTCGTCGCAGACCCTCCGCAGGGCGGTCAACTCCTCCTTGGTGTATAGCGTGCCGTACTCGGTGGGGTGGGAGATATACACCGCCCCGGGGCGCACCATATGCTCGGCATTGTCATCGGCGTGGTAGGTCCGCAGGAAGGCCGTCAGATCCGCGGCGGCCATCTTCCCCCGGCGATGAGGCACCGTCAGCACCTTGTGCCCCGTGAACTCAATGGCGCCCGCCTCATGGGCGGCGATGTGCCCTGTCTCGGCGGCCACCACACCCTCGTAGGGAAGGAGCAGAGAGTCGATGACCACCTGGTTGGTCTGGGTCCCCCCCGTGAGGAACCATACGTCGGCCTCGGGACAGGCGCAGGCCGCGCGGATCTTCTCCCGGGCAGACGCGGTGTATTCGTCCGAGCCGTATCCCGGTTGCTTGATGAGATTGGTCTCCATGAACCGCCGCAGTATGGCGGGATGAGCCCCCTCCACGTAATCGCTGGCGAAAGAAAGCATAGCCAATACCTCCGTTTTCGGTCGTTTGAAAGTGGTACCATTATACCATAAAAAACCCCGTATGGCAAGGGCTTTTGGGAAGAAACCCGCAGGATCCCGACAAACTCCCAGCAAAGGAGTGAATTCCCCCGCCTCCTCTTGCAATTCCTCCCGAACTGTGCTATAATATACCCAAACCCCTAAAGGAGACCGTCATGCCCACTCCCTATACTCCCGTCCTCCATCCCGCCTGTGTGTCCTGTCTCATCAAAAAGCAGATCGACCGCTACCCCGCCTCCGCCCCCCGTGAGCAGGTGCTGACCTATATGCGCCGCCTGGGGCAGATGATGGCCGAGCTCCCCGACCGCACGGGCGGCCCCGCCATCATGGAGGCCATCACCGACATCCGCCGTGAGGTCTTCGGGGAGGCCGCGAATGAGGTGGAGCAGGACTACAAAGCCCTTAAATCCCACTTCAATACCCTCATGATGAACACCGCCGCCGCCGAGGACCTGCCCCACCGCATAGAAGCCTCCCCCGACCCCCTCCGTACCGCCCTGGGCTACGCCATGACGGGGAACTTCATCGACTTCGGCGCCATGGACTCGGTGGATGAGGAGAAGCTCCGCGCCCTGCTGGAGGAGTCCCCCGACCGCATCTCCCCCGACCTCCCCGCCTACAACGACCTGACCGCCGACCTGGCCGCCGCCCGCCGTCTGGTGCTTCTCACCGACAACTGCGGCGAGATCGTCATGGATAAGCTGCTGGCCGAGACCATCCACCGCCTCTGCCCCGCGCTGGACATCACCGTCCTGGTCCGCGGCGGCGAGGTCCTCAACGACGCCACCATGGAGGACGCTGCGCAGATCGGCTTTGACCGTATGGAGGGTGTCACCGTCATGGGCAACGGCGACCGCCTGGCGGGCACCGACCTCACCCGTATCTCCCCCGAGGCTCGCGCCGCCATCCTGGGGGCCGACCTCATCATCGCCAAAGGCCAGGGCAATTTCGAGACCCTCCAGGGCTGTGGGCTGAATATCTACTACGCCTTCCTCTGTAAGTGCCAGTTCTTCGCCGCCCGCTTCGGCGTGCCGATCTATACGGGGATGCTGGTGAGGGAGAAGCGGTAAATTGCAGTTTATGGGGCTGTTGGTTCGTGCTGACCCATGGGTGTTGCCCTCTCACCCGCCTAGGGCGGGAGCTCCCCCAGAGGGGGAGCCTTTCGTACGAGACCCAGCAAAAAACGTTCCCCGATAAGGCTTTCCCGCCATTTTAAGGCTCCCCCTTTGGGGGAGCTCCGCGCAGCGGTGAGAGGGCAAATAACGCGGGCAAGCCACAAACACACCGTTTTAAGCACCCCGCCAAACCCAAATTTGAACAACACAGAAAGAGGTAAACCTATGAGCGCATGGGGCACAGGCATCAAGCAAAGCGACGAATTCATGGACGTGTACGACGAATTCTTCGACCGCTACAAGGACGACGCCACCGCCATGGAGGTCTACCGCGCCATCCTGACCGAGTACCAAGAGGAGTTTTCCGACGGGGACAGCGGCCCCCTGCTCTACACCGTCTACTACGCCCTGGCCCAGAGCCTCTGGGAGTGCGGCGAGCGGGACGAGTGGCTGTGGCAGACCGTCCGACAGATCATCGACACCGAGGCCGACCTGAAGTTCTGGAACGAGCTGGGGAATGAACCCGAGCTGATCGTGAGCCGCCGCCGCGCCCTGAACAAGTTCTGGGAAAAGATCAATTCCACCCCCGCGAAAGTCCGAAAGCCCAAGAAGACCGCGAAGAAGCGGGAGCCTACTCTGCATAAGGGTGACCTCTACGCCTACGCCGTGGAGGGAGGCTTTCGCGCCGCCCTGGTGCTGGACTTCGTCTGGAACTCCTTCCTCACCGCCATCACCGAGGAGGTCTTCGACCACATCCCCACCGAGGCCGAGGTCATGGCTTCCCATTCCCGCGTGGTGACCTGGTTCACGGCGCGGGAGTCCATCCCCAAAAAGGATCGGATCCCCATTTCTTCCTTGCCTATCAACAGAAATTACAACAACCGCGCGGGGCTTCTGTTCTCCGACTCCATGGTAGGCTGTTCCGCCATCGGGGAGAGGGCATACTTCTTCGACCCCGAAGCCGCCGCCCCCTGCATGGAGCGCAACGGGATCCGCCGCTACGCCATGGAGGAGCTTTCGGACCCCGCCGTCCTGCCCAAATACCACCCCCGCGTCAACGCGGATCTGCTCTGACCCGCAAAAATCCCATTCCCATTGGAGGAGCCATGAAAACCACTCTGTCCGCCCCCGCCAAGATCAACCTATTTCTGGATATCACCGCCCGTCGCTCCGACGGCTACCACGAGATCAGCGGTGTCATGCAGTCCATCTCCCTCTGCGACACGGTTACGCTGGAGGTCACCGAGCCCACGGGGATGTACTTCTGCTCTCTGGGCAACCTCACCACGGGGGCCGAGTCCATCACCCTGACCTGCACCAACCCCGACCTCCCCACAGACAGCCGCAACCTGGCCTGGCGCGCCGCCGAGAAGTTCTTCGCCGCCACGGGGAGAGGATGCCAAAACCTCTTGATACACATCGAAAAACGCATCCCTGCCGCCGCGGGTATGGCGGGGGGAAGCACCGACGCCGCCGCCGTTTTGGTGGGGCTGAACGATCTCTTCGGCCACCCCTTGACCCCCGCCGCCCTCTGCGAGGTGGGGCTGACCCTGGGTGCCGACGTCCCCTTCTGCATCATGGGCGGCGCACAGATCACCGAGGGCATCGGGGAAGCCCTGACCCCCATCACCCCCATGCCCGCCTGCGAGCTGGTGGTGGCCTGCGGAGGGGAGGGTGTCTCCACCCCCGCCGCCTACAAGGCGCTGGACACCCTCTACGGGAACTTCGATCCCGCCGCCTATACCCCTCGCACCCGCGAGCTGACGGCTCTGAAATCGGCTCTGTGGCAGGGCAATCTCACCGCCCTGTGCGGGTCCACGTTCAACCTCTTCGAGTCGGTGGTCCTCCCCGACCGCCCCGTGGCGCGGCAGATCAAGGAGACCCTGCTCTCGGCGGGCGCCCTCACCGCCATGATGAGCGGTAGCGGCCCTTCGGTCTTCGGCGTCTTCCCCAAGGGGGACGGCTCGGCTGAGAAGGCCAGGGACGCACTCACGGCTCTGGGCATCCCCGCGTGGATCTGTGAGCCTGTGCGGTGATCGTATCGGGTCATCCTGAGCGAAACGGAGCATCGCGGAGTGCAGTCGAAGGATCTCGGCGTTCCGTGGGATACGTTTCCGCTTCGGGCTTTGCCCGCTGCTGGGCATGATTGTTTGGAGTGTACCGCTGTCCAATCATGGAGATAGCAAATTGCACAAAAGGCCGAAGCGGGTGTTTCGGTGGGAAAAACGCCCCATCGCAAACAGCCCGTTTTCGGCCTTTTTCACGGTTTTTTCGCCCCTTTTCGCAAGGGCGTTTTTCGGCGAATTTTCTCCGATCAGCCTTATTGTGCAATCTGACGAAGTCCCTTTGGCGGTCATCCGCCTCCCAACCCGAACGAAAAATTCAGCCCTCGCCGTGACCGAGCTCGGTACCGACGGGGGCTGTTTCTATGCGTCTTGCGGTCCTGTCATGACCGCCGCGGAGTCAGAAATCGG
This sequence comes from Eubacteriales bacterium, assembly GCA_045577755.1. Taxonomy (GTDB): domain Bacteria; phylum Bacillota; class Clostridia; order Oscillospirales; family CAG-272; genus CAMEON01. Next base: position 9,823 of record JAZNJA010000173.1, read on the forward strand.
GCAGGTACAAGCTCTGTCCCATGAGGTTCAAGATGGCCATGACTACCGCAAGGATGGCGACGATGGCCATGAAGATAAAGGTGATCACCAGGCCCGCCTGCTGGGTCTCCTGCTCGTAGCGGGTGCGGTACAGCCGCTCTCCCTTGGCGAGATAGAACTTGATCTCGGCGCGGCTGAAGATGCACCACCACGTGTGCCTGGTGGCGTGGCGGTCCAGCAGGATGAAGCCCACCAGAGCGGCGGGGGAGAGAAGCCCGCAGATCGCGGTGAGGATACGGAGGGTAGGCTCGGGGATAGAGCAGGTGCTTGGGTCATAGTCGATGCCCAGACTGTTCAGGACGAGGGTGACCACCAGTAGGGCCACGGTGAGGATAACGGCGCTTCCCATGGCGAGGTGCTGGAGCAGGCGTTCCTTGCGGGAGTAGCGGGCGTAGGGGATATGCACCCAGCTGTCCTTGGGGTAGG
>JAZNJA010000174.1:0-2472 GCA_045577755.1 Eubacteriales bacterium
CGCGGCTACATACCGGTCTTCATCGCCTGCGGCGGAGAGGAGCTGGTAGCCCTGGACGATATCCTGTCCAAGAAGGTCATCCGCAAGCTGGAGACCCAGAATCCCATCTACCTGCGCGGTGCCGCCGAGGGACTGCTCGCCCACCTGGACGAGCTCTTCGGCCCCGAGCATATGAACGCCTGTAAGGAGGCCGTCCGACGCCTCCAGAGAAACGCCTGATCCCAAGGACCCGGGCATCCCATACGAAAGGAGACACGGTATGAGCCGTTCACAAGCATACTACAGAGCCCTGACGGCCTACCGCGCCGTCACGACCGCCGAGCGGGATTGCGCAAGGGACCTCCGCGCCATGATGGATGCCGAGGGAGACGGGCGAATGACGGTGTCCCGCGCCGTGTGTGCCGTGGATGAGAGCTGGATCAACGCCATTGAGGCGGGACTTGTCCACATCGAAAAGGCCATTCGGGAGGAGCGGCAGTTCATCCATTCCAACGGTGAGGTCATTCCCATTGAGAAGGTCAAGCACGTCTCCAAGGACTCGGTGCGCCATCTGGCCCGTCACGCCGAGCTGATCACCCACGGGAACGAGAGGGAGGATCTGACTCCCGATAAGCTGTACACGGTGGAGCGTCTCAGCGATTATGCCGTGTACGAGAATCGGTTCCTCTATATGCTCCTCTGCTACCTGCGGGATTTCGTAACCCTACGCTACCAGCGCATCCTGGAGCTGACCAACCGATATGACGGCTCCCTCGCCACAGAGCGGGAGATCCTGACCTTCAACCGCCGACTCCGCGTGCGCATTGAGCTGGAGGAGACCGCCTCCGACGACCCCTATCTGCGGGTGCATAACCCCGCGCGGGAGCTGATCGACCGCATGGATCTCATTCTCAAGACCGTCCTGGCCTTTCTGGCCACCCCTCTCATGGAGAGTGCGGGGAAGGCGGCTATGCTCAAGCCCCCGATCACCAAGACCAACGTCCTCAAAATGGACAACAACTTCAAGGGCGCCGTAGCCCTCTACGATTTCATCATCGCCTACGAGGGAGACGGCTATACCGTCACCGAGGAGGTGCGGATGCTGGATCCATTCTCGGAGGAGTGCGCCGAGGATATGGCCGAGGCCCATCTTCTTCTGTCCCATCTGACCTATCGATACGGCCTGGGACTCACCCCCGAGCTGAGATCCTTCTATGAGCTGGAGGAGGACAACGCCCGCCGCGCCGAGCTGCGGCAGCGAGCCGAGCAGCTGGAATCTCTCCGCCGCCGCCTGGAGCAGTCCGGTGAGCCCCCCGAGACCTATATCCTCCTTCTGGAAAAGCAAACGCGCGCACTGCAGAATCAGGTCAACCGCGGGGAATCCATCGCCGAGGAGCGGGCCGCCGCCGAGGCCCGGGAGCGGGAGCTGCGGGAGTCGCTGCGCCGCGCCACCGCCCGTGTGGAGGGCATTGACCAAGAAATTGCCGCCATCGGGGAGGGGCACGCTAACGCCCTCCGTGAGGCGGAGGCAGACAAGCACCGCGCCCTGGCCGCGGCTGAGGAGGCTTACACCGCCGACCGTCACAGACAGCAGACCGAGTCCCTGGAACGCTGCCGTGCCTACGAGGCTGAGATCGCGGGCCGCGAAGGACGCCTGGCCGAGAAGCAAGCCGAGCTGGACCGTCTGGCCGCCGCGTATGAGGCGCTGACGGAGGAAAACCGCCTGCTGACGGCGCAAAACCGCGCCCTGCGGGCTATGAGGGCGGGCATCCCCCCCGAGGAAGCCGAGGCCATGACCGACGAGGCGGGCTTCGACGAGCTGGAGCGAGAGCTGGAGGCCTTCGTGAAATTCTATAAGAGCCAATGGAAGCAGACCAAGCGCAAGATCCGCCGCGACCTCCTGACCGCCGCCGGTGTCAAGGAGCAGGCCAAGGAGCGCAAGCGCGGCCGTAGCCGCAGGGGAGGGAAGAACTCATGATGAAGCTGAATCTGACCCCCAAAAAGCGAAGGATCCTGATCGGCGTGACCTTGGGCGTGGAGCTGTTGCTCATCCTGGCCGTGGTCTACGGTATCGCGAGCGGCGGCGCCTCAGATGCCCTGGCCGGCGGGATCGTCACCCTGCTGCTGCTGTTCATTCCCGTGCTTTTGGTAGCGCTTCTTCTGGTACTGCTCTTTGGCAATAAGCGCAAGACCTCTGCCCCCGAGCAGACCCCCTCTGCCCCTTCTGAGGCCGAGACTCCCACGGAGCAACGCTTCTGTATGCTGACCCGCATCGACGAGAATCGGGGAAGCTACGGCCACGTGCGCTACGACAGAGAGGTGACCCTGGAGCGGTTCTGCGAGGATTTCCGAAACTACGCCGCCAGCCGCTTGAATCTCTACTACGACATCGACGATATCCGCCGCTTTGTGGCGGGGATGGCGGTGTCCAGGATCCTGATCCTGCAGGGAATGTCGGGAACGGGAAAGACCTCCCTGGCCCACGCCTTCGGA
>JAZNJA010000175.1:0-17255 GCA_045577755.1 Eubacteriales bacterium
CACGAAAGGCTCCCCCTCTGGGGGAGCTCCCGCCGCAGGCGGGTGAGAGGGCAACACGCAAGGGTCGGCATGAACCAACAGCCCGCTAAACCCCAATTTGATAGAAACTGACCTGCACAGCATTCTGTTGAGGGCCCGTTCAAACCGTTCCCTCATTACGAATTACGAATTATGAATTACGAATTGACAAGGGGAAGGAAGGCCGCCGCGGCTCGCGTTGTGCAGCCGATGTTGGGACGTCCTTTCCTTCCCCTGTATGTGACGATTGATCAGTGGTTGGCGCGGGTCACTTCAAGAATCTTGAAGTGCAGTTCACCGGCGGGAGCGGTGACGGTTACCTTCTCCCCGGCCTTCTTACCCATGAGGGCGCGGCCGATGGGGGACTGGTCGGAAATCTTCTTCTCCAGAGGATCTGCCTGGTTGGAGCCCACGATGCTGTAGGTGATCTCCTCCTCAAAGTCCTCGTCGTAGAGCTTGACCACAGAGCCCAGGCTGATGGAACGGACGTCCATCGCGCTCTCGTCGATGATCTCGGCATTCTCGATCAGAGCCTCCAGCTCCTGGATGCGGGCCTCGACCTTGGCCTGCTCGTTTCTGGCCTCGTCGTACTCGGCGTTCTCGGAAAGGTCACCGAAGCCGCGGGCCACGGCGATCTGCTCCTTGATCTCCTCGCGTCTCGTCAGCTTTAAGTATTTCAGCTCGTCAACCAGGTCCTGATAGCCCTGCTTGGTATACATTTGCTTCATGTTCTCTGCCATGGTAGTTGGTCTCCTTTGATGGAAAATGGTAAAAATATGTGGGGATATTTCCCCGAATACGCCCTTTCGGAGCGGGCATAAGCCCGCTCCGACGGGATCATTTCATTGCGTCAACCGCCGCCGCCAGCTGGTTATCCAGGTTGTCGGGGAGGAGGTTGATGTTGTACTTCAGCGCCTCCTCGGACAGCTCCACCTGCACGTGAGGGGTAATACCCACGCCGTCGTAGTAGTCGCCCTTAGGGGAGGAGTAGTAGAAGGTGGTGAGCTTCAGTCCGCCGTCGTAGCCGTAGCGGGACAGGGAGTAGGTGGTCTGACCGCAGCCCTTGCCGTATGTGGTGGTGCCCACGATCTTACCCAGCTCATAGTCGCGGATGTTGGAGGTAAACAGCTCGGCGGCCGAGGCGGAATACTCGTTGACCAGCACCGAGATCTTGAGGTCACGGTACTTACCGATATCCTTGGCGGTGAGCTGGCCGGAGCCGCACATGAGGTTGCCCGCCCTGTTCAGGGTAACGGTATCGCTGTACTCCTTGCCGGCGGCGTTCTTGGTGGTGATGATGACGTCATCCTCCTGCAGGAAGAAGACCAGCACGTCCTCCACCGAGGAGAGCAGACCGCCGGGATTGCCGCGGAGGTCCAGGACGTAGGACTGACATCCCTCTGCCTTCAGGGTCTCCACCGCCTCCACGAACTGGTCGCGGGTGGTGTTATCGAAGCCCGTGACGCGGATGACACCCACGGTCTGATCCTCGCTGTAGTGGCGGAAGACCACCGAGCGGGTGGTGAACTTCTGACGGATGGCGGAGATCTCCACCTCCTCGTAGGGGACACCCTCCTCGGAGCCGGCGGGACGGCGCAGGACGGTGAAGGCGCACTCGGTTCCCTCCTCGCCCTTCATACGGTTGAGAGCCTCTGTGTAGCCCACTGAATGGACGGTGATCCGATCCTCTCCCTTACCGATATACATGATGTGGTCGCCGGGAAGCACACCCGCGGCCTCGGCGGGAGAGTCGGGGTAGACGTTGGCGATAGTGATGACCTGGTAGTCCACGCCGTTCAGATTGAGAATGCCGTTGACCACGCTGACACCGATGCCGCACATCTCGCCGTTGTTGGAGGCGTTCTGGTCGGCAAGCTCCTCGGCGGTGAAGTACTCGGCGTAGACGTCACCCGTAGCGGCAACGTAGCCCTTCAGCACCCCCGTGATCAGGGCCTCCTCGTCCAGATCCAGCACGGTAGCCGAGCGGAACAGACGGTCGATGACCCCCAGCTGATCCAGCATTTCCTCCTCGGTCTCCCCCTGGCCGGGGGTGACAGCTACGGGGTCCTTGCTCTTCATATAGCCCGTGGTCAGGGCGAAGGTCAGAAGGACGGCCAGCACCACCGATACAATCACAGTGGAGACAGCGGCGGTCAAGCTGATCCGCTTCTCGCTTCGGGGAGGAGGAGCCGCCGCGGTGACGCTCGTCTTGGGGGCGGCCTCAGTATGGCTCACGGGAGGGATGACCGCCGCGACAGGGGCTACCTTTTCGGTGGGCGGGGTGACCAGCTCCAGCCCCTTGGCGCGCATGATGCGGTCCAGGTCGGCCTCCAGAGCCTCGGTGACCTCTCCCTCCACCGCCAGGGTCAGGGCGGCAGTGTCGGTATCCTTGACCGACACGCGAACATTTTTCACGCCACGCAGGCTCTCGCAAGAGGCCTCGATGGCAGGGATCATGGTCTCGATGACCAGACCCCGGATCTCATAGGTAACGTATTTCATGAAAGATTGACTATCCTCTTACGCACAGGTTTTTGGGGACGGACATAGGTATAGTGTATGTCCGAGGACCCGCGGTTTATGCGGATCCATGTGCCGACGAGGTCAGGGATCAGTACTTGCCGGGCTTGGAGCTGAGGTACTTCTTGACCATGAGCGCCACCTTGAAGGTGATAGCGTGCTCGAATTCCCGCAGATCCAGGCCGGTCAGCTTGCGGATCTTCTCCAGGCGGTACACCAGGGTGTTGCGGTGGACGAAGAGCTTACGGGAGGTCTCGGACACGTTGAGGTTGTTCTCGAAGAAGCACTGGATGGTCATGAGGGTCTCGCGGTCCAGGGACTCCAGGCTACCCTTCTTGAAGACCTCCTGGAGGAACATCTCACAGAGGGTGGTGGGAAGCTGGTAGATCAGACGGCCGATGCCCAGGTTCTCGTAGCTGACCACGCTCTTCTCGGTCTCGAACACCTTACCGACGTCCAGAGCGATCTGAGCCTCCTTGTAGGCGCGGGCCAGGTCCTTGATGTTGTCCACGATGGTGGAAACACCCACGGAGACCTTGGTGTAGAACTCGGAGGACATGGTATCCACGATGTTGGTGGCGACCTTCTCCATATCCCGGTTCTCGGTACCGGCCTTGACCTCCTTGACCAGCACGATATCGTGCTCACCCACGCTGATGACATAGTCGCGGGCCTTGTCGGGGAACATATTCTGGAGCATCTCGAAGGGCATCATGTCGGTCTTGCCCAGGAATTTGACCAGGAATACCACGCGGGACTCCTCGGCGTTGAAGTGCAGCTCCTTGGACTTGATGTAGATATCCGAGGGCAGGATGTTATCCAGAATGATATTCTTGATAAAGGAACCCTTGTCGTACTTCTCGTCGTACAGGTTCTTGATGTTACCCAGGGCTACGCACAGGAGACGGGAGATCTTATCGGCCTCGGCGTCCTCGCCCTCCACGAATACGATGTACTCGCGCTTGGCGCCGCCCGACAGGGGGCGGTAGGTGCAGCCTCCGGTCACCACCATATCGGTGGTGTAAGCCAGCTCGTCGCGGATGGATTGGCGAACCTCACCGATCTTGACCAGCTCGGAGCAAGCGATGATGATGCCGGTCTCGTCGATGACACCGATGGTACGGTCAACGGCGTCCTTCATTTGGTGGATCACGCTCTGGAACAGTCTGTTAGACATAGACTTTTACCTCTCTTTTTCTTACATACTTGATATATTCATCCGCCGCGCGGAAGCAGGTACAAAAGGGGAATCGGGGATCAGAGCTCAAGTGCATAAATGAGACAGCTCAAGACGAAGCCCGAGGCAGTCTCGGTACGGAGGATACGCTTGCCCAGGCCGGTCATGGCACAGCCGGCCTCACGTGCGGCGGCGACCTCCTCGGGGGAGAAGCCTCCCTCGCTGCCCACGAAAACGGCGATCTCGGGGGTCCGTCCGCGATCCAGAGCGGCATCCAGGGCAGGCCGTGCCTGCTCGACCAGAGCGGGCAAGGGGGTCACGTCGCGTCCCTCATAGCAGAACAGGATCAGATCCGCTCCCGCGGCGGCCTTCAGGGCCTCGGCAAAGGACACGGTAGGTCTGACGGTGGGGATCACACCCCGGCCGCACTGCTTGGCGGCCTCCTCGGCGATGCGGCAGCGTCTTTCGGTCTTGCGCGCCTCGGCCTCGGGCTTGGCGCGGACGATGCAACGGCTGGACTCAAAGGGGATGACCTCGGTCACACCGCATTCCACTGCCTTCTGGATGACGGTATCCAGCTTGTCTCCCTTGGGAAGGGCCTGGTAGAGGCGGGCCGCAAAGGGAGGCTCGGTGTCGATGGGGTTGGAGGAGATCACTTTGGCGGTGGCGGTCTCGCCGTCGAAGGAGACCATCTCGCAGAGGTAGGCGGTCTGCTGGTCGCAGACCCGGATCCTGTCTCCGGGGGCCAGGCGCAGGGAGTAGGAGACGTGGCGTGCGTTCTCCCCCGTCAGGGTGACGGTACCCTCGCGGACGTCGGAGGGCTCGACAAAGAAACGCGGCATAGGCTCCTCTCCTTCCATTCAGAATCAGTATTCGGACAGAAAACCCGACCTGCGGGTCGCGGAGTCGGGCAGAATCGGGGTTTTCGGGCAGTTTGACGGTGCCATTCGGAGAAATGGTGACATTCCACAAAGGATTTGGTCTGGTTATTGACATTACTATACCACAAAATCACCAATTTGTCAACAGTCTTTTTGTGGTTTTGGGCAAGAAAGGTGTCATTATTTACAATTTCTTCTTATTTTGACCGAGGGGCGGGGGCAAAAGTTCCAAACAAGCGTATTGGGCATTTTGCGGATGTCAGCCATCACCATGTGCAAGTTGACATATCAACATTTTGCCCAATGGAATTGAACATAAAGAAGGATACAAGGCGAACGTACCGTTTGTCTTGTATCCTGTGTGCTTTTGGGAGTGGGGAGCGCCTCAATCCTTCTTTTTGGGCGGGTAGGGACGGTCCTCGCGCGGACCATATGGCTTACGGTCGCGGTTTTGGGCATCCGGCTTTCGGTTTCGGTCGGCGGGGTAACGGTCACGGCCGCGGTCGGAGAAACGGTCGCCGTATCGGTCATGTCCCCGTTCAAAGCCGCGGTCGGAGCCCCGCTCGGGCTTCCGGTCGAAGATCTCCTTGGCGGTCCTTCCCTTCTCGTCCCGCGCCTCGGCAGGCTTGAAGTACTCGTAGAGGTAGCAGGGGAGCATACCGTTGTAGAGCTTCTTGACCTTGTCGGCCCGTTGGCCGTAGAGGCGGTCGAAGCGGTCGGAGGAGGTCAGGACGTAGATCTGCCAGGGGTAGAGGGCCTTGAAGGAACCGCCCAGCTGCTGGTAGAGCCGCTCGATCTCCTCTCTCTCCCCCATACGCTCGCCGTAGGGGGGATTGCAGACCACGGTGCCCTTGCGGTCTTCCTTCTTTATGTGGCGGGCGTCGGCTTGGAAGATGTTGAGGTACTCCTCCACGCCCGCGCGCAGAGCGTTCTCGTAGGTGATGTCCAAGATATCCTCGTCGATATCCGAGGCGTAGACCTCAAAATGGCAGTCGGTACGGATCTCGCCCCCGGCCTCCTCACGGGCGGTATCCCAGAGGGGCCTCGGGATATTGGCGAATTCCTCCCCCGCGAAGCCGCGGTTCAGTCCCGGCGCTCTGCCGCTGACCAGCATGGCGGCCTCAATGGCGATGGTACCCGAGCCGCAGAAGGGATCCCAGAAAAGGATATCCTCTTTCGGGCGGGCGGTCATGACCAGGGCGGCGGCCAGGGTCTCACGCAGGGGCGCGGCACCCGCCTCGGTACGGTAGCCCCGCTTATGGAGGGCCACGCCCGATGTGTCGATCATGAGGTGGGCCACGTCCTTAAAAATGAAGAATTCAATCTGATACTTGACCCCCGTCTCCTCGAACCAGGAGATCCCGTACCGTTCCTTGAGCCGCTCCACCACCGCCTTTTTGACGATGCTCTGGCAGTCGGGGAGGGAGGTCAGGCCGCTCTTGATGGAGTGGCCCTTTACGGGGAAGGCATCGGCGCGGCCGATCCACTCCTCCCAAGGGAGGGCCTTGACTCCGTCGAACAGCTCGGCAAAGCTCCGTGCGGGAAACGCGCCCAGGTGTACAAAGATCCGCTCGGCACACCGCAAACGGATATTGGCGCGGGGGATATCCGCCTCGGTGCCGGCAAAGGTCACCCGCCCGTCCATGGTATCCAGGCGGGTCAGCCCCAGGGCGTCGATCTCCTCACCAAGGAGCTTTTCCAGGCCGAACATACAGGTGGCCACAAGTGTCAGTTTCATGGTTTTTCCTTTCGTATCAACAGATTATATCCGTTTAGTCATATCTCAAGACCGTTTGGCCAAGGGCTTGAATAAACTTCACAAAATCTTCAAATATCTTCAAAAAAATGTGCTTTCGCATGACACAGAAATGGGGTATACTGATAGCGAAAAACAGAAAAGGACGTATCCTCGTATGAAACATTCCCGCTATACATCCGCCTGTCTGGCCTGTGCCATGCTGCTTTCGCTTCTGTCCTCCTGTGACAAGCAATCCGGAGGGCAAGGCTCTTTCGAGGATGGGTCGGTATCAGAATCCCCTGCCACCGTTGTGGTGAACGGCACCGTCATCGAGCCCGTCACGGGCAACGCCGCCGTCACTGCCGAGCCGGATACCGCTCCCGAGGCGGTCACTGTTGATTCCCCCACCGCGGGGGCCTTTGAACCCACCACCGAAACCGTCATCACTCTGGGCGAAACCGCCACCGTCAACGGTGCGGGCGCAGTCGCGGAAGGCTCTGTCGTGACTGTGACAAGCGCCGGCATCTATCTGATACAGGGTAGTGCCGCGGACGGTCAGCTCATTGTGGACACGGCCGACGAGGGCAAGATCACCTTGCTTCTCAACGGTGTTTCCCTGGCCTGCTCCACAGGCCCCGCGGTGCTGGTGCGATCCGCCCCCAAGAAGGTGGTCATCTCCACCGTGGCGGGCTCGGTGAGCATTCTCGCGGACGGCACGGGCTACGTGGTGCCCGACGGGGAGCAGACGGAGGGGGAGATCTCCCCCAACGCCTGTATCTACTCCTGCGAGGATCTGGAGTTTGACGGCGACGGTGAGCTTCATATCACGGGCAACGCCGATAAGGGCATCAACACCAAGGACGATCTGAAGATCAAGGGCGGTACCGTGACCGTCATCTCGGTGGGAGTGGGTATCCGCGCCAATGATTCTCTGGAGATGAGCGGCGGTACGGTGACCGTGAACGCGGGGGCTGATGGGGTCAAGACCGCCAACACCGATACCGAGGGTAAGGGCTACCTCACGGTAGAGGGCGGTTCCCTCTATATCACCGCCAAGGGCGACGGGCTTTCGGCGGCCACCGATCTGACCGTCAAGGGCGGCAATCTGGTGCTGACCACCACCGATACCGACGGCGCGGTGCTGGAGGAGTCCTCCGGCAACCCCACAAGCGGCTCCATGGGAGGCGGCTTCGGGGGCATGGGCGGCGGAGGCCGACCCGGCAGGCCCGGCGGTATGGGTGAAAGCTCTGCCGACAAGGCCGCCATCAGCGCCAAGGGCCTGAAGGCCGCGGGAACCCTCTCCGTCAAGGGCGGTAAGGTCACCATCGTGGCTCAGGACGACGGCATCCACAGCGACGGCGACGTCCATATCGCCGACGGCACTCTCCACATCCGCGCGGCGGACGACGGCATCCACGCCGAAAAGGAGCTGACCATCAGCGGCGGTGCTCTCACCGTGGCCCAGAGCTACGAGGGTCTGGAGGCACTCCACATCAACATCCTGGGCGGTACCAACCGCATCACTTCCTCCGATGACGGCGCTAACGCCACCAACGGCATGGGCGGCGGTATGATGGGCGGCCCCGGCGGGGGCAGACCCGGCGGTATGGGCGGCGGCTGGTGGGGCCAAGGCTCCGACAACAGCGGCAGTACCGATACCACGGTCTCTACCGAGACCCCCGTCCTCACCTTCGCGGGAGGCTATTCGGTCTTCAACGCGGCGGGTGACGGCATTGATTCCAACGGAAACATCGTGATCTCGGGCGGCACGGTGATCGTCTACGGCCCCACAGACAACGGTAACGGCCCCATTGATTCGGGCGACGGGAATTACGGCGTGACCGTCTCGGGCGGTACCTTCCTGGCCGTGGGCAGCAGCGGCATGGCCGAGTCTGCCGAGAACGCGGGACAGGCGGTGCTGGCGGCCTCTTGGCGAAGCGGAGGCATATCCGCGGGCGAGACCATCGGTATCGTGGACAGCGACGGCAAGGTATTGGCGGCCTTTGAGCTGCCCAAGGCCATCTCCTCCATCGTCTTCAGCTCGGCTGACCTGACGGCGGGGAAGACCTACTCCATCGTGGGGGGCGGGTCTGCCACGGGTACGGCGGTGGACGGTGTGATCGATCCCGCGACCTATACGGGGTATGAGTCGATGGGAGAGATCGAGGCGTATTGACCTTCATTTAGGGCGATCCCCACGGGGATCGCCCTTTTGCTATGCTTGTTTACTTCTGCTTGCGCTCGATCTTCCCCTCAAACAGCTTCTCAAAGGCCTCCTCGGTGCCAATGGTCATGAGGTCCTTCTGGCAGACCATGCCGCGGCCGCTTTGGGCGGGGATATCGAGGTAGTAGTAGGCGCCCATGTCCAGCACGCGGCGGATGTCCTCACGGTACAGCTCCAGGCGGCGTTTGGGGCACTCAAAGAGGACCGAGTGGTCCCGATCGGCGTAGAAGACGGCGCAGGTGGGGAACAGCTCCTTTTGTTCCCTCTTGGTGAAGGACAGGGCGAAAACAAGAAGGGAAAACAGCAGACTGATGCCAAGGATGAGGGCGACCGCCCAATCGCACCCCTCCCAGCCCCACTCCCAGACCATAATGAGTGAGACGATCAGCATGAGCGGGAGCATGACAGCCAGAAAGGACAGGGTGGAACGGATGGCCACGCGGCGCACCAGCCAACGGCGGTTCTCGGGGGAGACTTCGCCTTTGAATTCCGCGTGGATGCGGACTTCACGGTGTTTCATGGGTACCTCCTTTTAGGTCAAGGTTTGGTGTTGAGCTGATCGTGAAGGACTTCCACGGGGGCGTTGATCTCCTCGGGGGAGAGGGCCTTTCGGTCGGAAGGCTCCATCCCGTCGGCACTGCGGAGGGTCAGATAGGCCATAGCCGCGGTGAAGGCGTAGACGGCAGTCAGGACGGCCATGAAAACGGGGCCAATGAACTGACGGGCGGCGGGGAGGATGATGAACAGGGCGAGGGTGACGGCGTAGTGGAGTCCCGGCAGGCCGAAGGTGATATAGGCACCCGCGCGGCGGGATACGGGGTTGCGAATGCCGTTACACAGCACCGCGAGGGTCATGATCTCAAGCAGACAACTCACAATATAGAACAGCTTCCACGGGCCTTCCCTATCCAGAAGCAGCTCACTCAGGAGGTAGACAGCGTTGGCAAGGGGGAGCATGATGCGGAGCAGGTAGGTGACCAGCAGGAGGGCGAGGGGGGTGTTACGCTTCATGGGGACTCCTTTCCTATGGAAGGCGGGGATGATGAGAGGAACGAACAGGTGGAAGCGAAAGCCATCGGACGCGCATCGGGTAGTCCCGGGCCGATACAAGATACAAAACCTTGAAGCAAGCGAAACCGCATGGGCATTCACCTATCTTGTATTTTGTATCGTAGCTCGCGTCTTTTATCGGAACCACTTCCCTACCTCGACGCCCTTCTCATCGTGGAACCCGATCCGCAGGATGCGGTACCAGACCTCCTCGGTGTTTCCGTCCTCGGGGAGGATGCCCAGCTGATCCCGCATGGCCTTGATCAGGTACTCGGGGTTGAGGTTCTCGGTGTTGCCCGCGCGGAGAGTAGCGCGGATCTTGATGAGTCCGTCGGCGGCCACGGCCTTGACAGAGTGGATCATGGGGAGGATGTTGACCTCCTTATCCCCCGACTTGCTCCGCTTGGTCATGATGATGGGCTCGGCATCGGGGGCGAAGATCTTATTGATGGCGGTGGCGTTATCGATGGGGTCGCCGGGGGTCTTGACCGTCATCTGGTAGGTACCCCACGCGATATCCGAGAAGGGGGTGGTGGGGATATAGACCTCGGAGACCTGCATCTCGTCGGTCAGCTCGGCGTTGAGCTGGGCCTTGATCTCGGCGGGGGTGATCTTACGATCGATGCGGAGATCCACCATCTCCTCCATACCTTCCGAGCCTACGGGAAGGGGCACGCCGAAGGTGATCTTACTATGGGGGTTAAAGCCTTGGGTGTACCACATGGGGATGGAGGCGCGGACCAGGACTCTCTGCCAAGTGCGCTGGAGATCCAGGTGGGAGAAATACTGGAGGTTGCCCGTCTTTTGGAAGACCACACGGACCGTGATGGGGGCATCCAGCTTCTCGCGGTCGAATTTCGAGATGCGACTCGTCTTGCGAGTCGGGTTTACTTTGTTTTGGGACAGCATGCGCGCTCACCTCCCATCTTATTGGCTCCGCAGCCCGAGCAGTTCTCTCGGCAGTTGGGGGTCGTGCTTCCCTCATGGGCGCGGGTGTTTTCTCTTTGCAGGAACTTCTTGGTCACGCCGCAGTCGATGACGTCCCACGGAAGGACCTCATCCAGACCGTAGCGGCGGTTGGCGTAGAAGGCGGGGTCGATGCCCGTGGCGGCGAAGATATCCAGCCAGCCCTCGTAGTCGAAGAACTCCGACCAGGCCTCGAACTTGAAGCCGCGGCGGCAGGCCTCCTCCAGGGCGGGGGCGAGGCGGCGGTCGCCTCTTGCCAGGACGGCCTCCAGGTGGCAGGTCTTGGCGTTGTGGTAGTTGTACTTGACGCGGCGGTCATGGACACAGCTACCCACGAAGGCCTGCTTGCGCTCCATCTCCTCCAGAGTGTCCTGGGGCTCCCACTGGAAGGGGGTGAAGGGCTTGGGGATGAAGGGGGAGACGCTGATGGTGACCTGGGGGTGCTGACCCTTGCGGCGGTTGGGGTTCCGGTAGTAGGCGGAGACCACGCGGTGGGCCAGCTCGGGGATCTCGGCCAGGTCCTCGTCGGTTTCGGTGGGGTGGCCCTGCATAAAGTAGAGCTTGACCTGATTCTTGCCTACGTCGAAGGCCACGTTCACCGCCCGCATGAGGTCTTCCTCATACAGATTCTTGTTGATGACGTCGCGGAGCCTCTGGGAGCCTGCCTCGGGAGCGAAGGTGATGGTGGAGTTACGGATGGAGGCCACCTTATCCATCAGCTCGCGGGTGAAGGAGTCGGCGCGGAGGGAGGGCAGGGAGAGGCTGACCATGTTGGGGTTGGACCAGGACAGGAGGCTGTCGGTCAGCTCGTTTACCTTGGTGTAGTCGCTGATGGACAGGGAGGAGAGTGACATCTCCTCGTAGCCCGAGGACTCGAAGATGGCGCGGCACTGGCAATCCACCACCTCGGGGGATTTCTCACGGACGGGGCGGTAGACCATGCCCGCCTGGCAGAAGCGGCAGCCACGGATACAGCCGCGGCCTACCTCTACGGTGATGCGGTCCTGGACCGTCTCGATGTAGGGCATGACCACCTTGTCGGGGAAGGGGGTCTTGTCCAGGTCCTTCACGATACGCTTGGTGACGGTCTTCGGGATATCGTCGTAGACGGGGGTATAGGCGGCCACGGTGCCGTCCTCGTTATAGGTGACGGTGTAGAGGGAGGGGACGTAGACGCCTTGGATGGTGCGGGCGGCCTCATGGAGGAAGGCGGCGCGGGTGTAGGTCCCCTCGTCCTTCATCTTGATATACAGGCGGACGATCTCGGGGAGCATCTCCTCGCCCTCGCCGATGTTGAAGAGGTCGAAGAAGTCGGCCACAGGCTCGGGGTTATAGGCGCAGGGGCCGCCGCCGATGACCAGGGGGCAGTCCTCGCCACGGTCCGCGGCTCGGAGGGGGATCCTCGCCAGCTCCAGCATATTGAGGACGGTGGTGTAGCACATCTCGTACTGGAGGGTGAAGCCCAGGAAGTCGAAGTTGGAGATGGGATCGCCGCTCTCCAGGCAGGTGAGGGGGACGTTCTGCTCCTTCATTTTCTCCTGCATATCCACCCAGGGGGCGTAGGTGCGCTCGCACCAGATGTCGTCGTGGAGGTTGAGGCAATGGTAGAGGATGCGGACGCCCAGATTGGACATACCGATCTCGTAGGAATCGGGGAAGGCGAAGGCGAACCGCGCCTTGACTTGGGTCTTATCCTTGATGATCTGCCCGTACTCGCCCCCCGCGTAACGGCCGGGGCGGGAGACCGAGGTCAGAAGCATACGCTTTTGGTTCTGATTCATGTCGTTGATGTATCCTTATCTTTCTTGTTACTGGGTTTTTGGGAAGGAGTGGCGGTCGAGTCGGGATCGGCATTGGGGGCGGAGGCGGGATGGGTGGGGAGGGACTCGGATTCACGGAAGTCTACGCCCCCTCCCTTCAGACCCAACACCGATAGGAGCAGCACCCAAAGGAGCTGCCAGGCGGCGACGGTCGCCGTAGCCAGCAGGGGCACCTGCCCCAGAGTAATAGCGATCATGGAGGCGGCAAAGCCGACGGCCAGGCCGATCCAGCTGAGCACGTGGGCTCTTCGCCACAGCTTTTTCGCCCCGTGACAGGCGGCCAAGGGGTAGCAGAGATCGGTGCTCTTGCCCGTAACCACCACGCCGCTGGAGCGGGCCTTACGGGCAGTCTCCAGGTAGGGAGGACGTACCAGGGTGATGGGAGGCAGACCGTGAGCACGGGAGCGGGACAGCATATCCTGCCGCACCATGGGATCGTAGGTCTCCACCGTCACACGGTAGCCCAGGGATGCCAGACGGCGGGCGGCGCGGACAAAGCCGCGGTCCATATGGTACTCGGCGGCATAGGCCAGACGGAATTTCCGATCGAAGGCGATATACAGCACGTGGCTCTCGGGAGTCTTCTTGTAACGGCGCTCCATGGTGATCTTGGGCAGGCGGATGCCGTGTGCCGTCAAGGCCTCGTGGGAGCCCGCAATGACCTCCACCGATTCTCCCTTCTCTCGATGAATCATGTACAGACGGATATAGCCCTCTCCGCTCTCGGCGATCTCGGCGTGAAGCCCCGAAAGGTCATCCTCACGCAAGCCGGGCTCCACCGCCATGGGGGAATGGAGAAGGCGGAAGAGGCGGGAGGCCTGCTTGCGCCAGTGGGCCGCGTCGGGATCGTCCCGCAGAATGATCTCCTTGACCTGGACAGCGCCCAGGGCATCGCCGTCCCGCAGGACCACCCGATCCCCCTCCCTCGAGGCGTACTCGGAGACCGCGGCAGAGCCTACCAGCGCCGCCCCCTTGCGGGCAAGGCGGGTATTGGCCTTCGCCATAGGCAGATGGAGCGCCGCCACGTACGCGGCGGGCAGGCAGGTCAGATAAACGGCGGTAAAGGCGCGGATGCCCTCATCGGTCAGGGAGCCGCCCAAAAGGACCGCCAGCCCCCCCGCCACGATGGCGCAGACCAGGGCCGCGGGAAGCAAATAGTTCAGCCGTCCCGCGTAGGGATTGTAGCGGGCGGTACGGGCAAAATAATCCGAGAGGCGCTCGCCGCGTACGGCGGACAGCACCCGCGCGGGGGTCGCGTCGGTTCCCTCGCAGACAGATGCGGCGGGGGTGGTATCGGCGGTCAGGGTATGGACGGGCTTCCCGGCCGATACTACGGTAAAGGCGTGATGCTCCGCCACGGCGGCGGCATACTCCGCCAGGGCGGCGACCGCCAGCATGAAGAGGGCGATACCTCCGAAGAGCCGCGGGGTCGCGGTCACGCAGGAGAAAACGTCGTGAACGGCGGCAACCGCCAGGGCCAGGGAGGCGGTGGCGTAGCGAGCGGGTTCAAAGTCAAAGAGACTGCGAAGCCCCACCCCGATCCGGGTCACAAAGGGCAGCGAGCAAAGGACCAGCCAGGCCACGCCCACAATGGGGTATATCCTCGTGCCGACCGGGCCTTCGGAGCCCATGAGGGGCAGAAGGCTGTAAATGATCCCGAACAGCGCCCCCGCGAAGGCAGTCAGCATACGGGCAAAGCCGCGGCTCTCGGCGCGGCGGTAGGCGTTCTCGGTGCTGTCGGTCTGCTTACGGCCCCGATACTCCCGTCCCGCGTAGGCGGCGGGGCGGTCACCGCGGGGCATGGTCTCACGGTGGAGGGCTCGGTCATGCTCCCGCTCCACACCGGCCTGCTCGTCGGCACGGCGCAGACGGCTCTCAAAGCCCAGGTGAACGTACAGCTCGGTGTCCCGGTCCTTCTGCTCTCCCGTACCCTTGGCCAGCATACGGTCGGTATAGGTGCCGGTATCGAAGGTGGCGGTATCCTCGCTCTCCATGGCGGTGGAGCGGGCGGCCACAATGGCATCGGGACCCAGCTGCATGGGGTCGTGATGACCGCGGATCGCCCCGTCTTTTCCGGCGGCGGCGGTCTCGGGCGCAGGCGCCGGCTCCGTCCCTTCGGCCGAAGGCTCAGCCACCGTTTCCTTCTCCTCCGTGGGCATGACTGCGGGAGCGGTCCCCATCTCGTCCAGAAGGCGGGTGTTGGCCTCGTCCAATACCCGCAGGCGGATGCCGCCCACCGTATCTCCGCGGGGCAGGCCGTTCAGACGGTCATCGGTCACCGCGTTGGTCGGCACCCGGAAGGCGGCGGGAACAGGGGTCTCCGCGACAGGCTCGGCCACGGTGGTTTCTTCCTGAACAGGCTCGGCTGCGGCAGACTTAACCTCGGTGGTTTCTTCCTTAATAGATTCGACCGTAACAGGCTCGGCCTTGGCTGTTTCTTCTCGTGCAGGCTCGGCTGCGGTGGTTTCTTCCTGAACAGGATCAACCGCGGCGGGCTTTGCCTCGGTGGCTTCTTCCTGAACAGGCTCGGCTACGGCAGACTTAACCTCGGCGGTTTCTTCCTGAATAGATTCGACCATAACAGGCTCGGCCTTGGCTGTTTCTTCTCGTACAGGCTCGGCCTCGATGGTTTCTTCCTGAACAGGCTCGGCCGCGGCAGACTTAACCTTGGTGGTTTCTTCCTCAATGGATTCAACCATAGTAGGCTCGGCCTCGGTGGTTTCTTCCTGAACAGGCTCGGCCGCGGCAGACTTAACCTTGGTGGTTTCTTCCTCAATGGATTCAACCATAGCAGGCTCGGCCTCGGTGGTTTCTTCCTTAATGGGTTCAACCATAGCAGGCTCGGCCTCGGTGGTTTCTTCCTTAATGGGTTCAACCATAACGGGCTCAGCCGCGGCGGGCTTTGCCTCGGTGGCTTCCTCCTTGGCGGCCGGCTCTTCCTCCTCGAAGCCCTCGGTGTCCAGCTCCAGGGTCAGCGCGGGCTTTGTGTCGCTTTGCGCGTGAGCCAACTGGGCGCGGAGAAGGACCGCCAGATCGTCCTCCTCGGCGGGAACGGTGGGGGCGACGGGTCGGTCGGCGGAACTGGTCAGGGAAGCCTTCAGCTTCTCGGCCAGCTCCATGGCGGTATCGGGGGCGGAGTTGGTCTTGGGATCCTTTGTCGGCAAATCGATCCCTCCCTTCCTTATGTTTTCGCGCATACGCGGCGCGGATTCGGCAGATCAGTCCTTGTGGTGCTGGCGGGCGATCTCGGCCAGGATGACCGAGGCGGCGGTGGATACGTTGAAGGAATTCACGTGGCCGTACATGGGGATGGACACGATACCGTCACAGGTGTCCTTGACTACCCGGGACACGCCGTCTCCCTCGCTGCCCATAACCAAAGCGCAGGGGCCCGAAAAGTCGGTGTCGTAGTGGGCCTTACCGCCGGCTTCGGCGGCATAGACCCAGATCCCGGCCTTCTGCAGGTCCAGGACGGTCTGGTGGATGTTGGCCACCTTGGCCACCGCCAGATGCTCCATGGCGCCCGCGGAGGATTTGGCCACCAGTCCCGTCAGCCCCACGGCACGGCGGCGGGGGATGATGAGACCGTGAGCGCCGCAGCCCTCGGCACAGCGGATGAGGGCGCCCAGATTGTAGGGATCGGTGATGCCGTCGGCAATGACGATGAAGGGTGCCTCCCCCCGCTCGGCGGCGATGGCCAGGATGTCCTCCACAGAGCAGTACTCCTTCTGAGCCACCATGGCGATCACACCCTGGTGGGGTGCGAAGCCGGCCAGGGAATCCAACTTGGCTTTATCTACCTCCACCACCGGGATCCCCTTCTCTACCGCCTCGGCCACCAGTACCACGATAGAACCCTCGCGGTCACCGCGGCGCACCAGCAGCTTGTCCACGGTACGCTCCGAGCGGAGCAGCTCACGGACGGCGTTCCGTCCGATCACGATACCCTGAGTCAGGTCCTCGCCGCCGGCAGTACGGTCGTCAGCGTCATAGGCGGACGGATTCCCATAAGCGTCACCGCGGTCGTATGCATTTTTGTCATGGGACCTGTACTCCTCCCGGGGGCGGTCGCCGTAGGGCTTACGGTCGTAGCTCTTCCTTTCGGGGGGCTTACTGTCGCCGCGACGGGGCTCGGTGGAGTCCCGATTTCCCTTTGGCGCGAAATTCTTGTCGGCGGGGAATTTCTTGGTGCCGCTCTGTCCGCGGTTCTTCTTGCCGTTATGACGATCGTTGTATTCCATACGTATATCCTCACTTTATTTGGCTGCTCATGGGGCTCCCGCGAATATCGACGTGCGTCCGTCCGCAAGTGCCCATGCTTATACAGAATATATTATACCACAAAAAATCATTTTTGTATAGAGCTTTTCGCCATTTTTTGAGAATTCGCGAAAAGAATTCCCTCCCGGGGACTCCGAATGCCTTCGGGCGGTCCTTCGCGTAGCGATAGGGCGGTGTGTTCCTCAATTTCAGGCTAAAACGCTAAAAGAATTCAGCTTTTATTTATCATTAGTTCATATTTCGGCTGTTTTTCCTCTTGCTTTTTCCAAAAAAATGTTGTATAATATAGAGTACAACAGGCGCCCAAGGGTTCCTGAATATACCAGAAAGGAAACACCCTCATGAAAAAGCTGCTTTTGATCGCTTTTCTCATGCTCGCTCTGGTGATCACCGCCGTGGCTTGTACCGAGACTCCCGATGAGCCCGATACCTCCGCCGACGCCGCCACCACTGTCGAGACCCCCACCGAGGCTCCCGCAACCGAGCCCGATGAGACCCCCGCTCCCGGCACCGACGAGCCCGAGACTCCCGCTCCCGGTACTGACGAGCCCGAGACTCCCGCTCCCGATACCGACGAGCC
>JAZNJA010000176.1:0-2056 GCA_045577755.1 Eubacteriales bacterium
GCGAACTGTTTGACGGGAAGGGCATGGCACTTTTCTCGTTAGCCCTCTCACCCGCTTCGCGGGAGCTCCCCCAGAGGGGGAGCCTTTGGAAAACGGTTGTCGGGAAAGGGTTTCTCTTGAAAAATGGCACGAAAGGCTCCCCCTTTGGGGGAGCTCCCGCCGCAGGCGGGTGAGAGGGCAACCCCTAAGGGCAACAAGAATCAACATCCCGATAAACCGCAATTTATTTTTACCCCAAGACCGTCAGCTGACCGCGGGGCCTGATGAAGGGCTCGCCCCGTGTGGATTCATCCGCGAAGGATTCTCTTGAGCTTACCACACAAGCGGCGGGGGAGCCGAAGCAACGCTTTGAGCTTGCGCTTGGCGCGGGACTTTTTGCTGATGGGAAAACGGGGATGGGACTCCTCAAGGAAGTCGGTCAGCTTGCGGTAGGCGTCGATCCATCCCCTCACGGGGAGCGTCTCGTAAGCCGTGTGATGGTTCAGATAACCGGCTCCGTAATTGACGCCGCAGATACGGTGGCACAGTACCTGCAGATCGCTTCCGCCGCTCAGCTTGCCCTGTCTGACCTCCAGACGGTTCTCTACGTAGGAGCGGAAGGCGGGGGTGTAATCTACCTGATCGAAAATACAGGTATGCGCCCCCGGCGCGTCCAGCGCGATCATCATGCGGTGGGTGGTATTGATCTCACGGTACAGATCCCCTGCTCTGTCCCGCAGGAATCGGGCACCGATCTTGCCCTTTTCCTCGCCGTCCAGGAGAAGGAGACTGTGACCGCTCTCACGGAGCGCCCAAAGCATGGCACAGCCTGCTCGGTCATCCGCGCCGATGCCCTGTCTCGGGTCGGCGGAATGAAAGACCTTCTCGGTGAGCTTGACCCCGTGGGGATCAAGGGGCGCAACCCCATAGCGGGTGTCCCAGGCCGTATCGGCGTGAGCGACCAGAAGGATCCGATCCTCCCGCTCCCCGGGGACGTACAGGTAATGCTCCATGGGGCGCTCCCCCCTTCCCTCCACGGCGTTGGGAAGAGAGGAAAAGCAGGAAAAGACCGCCTCGGTATCCGTCAGCGGAAGGCCCAGAAAGAAGGACAGCAGAGCTGCACAGGCCTCGTCCCCGTCAAGAGGACAGGCAGGTGGGAACCGATCCATAACTTCTCCTCCTTTCAATGGGTACATGGAATCACTCCTTGAATTTCATGGTCAGTCCGATGCGCTTCTTCTTGACGTCCACGCTCAGCACCTTGACCTTCACCACGTCGCCCAGCGAGACAGCCTGGGAGGGGTGCTTGATGAACTTATCCGACAGCTGGGAAATATGCACCAGACCGTCCTGATGGACGCCGATGTCCACGAAGGCACCGAAGTCGGTGACGTTGCGGACGGTACCCGTGAGGATCATGTCGGGCTTGAGATCCTCCAGAGACAGGACGTCCTCGCGGAGAACGGGGGCGTCGAAGCCATCGCGGATGTCGCGGCCGGGCTTTTCCAACTCGGCGATGATATCCATCAGGGTAGGCTCACCGATCCCCAGGGCTTCGGCAACGGCGGCGGGGCCCTTCTTGATGACCTTGGACTTAAGGAAATGGAGGTTTCCCGCCTTGATATCCTCTTCTGTGTAGTCGAACATACGGAGGAGGGCGCGGGCAGCCTCGTAGGACTCGGGATGGACGCCGGTATTGTCCAAAATATCCTTACCGCCGGGAATACGGAGGAAGCCGGCGCACTGCTCGTAGGCCTTGGCGCCAATGCGGGGCACCTTGGTGATCTGGGAACGGGTCTTGAACTCGCCGTTCTCCTCGCGGTACTTGACGATGTTCTTGGCGGCGGTGGCGTTGATGCCCGCGATGTAGGACAGCAGGGAGTGGGAGGCCGTGAAGTCGGAGGCCAAGCGGTCTTAGGAAGACAACCCAGTCAGGCAACTCCTTGGCTCACAGAACGACATGGCTACGATCCGACTTGTCTTGAACTCGCCGTTCTCCTCGCGGTACTTGACGATGTTCTTGGCGGCGGTGGCGTTGATGCCCGCGATGTAGGACAGCAGGGAGTGGGAGGCGGTG
>JAZNJA010000177.1:0-25939 GCA_045577755.1 Eubacteriales bacterium
ATGTTTTTGGGTATCAGCCAAGGAAACGGCTGACGCATTGACCTTCCCCTCGGGGGAAGGGGGACCGCGATAGCGGTGGATGAGGGTCACCCAAAAACATACTGATCTGTTCCGTCAAACAGTTCGATAAACCCCAATTTAAGAGCCGCAAAATCATCTCATCCGTTTTTAGGAAAGGAGGAATATCCCATGGAAAACAAGGATGTCGCACGGTTCCTCTATGAGCAACGCATCCAGAACGAAAAGCCCATCGAAAATCCCGACGGAGAATCCCTGGCCCTGCTTGAGCTGTTCGACGAGATCAACGCCCTGGGCTACGACTACCACTACAAAGCGGATATCGACCTCCGGCCCAACAAGGACCCACGGGTAATGGCGCTTTTGTGGAAGTACCTCCCCCGCATGGAGTCCATCTTCACCAAGCAGATCTTCATCCGCAGAATCGACCCCAAGCGGTTCCCCGAGGTCCTGGACTATGCGATGGACTCATTCCGAGGCTTCTCACCCTCGGATAAGATGCTCCTGACGGGCTTTGACGAGGTCATCAGCAAGGGCAAACGAAGCGAGGCCTACTATGATCGGATCGCCGCGCTTCTCTCGGACGGGGATTCCTACGCCACTCTGGGGGATACCCGCAGGATGCTCGGGAGGTACTGCCCCGACAGACTGCGTGTCTTTACCGAGATCTACCGCCAAGGGGTGCTGTTGCCCTCGGCCTTACGGGACTGTATTTACGATCCCGATCCCGCCGCCACGGACTTTTTGCAGTCCTGCCTGCAAATGACCGAAGCGGAGCTGTCGGAGACCGTCGGCAAGTATGACTACAAGAACAACGCCTACCGCTATCCCCTGTCGGTCACGGTCTTTGAATATTGGCAGAGGCTTTGCACCGTAGATTTCGTGAAAAAAGAAGCCGAAAAGACCCTGCGTGCACGGAAGAAAAAGCAGACGGTCTCCCGCTGAACCAAACCGAAAATCAATCGTAAATCCGGAGGATACCATGATCTCTATTTCCCAAAAAGCCAAAGAAACCATCAGCCTCACCGTCTCCCTCGCCTGCCTCCTCATCTCCGCCCTTTGGGCCTATTACCACGCCACCTGCACGGCCGGTACCCCCCTGACAGGCTTTTACGTCGTGATGTGGGGGTGCAGTCTCCCCTTCGGCGGGATGTTCATCGGCCCCTATATCGCCCCCGCCGTGGCCGCCCTCGCAGGCTTTTTCAGTACCTCCAACTATTGGCACACCGACCGCCCCGCCCTCCGCGCTGTCAGCCGCGTGACCCTGATCGCCCAGGGGATCCTGACCGCCGCCCTGGCCGTCTTCATCACCCTCGCCCTGACCCGCTGATCCTCCCGCCTCCCCCCTCACTCCCGAAAGTCTTCTGCTCAAAAAAATTGTCGAGGGGGATTGCAAAAGGCGAGAAAGTGTGCTATAATAACAGAATAGACAGTCACAGGACACGCGCCCTTCGCGCGTTCCGTTCCATATTGAAAAAAGAGGTGCAAGCATGAGAGTTTTATGGGTTTCCACGTCCCCCATGGGCCCCGCCAGTCGCATTCTGGAGATTCAGCAGACCGGCTCCAGCGGCGGATGGATCCAAAGTGAATACGAAGCGCTGATGCGGGAGGATCACAGTGGCGTCGAGATGTTCTTCCTGTGCGGCTCCCGATCCGTAGCCGAGGGGACGGTCCTGCGTAAGCAGACCGAGGAGGGGACCGCCTTCTGCGTCAATCTGCCCAAAATCTCCTTTGGCAAGGAGCTTCCCGCGGCGGTGTACAGAAACGTCAAGGACGTCATCGACGAGATCAAGCCCGACGTCATCCATATCTGGGGCACCGAAAGCTGCATCTCCCACGGTGCAGCCAAGGCCGGAGAGGGCATCCGCAAGGTGGTTTTCCTGCAGGGCATCATCGGCATCCACCAGCGCTACAAGGGCGGTTACCTGACCAATACCGAGGATAACCTCCCCTATATCAGTCCCGATCCCCTCAAGACCCGCATCGTGACCCGCATGAAGCGGTCCTACTTCAAAAAGCAGATCGCCTACGAGCAGTACACCCTGCGGAGCAGTCGGGGCGTCATCATTGACAACGAGTTTTCGGAGGCCTACTGCAAGACCGTCGCCCCCGAGCTGACCTGCTATTACCGCTTCCTCCATCCCAACACCCTCTTCACCGAGGCCGACTGGAGCTACGATGCCTGTCAGAAGAACACCATCTTCACGGTGTTCGGCAAATCCACCGAAAAGGGAATGCACCAGCTGCTCAAGGCCGTGGCCATCGTCAAGGAAACCATTCCCGACGTCAAGCTGATCATCCCCGGCCCCTTTTCCTGTGAGGGCGGAAGGCTCAAGGATAAGCGCCGCTTAGTGGGCTTCGAGCGGTGGATGGCCAATTTCATCGAGGCAAACGGGCTGACCGACAACGTGGTCTTCCCCGGTAAGCTCTCCCCCGCCCAGATGGTGGAGCAGCTGCGGAGCTGCCATATGTTCGTCAATCCCTCCTGCATGGAGTGCCACGCCCTGTCCCTCCGCGAGGCCATGACCGTGGGTACCCCCTCGGCCACCTCCCTGTGCGGCAGCGTCATCGAGTACGTCACCCACAATGAAAACGGTCTGATCTATCGGTACGAGGAGCACGAGATGCTGTCCTACCTCATCAAGAAGGTCCTGGGAGACCGCGCGTTTGCCGAACATCTGTCCGAGGGAGCCAAAGCCTCTATGGCGGAGCGCCGCGCCCGCCCCAACTACGGCATCATGGACATCTACCGTGACCTGCTGAGCAAATGATCCAACCGAAAGGGCGTCGCCGCCGCGCCGCCCTTTCCCTTTCACCTCCTCCCGCGGGACCGAGGACTCCACCGTTTTTTTCCAAGTGAACCCTTGACAAATTCCCCCATTTGTGGTATAATGCATCGGTACGGAAGGTTATCGAAGTGGTCATAACGAGGCGGTCTTGAAATTTCAGCCTGCCGCGCGATGATAGATGATCGACAAGCGATCATCACGACGCAGACCTCCGAAAGAGGTTCAAAACACGCCGTTTTCGAGACGGTAAAATACTTGCCCAAAATGATCTCTATCGAGAATTCTAAAGGCGAGAAAAACACAATTAAATAGTTCACACGGAGGGTTATCGAAGCGGTCATAACGAGGCGGTCTTGAAAACCGTTTGGGGCTCAAACCCCACGTGGGTTCGAATCCCACACCCTCCGCCAGTAAGAACCGAAAACGAACACTAGGCATAGCCCGTGTTTGTCTTAGGTTCTTCTTTTTTGTCCTTTTTACCCGTGAGGCTTATAGGTGCTTCCAAGTGCCGTTCTGTGCCCTCAGAATCGCCTGCACGGATCGTTTTACACGATCCATATCTCGATATCGTAATTCTCTTTCCGCCCCGTATAAACAAAACAGCCCCGACTTTCATCGGGACTGTTCCGTGTAGGCTTATTGAAAAAGATTTCGATCTTGTCATCGTACATGACGATTTCCTTCACGATATAGTTAATGAGCATCTGTGCCTCCAAAGCCAAGGCTTCCTTGTAGTACATCTTGATTTCCTCGGCGGATACCCGAACCGCATTCTTGCTTCGCTCAATGAGAATTTGACGGTCAAGTTCTTCCTGGCGCGCCTCCAGTTCCTTCAGACGCTTTGTTGTCGTATTGGTGATTACACCCCGCTCGGGTGTATCGGGGATATGCTCGGTGGCGGATATGAGCTTCACGCCGTTGTCTTTCAGCGTCTTTTTGTGGATAGCGGTGGCGTATTTGTCTCTGGAAAAGCGGTCTAACTTATAGACCCGAGGGCTGACGATCTTACCCGGCGGCGCTCCAACAAACGGTCAAAAACGAAATCTATCCAAAAAGCCGCCGAGCGGGTATAGCTGACGTACGCCCAAGCGGCTCACCGGGCGACTCCGCGTCCGCTCGCCTTTGGATTTTTCTTTTTCGTTTAGTTGTGGTGCGGGCGTGTGCTTGTCTCGGCGAGCTTGCGGGGCTCCCCGAAACGAGCGTAGCGAGTTTTGGGGGCTAGCTGGCGAGCCGACTTGTATAAGACAAGCACACGTCAGGGTGCCAAAGAGGCAAAAGACTTCAACTTCGAGTTGAAAATCCATCTAAAAACAAGTTATTGACGGAGGTGATTTTTAATGCTATACTATACGCAGAATCCGGATTCAATCTAAACCGAGAGGTAACACATATGACCATTGGCGAAAGAATTAAAGAAATGCGAAAGAAGAACGATTTGACTCAAGAAAAGTTGGCAGAGTATCTCGGCGTCTCCTTTCAAGCAGTATCAAAGTGGGAGTGCGGGCAGTCATGCCCAGATCTGTCTCTAATTGTACCACTTACAAAGCTTTTTCAGATTAGTGCTGACGAATTGCTTGGAATAACAGAATCCAAAGAAGATCCGGGACGAGAAAAATACAATTCAGCATTGCAGAGATATAGAAACAATCCGGATCACGGAGGTAGTTATTGGTGGGCAAAAGAAGCCTACATGGCGTATCCAACGGATTATCAATATTTAGAGTGGTTGGCCTTTGCGGAGTATCAGCTAGCATTTGATGAAAACCTATCGGAGCAACCAAGTCATGAATTCTTTAATGAGCTTATCGAAAACTCATTGCGCCATTATGAGATCATTATTGAAAGTTGTACCGATACCGACATTTATTCAAAAGCAGTTTTGGGAAAAATTATGGTATTACGATTTTCTGAACGAATCGAGGAAGCCAACTGGAGTGCAGAATTTGAGTATCCAGATATTTATATAAAAACAGCGGCTCAAGCACTATCGCTGTCTATAGAAGGCCAAGCACTATTAGCTTATTTAGAGAATGAAGGCAAGTAAATAATGCCCCGCCAGCGCGGGCTTACAGTATGACATAACATTAGGGAGCCGTAAAGCTCCCTTTTGTGTTTATGTATAAATCAAATCAGCCTTGCATGACCATAGGTCGGGAGGAAATCGCGTTCACTTTGAGTGAGGTGTGCAGATGTCAACGAGGAGTATAGTTTCTTGCCAGTACACGAAAAAATATTGCGTTGGGATATAGAAAAACCAGGTGTTGCTACCTGGCTCTTCTGCTATTATTTTCAGCGATATTTTTTCACTTAAACGGTTGACAGCTGCGAGAGCTATGCTACACCGGACACGGACGAAAGGCAAAAATCGGGGACTAAAGCAAAATTATTCTTCTTGATTTGGATTTACACAACATTTCCTTTCAAACATATTGAAAAAAGGCATGTATTATGTTATAATTAAGCCGATGATGATGTTTGTGAAAGACGAGGTGTATACATGAACCGTAAAAAAACAGTCATATGCGTTTTTTTGACGATCTGGGCAGTCGCGGCAGTGCTTGCGGCGATGAGCACGGGAGCGTTCGCCGCCGAGCCCAAGCTGATCACCACAGAGTCAGAGCTGAAGGAGGCACTTCATAATGCAAGTGAGGGCGATACGATCCTTGTCGGCGATATCGAATTTGCCTACTCCCCGATGGGGATGACACTTTCTAAGGGCGTGACCATTAAAAGCGGTAAGAATACGCCTGCTGTCTTTTCGGGCGGCGCGTTTGCTGTGATGGGCGGCGCGTCCGAGCAGGATACCATACATATACGTTTTGAAAATATCACCTTTGCGGGCGTGAATGACATCGACAAAACCGACTTTACGGGGAAACAGATCATGACGGCGACCAAGATTCGCCCGGCGGTATTCTTCTCCCGCTGTGTCGATGCAGCCTTTGTAAACTGTGATTTTTCGGGTTACAGTATGGCAAACGGCGGCGCGGTCTACGGCATTTATTCTTCTGCCGACAGCGTAGGTCACCGTTTGTCCGTCTCTTTTGAGGACTGTTCGCTGAACGCCAACGCAGGCGGCTATGGCGGCGCGATATATCTTTCCGGCGCGGGCAATATCTTTCTTGATATGAAAAACTGCGAGCTTTCCCGCAACGTATCGGGTTACGGCGGCGCGATATGGGCAGATCAGGCGACCGTTACCCTTGAAGGCTGCAAGATCAGCGGAAACCGCTTTGAGAATTTCTATCCCGACACGCTGACCAAGGGCGGCGGTGTCTACGTGGGGCGCGGAACGCTCCATATGAAGAGCTGTTACGTTTTCGATAACCAAGCCAGAAACGGCGGAGGCATTGCGCTTTCTTACACCGAAAGCGTACTGGACGGCTGTGTGATCTCGGGCAATCGTGCAACCGAGAACGGAGGCGGTATCTGGAACGAGAATTACGGCAATAACCTCGTTACCGTTGTCAACGGCACGATTGCAAACAATACTGCCGCATCCGGCGGCGCGCTTTACATATCCGAAAACCAAGCGGAGATCGGTAGCGGAGGTGTGGGCAAGACCTTC
Source organism: Eubacteriales bacterium (assembly GCA_045577755.1). Lineage (GTDB taxonomy): Bacteria > Bacillota > Clostridia > Oscillospirales > CAG-272 > CAMEON01. The sequence continues at coordinate 6,376 of JAZNJA010000177.1, forward strand.
CTGGTTCTCTCCACCTTGTCGGGCAACACGCCTGCTATGAAGGAATACGATGCGGAACGCCTTTCCTTGTTCGGATGTGCCCTTCACGGCGAAGGTCGCACAGAAGCGATGCCGAGCGAGGCAAATCAATACTGTTACATGACTGAAACCAATCACTTGGGCGATCCTTATAAGCATATGGAGGGCAGCGTGGAGATCGACGGCGATGCTTTGGAGGGCGTCTCGGGTAACCGCTTTGATAACCGACACGGCGTTTTCCACGCAGGCAACAATGCCCGTTCCGATATGACCTACCGTTTCCTTGTGGACGGAGAGGTAAAGGATACCGTCACGGTCTGCTATGGCGAGATACCCACCCTTCCCGAATACCAAAAGGACGGCTATACCTTTGACCGTTGGCAATTCGGTGACGGAGGGGACTACGCCCCCGATACGCGGCTCTCCGTAGGAGGCGGCACCGAGTACGTCGATCTGTACGCGGTCTGGACACCCAACACCTACAAGATCACCTTTGTGATGGGAGAGACGGAAACGAGGGTGTCCTGCGACTTCGGCGCACCGATCCTCTTCCCTGAATCAGAGGCCAAGGAGGGCTATACCTTCTCGGGATGGTTCGCCACGGCTGACGGTGAGGGAGAGCCTATCGCGGAGGGTACGGTGCACAGTATCGCAGGCGACGTCACCTATTACGCCTGCTACCGTCTTAACGAGACCGAAGTGCCGCCCGTGACGGTCCCCCCCGAGCCGCCGGTAACGGAGCCTGTCACAACACCGGATACGGAGCCTGTCACGACGCCGGATACGGAGCCTGTCATATTGCCTGATACCGAAGTGACTTCAACTCCCGCCACCGAGCCTGTCACGCCTTCGACGGCACCTCCCGGCGAGGAGCCTCCCCGCTTTCCCCTCCTTCCCATTGTGCTCCTGTCGGTTGCCGTGTCGGTGCTTGGTGTCGTCTGCGTTCTGCTCCTTTTCAGACGCAACCGCAAGGAGCGCGAGCCCATCCCTGCCGTCTCTGACGCAGTCCCCGCCGAGGGCACGGCAACCGTCCCGCCTCCCATCATTGTTCGGATGCGCTACACGGATGAAGAGATCGACCGCATCCTGCGGGATACGGAGGAGGTCAATCTTCTGACAGACCGCGAGCTGGACGTGTTGCGCGAGCTGCTCAAGGGCAGAAAGCAGAGCGAGATCGCCTACTATCTCGGTATCACGGTCAACACCGTCAAGGAATACACACGAAAGGTCTACGGGAAGCTGGGTGTCGGAAGCAAGAACGAGCTGTTCGAGCGGATCGACGGAAGGCATCGCAAGGATCCCTAAGGCATACACACAGAGCAGTCGAGTGATCGGCTGCTCTTTTTGTCTGCCTGAAGTCGACTATTTTTCTCCCGTTTCGGCGAAAAAAACCTGCTCCCCCCCAATTACCCCCCCGTCGGGAGGGTCACAGAACCGTCAAGATCCTGTATAATAGAAGAACGGTATGATGACCGAAAGAGAGGGGGGAGAAGAATGCTGGAACCCGTAACGAAAAAGTATGAGGACGGCTCCACGCTTGAGGTATTCAGGTTTACTTTTTTTTGCGACCTGTGCGGGTGTGAGGTCTCCCGGATCACCTATCCGTACAAGCCGCCGTTCAAAGCGAAAATCTTTATCTCAAGGTCGGAGCAAAAGGCAAGAGAGTTGATCTGGCAGAGTGACCACGCAAGCGCGTATGATCGGGCGAACAAGGAGGTCTTGCTGCACGTCAACCGCTGTCCCGTCTGCCAAAGGCGGGTATGTGATGACTGCTATCACGACACGGACGGCTTATGCACCGAATGTATGAGCAAAACCTGATATACTTTGATTTTATGGAGAAACAGATATGAAAAAGAAATTTTTGATGCTGTGCATGATCCTGACGGCGTTGCTTTTCTTATGCACGCTTACAGCTTGTGACGAGACGGATCCCAACGTAGAAGTTCCCGAGCACGAGCATATCCTCGGCGAATGGCAGGAGGTGCTGGCTCCGACCTGCTCCACCCAGGGCGTGCGGGCCAAGCTGTGCACCGTGAAGGGCTGTCAGCAGTTTGAGCTGGAGCTGATCGACAGGCTCGGGCATACCATGGGGGAGTGGACGGAGACCAAGCCCGCCACCTGCACCGAGGCGGGAGAGGAGTCCTCGGTTTGTCAGGTTTGTAACCTGGCCGAGACCCGTTCCGTGCCCGCTACGGGACACACCTACACCGCCCAGGTGGTGCCTCCCACCTGTACCGAAGATGGCTGCACCACCTACATATGCCACTGCTGGGATCTGTATCGGGAGGATTATATCCCCGCCACGGGGCATCAGTATGAAACCGAGGTCACACCGCCCGCCTGCGCCCTGGACGGCTACACCACCTATACCTGCGCCTGCGGGCATACCTATCGGGATGATTTCGTCATCGCCGAAGGGCATCAGTACGAGACGGCGGTCACAGAGCCCACCTGCGCCACCGAGGGCTATACTACCTACACCTGCGCCTGCGGACACACCTATCGGGATGATTACACCCCGACCACAGAGCATCAGTATCAAACCGAGGTAACTCCCGCTACCTGCAGCTCGGTGGGCTACACCACCTATACCTGTACCTGCGGGCATACCTATGAGAGTAACTTTACCCCCCGTATCAAGCATAAATACACCAGTGTAGTCACGCCCCCCACCTGTACCGAGCAGGGCTACACCACCCGAAGCTGCGTTTGCGGCTTGACCACCGTGGGCAACTACGTGGACGCTCTGGGGCACGAGATGGGCAAGTGGCACGAGGTCAAGGCCCCCTCCTGCGGTCAGGAGGGCTCGGCGTCCCGTTCCTGCCTTGCCTGCGGTTCCATAGAGATCCGCCAGATTGCGGCCATTGACCACGTATTTATTGAGGGCGTTTGCTATTTGTGCGGAGAGTTCAGTCTGTCTCCCTCGGCCGGATTGGAATTCACCTCCAACGGCGACGGTACCTGCTACGTCAGCGGCATGGGTACTTGCAGGGATACTGTCGTGGTGATTCCCACGGTCAGCCCCAAGGGGGATACCGTGACGGCCATCGGCGATCAGGCCTTCGCGGTTTGTACGAGCATCAAAACCGTCATGATCCCGAGGGGCATCACCTCCATCGGATATAATGCCTTCTTCCTCTGCACGAGCCTGACCAGAGTGATCCTCCCCGATACCCTCACCCACGTCGGACAGGGTGCCTTCCAGAATTGTGAAGCCCTTCCCCTCATCACCCTTCCCGACAGCGTCACGTCTCTCGGAGCCTACGCGTTCTACGCTTGCTACTCTATGTCATTCGTCAAGCTGTCCAAGGGCTTGACCGCCATTCCGGAATACGCCTTCTACGATTGCGATCGCATGGTGTCCGTCACGATTCCCGAGGGCGTGACCTCCATCGGCCATGATGCCTTCATGGATTGCAGTCTCCTCGCAACCGTCACCCTTCCCGACAGCCTGACCTTCATTGACGAGTACGCCTTCTCGAACTGTCCTGCCATGACTGAGATCTCTGTTCCCGCCGGCGTAACGGCTATCGGAGAGGCCGCCTTCTTCAACACCGATCACCTCACCGACGTGTACTATGACGGCACCCAAGCAGAGTGGAATCAAATCGACATCGGGCTGTATAATGATTCGCTCCTGAACGCCACCATGCACTTTTCGGGAGTGTCCGAGCCTGAATGTAGCCATGCGTTCGGAAAATGGAAAACCGTTCGGGAAGCAACCTGCACCGAAGAAGGAACCAGAGCTCGTTCCTGCAATAAGTGCGGAAAGACCGAGCTCCAGGCCATCTCCGCCGCGGGACACAGCTATGATTCCGTGGTGACTGCCCCCACCTGTACCACGAATGGCTACACCACCCACACCTGTACCAAGTGCGACCATACCTACAGCGACGGACAGACACCCGCCAAGGGTCACACCGAGGTGACCATCCCCGCCGTTCTCCCCACCTGTACCGAGACGGGCTTGACCGAGGGCGAAAAATGCTCGGTCTGCGGCGAAGTCCTTGCGGCACAGCAGACGGTAGCCGCTACGGGTCACACCGAGGTGATCGACGCCGCCGTGGCTCCCACCTGCACCGAGACGGGACTGACCGAGGGCAAGCACTGCTCCGTTTGTAAAGCGATTCTCGCCGCGCAGACGACGGTTTCCGCCACGGGACACAGCTATGATCCCGTGGTGACCGCCCCCACCTGTACGGCAGACGGCTACACCACCTTCACCTGTTCCGCGTGCGGCGACACCTACGTTGGTGAAAAAAAGCCTGCGACGGGACATAGCTATACAGCCGTTGTTACGGCTCCCACCTGTACGGCAGAGGGCTATACCACCTACACCTGTAGCTGCGGCCACTCGTACAAAGCCGACTACACGGATAAAGTCCCCCATGCCATGGGAGAATGGCGGGAAACCGTCGCGCCTACCTATGAAAACAACGGCGAGAAGAGACGGGACTGCGAGAACTGCGACTATTTTGAGACCGAGACCATTGGTATGCTCAGTCACAACTACGTAGCTGTCGTGACCGCCCCCACCTGTACCACGGACGGCTACACCACCTATACCTGTACCGATTGCGGTGACTCTTACGTAGGGGACCATACGCCCGCCAAGGGACACCGTGGCGAAATACTCCCCGCCGTTCTCCCCACCTGTACCGAAACGGGTCTGACCGCGGGCGAAAAATGCTCGGTCTGCGGCGAAGTCCTTGCGGCACAGCAGACGGTAGCCGCTACGGGTCACACCGAGGTGATCGACGCCGCCGTGGCTCCCACCTGCACCGAGACGGGACTGACCGAGGGCAGGCACTGCTCTGTTTGCAACGCGATTCTCGCTGTGCAGACTACGGTTTCCGCCACGGGGCACAGCTATGCTTCTGTGGTGACGGCTCCCACCTGTACCGCAGAGGGCTACACCACCCACACCTGCACCAAGTGCGATCATACCTATACCGACAGCCAGACCCCCGCCAAGGGACACACCGAGCAGACCCTGACCGCCGTTCCCCCCACCTGTACCGAGGACGGCTTTGCCGAGGGCGTGAAGTGCGCGGTCTGCGGTGAGATCCTTACCTCCCAGGGACGGATCCCCGCCACGGGGCACAGCTACGGCTCTGTCGTGACGTCTCCCACCTGTACCACGGGCGGCTACACCACCCATACCTGCTCGGTCTGCGGTCATGCCTACACCGACAGCGAGGTGACCGCCACGGGTCACACCGAGGTTGTTATCCCCGCCGTAGCCTCCACCTGCACCGAGGAGGGATTGACCGAGGGCACGAAATGCTCGGTGTGCGATGAGATCATCACCGCGCAGCAGACCGTCCCTGCAACGGGTCATACCAATGAAACCATCCCCGCCGTCGCGCCTACCTGTACTGAGGAGGGACTGACCGAGGGCGTGAAATGCTCGGTTTGCCATGCGGTTCTTGAAACACAGCACACCGTATTGGCTCTTGGCCACACCGAAGAGATCATCCCCGCCGTGAACGCCACCTGTACCGCCTCCGGTCTGACCGCCGGCAAGAAATGCTCGGTCTGCGGCGAAGTCCTCGCCGCTCAGCAGACGATTCCTGCCACGGGGCACACTTATACGGCCGTTGTCACCCCTGCCTCCTGCGGTGAGCGAGGCTACACCACCCACACCTGTAACATTTGCGGCGACGTGCGCGTGGACAGCTTTGTTGAGGTCAAGGATCACGAATACGAGGGCGGCAACTGCGTATACTGCGGTCTGACTCACTCGGATCACTTCACCTTTACAGAGCTTGCCGACGGCACCTACTCCATCAAGATGAAGAACAAGAATGATATGCCGTCGAGGATCCTGCTCCCCGCCACCTACAATGGAGCGGCGGTGACCACTCTGGCATACTACGCGTTCTATGGCTGTACTCTCATCACCGAGGTCATCCTTCCCGACAGCATTACCTCCATGGATCCCTACGCCTTCTACGGCTGTAGCGCGTTGGAGAAGATCACCCTCTCCGAAAATCTCACCAATCTGTCTTATTCCGCCTTCTCGGGCTGCTCCCGCATCACCGAGATCATCCTTCCCGACAGCATTACCTCCATGGATGCCTACGCCTTCTACGGCTGTACCGCTCTGGAGAGGATCACCCTCTCTCAAAGCCTCACCGCCATCTCGGACTACGCGTTCAGCAGCGCAAGGGCGCTCACAGCCGTCACCGTCCCCGCAAGCGTGCGCAGTATCGGTCAAAGAGCCTTCACGGATTGCCGCGTGCTGGAATCCATCGTGTTCAACGAGGGTCTTGAAAGCATCGGCTATCAAGCCTTTTCCAACTGTTCTTCTCTGACCGCCGTAACCCTTCCCGAGGGCGTCGTCAGTATCGGTGAATCGGTCTTTAACGGCTGTATCAAGCTCGCGAGCGTCCGGCTCCCCGATACCCTTACTTCCATAGGACCATACGCCTTCAACAACTGCTCGGTGCTGACCGAGATGGTCATTCCCGAAGGAGTTACGAGTATTCAGCGCAACACCTTCCAATACTGTAAGGCGTTGACTTCGGTGACGCTCCCAACGACCCTGACGAGCATTGACGAATCCGCCTTTAACAGCTGTCATGCCCTCGCGAGCATTCAGATCCCTGCGGGCGTGACTACTATCGGTAAGGACGCCTTCCGTTACTGTAAGGCACTCACTGATGTCGTCATCCCCGACAGCGTGACCACCCTCGGTCAGAGCGTATTCTCGGATTGCAACACGCTGACAAGCGTAACCATCGGCTCGGGTATCAGAGCGCTTCCCAAGTGGGCATTCTCAAACTGCTCCGCTCTTGCCTCTGTGAAGATCCCCGCAAGCGTCACCGAGATCGGATCGAGCGCGTTTGAAAAGTGTGTCAAGCTCACCGACCTGACCCTGCACGAAGGACTCGTGACCATCGGAGAGCAGGCCTTTTACGAGTGTAGCCTGCTTGCGGATATCACCCTGCCCGGTACCCTCAGAACCATGGGAAGGTACACGTTCTATAAGTGTAGCATTCCCTCTATCGTCATTCCCGAGGGTGTCACCGTCATCCCCGAAAACGCCTTCCAATACTGCTATAACCTGACCTCGGTCACCCTTCCGAGCACTCTGAAGAGCATTGAACGGTACGCCTTCAACAGTTGTCCCTTCACCTCCATCGTCCTGCCCGACGGCTTGACCACGATCGGCTACAGCGCGTTCAATAACTGTAAATCCCTCACCGCCATCGTGATCCCCGACAGCGTGACCCTGATCGACGAGTACGCCTTTGTTTACTGCGAAAAGCTGGCAAGCGTTACCCTCAGTCAAAGCATCACAGCCATCAGCGCGAGTACCTTCCGGTATTGTAAGGCCTTGACAACCATCGTCATTCCCGACGGGGTGACCTCCATCGGCAATAACGCCTTTGACAGTTGTACGAGCCTGACCGAGATCGCCATTCCCGTCGGCGTGACCTCTGTCGGCAATAACGCGTTCTATGCCTGCACCGCTCTCGAGCGCGCGACGCTTCCCGAAGGTCTTCTCACCATCGGATCCTCGGCGTTCAACAACACCAAGCTCGTAGAGATCGTGATCCCCGATTCGGTCACCTCTATCGGCTTCTCCGCCTTTGCGAGCTGTCGGTCCCTGGAGTCGGTCAAGCTCAGCGCAAGCCTGACGGCTCTGGAAAACAACCTCTTGTACGACTGTCGAAAGCTGACCGCCATTCTCATCCCCGAGGGAGTCACGAGTATTGCCGAGGGCGTATTCGACTACTGCCAGTCCCTCGCAATGGTGTCCATCCCGAGTACCGTTACCTCCATCGGAAAGCACGCGTTCAGAAGCTGTACATCCCTCACCGAGATCACCCTCCCCGAAGGACTCGTGAGTATTGGCGAAAGCGCGTTCTCGGGCTGTACGTCCCTGACCACGGTGAATATCCCTGCGGGCGTGACGGCACTGGAGAACGGCACCTTCTACAATTGCAAGGCGCTGACTTCGATCACCATCCCCGCCGGCGTGGTCAAGATCGGCTATAATGCCTTTGCCAACTGCTCGGCGTTGACCGAGATCCGCTTTGAGACCACCGAGGGCTGGTGGTATACCTCCTCCTCCACCGCGACGAGCGGTACGGCCATTGATAGCGCGCTGTTGTCCGATCCTGCAAGCGCAGCGACGGCTATGGTCACCACCTACAAGGGATATTATTTGAAACGAGCCTAACGCAAGGCTTCCGAATGCCGGTATGACCTGTGAGGCTTGTCCCTGCGGGTTTGAGCGGAGGTGTGGAATGTAGATGATTCAAAAAGGGTCGTTTTACGTTCCACACCCTCCGCCAGTAAGAACCTAAAACGAACACGAGGCACAGCCCGCGTTTGTCTTAGGTTTTTTTCGTTCTGTTTACCCGGGGTGGCCGGACACCCCGGGCACCGCTCGCGTCGGCGGTCTTTCGTTTGTTCGATCATGTATCACGAAATTATATTTTTTCCATAAAAAAGCATATTTGTGGACTTTTTTACTGTTTGTTACTTGACGAAATCCCGGCTTTATGGTAGAATATCCGTATGATTCCCTGAAAGGAGCATTCCCCTATGAAATTCAGTACCATGAAACGGATCCTGTCGCTGATTCTGTGCGTCACCATGATCGTCTCAGCCTTTACGGCGATCACCCCCGTGGCCGCGGCCTCGGAGGTCAACGTCCAGAACGGCACCGGCACCCGATCCGCCGTACAGGTAACCGGTAGCTATTCCTACCGCGCCTATCTGAACGGTCCCTTCGAGGGCTTTGCCTTTGCCATGCCGACCTGGAATACGGCGAATGCCGCCGCGACCCTGTACCTCTACAAGTGGCAAGGAAGCTACAGCGCCACCATCGCGTCTACCCCCATCGCCTCCAAGACCTTCAACCCCCTGAGTGATAACGCCTACCACTGGGTGACCTTCGCCACTCAGCCCGCGGGCGAGTACCTGTTCCATATCGCTAACGTAAGCGGTAAGGCCGGTGTCTGGACCAATACCGGTACCAGTAACTCCATGGGCCATATGTATCTGAACGGCACCGAGCAGAGCTACCAGCCCGATATGAAGGTGCGGTTCACCGATCCCTCCTCCGCCTCCTTCGGCTACTGCAGGGCCCTGACCGCCCAGATGGTCTGCTCTCCTACGGGCACGCAGTCAGCTTTGAAGATGGACAGCCCCATGGGCGTCCGCGTCACGACCACCGCTCCCTTCATTGGTATGATCACCAAGCTGGCTACCTACGGCTCCACCGACATCGATGCCGATCTGTCGGTCTACGCCTGGAAGGGAAGCTATGCCGCTACCGTGGCGGCCGAGCCCGTCGCTTCCCAGCGTATGCGCCTGCGTGATAACGCCGAGCATGAGATCCGCTTTGACAAGCAGCCGGCGGGCGAGTACCTCTTCCTGGTGGAGAACTACTCCAAGACCCCCGCCATGTATGTCTACTCCGGTGCCAGCAATTTCAAGGGATACGTCTATAAGGACTGTTACCCCTGGACCAGCGGCACTCAGTACCCCGTCATGTACGTCGTCTTCGACGAGGAGCGAAGCAGCTACTATACGGACTGCTCCGCTATGGGTGACACGATCTCGGGCACCCATACCCCTCCCTCCGAGTACGTCATCCCCTCGGACAGCCTCATCTATACCCATGAGGTCATGCCCGATACCTGGGTCTTCACCGACGGCCTGGGCCGTACCTCCCTGACCTACGCCGACGTGGGCGCTCCCCGCAGCGGCAAGACCCTGGCTATGTTCTATTGGGACTGGCACATCGACAGCTTCACCAACCAGGTTCCTGCCAACCTCCAGAAGCTCTCCGAGAAGTACCCCGAGTCCACCATGCGGGACTGGGAAAACTCCCTCTGGAGCTCCCTTGGCACCACTACCTTCTGGTGGAACGAATCCATCTATGGCTTCTACAAAAGCAACGATAAGTGGGTTCTCCGTAAGCAGGCCGAGCTTCTGTCCAACGCGGGCGTGGACGTGGTCTTTACCGACAACACCAACGCCGAGCATACCTGGGCAAACGCCTACATCCCCCTTATGGAGGAGTGGACCGACGCCATGAACGACGGTCTGAAGACTCCCAAGATCTCCTTCATGCTCCCGTTCCAGAACGCGGGAAGCACCACGGACGAATCCTACACCAATCTCCAACTCAGCTCCATCTACCTGAACGTCTTCCGCTCCGACCGTTTCCATAATCTCTGGTTCTACTGGAAGGGTAAGCCCATGGTTATGGGTCAGCAGGGTGCCTTCATGACCGGCACTGCCATTGACAACGAGATCAAGAACTTCTTCACCTTCCGCACGGGCTATCCCTCCTACCGCGGCGGTAGCACCAACGGCTCCACTTGGGGCTGGTGCTCCATGTTCCCCCAGGGTCTCCATAAGAGTGGCAGCACCGTCGAGCAGATGACGGTTGGCGTATCCCAGAACTACGACTACGTGAACGGTACCCTGGCCGCCATGAACGGCACCATCGTATCGGGACGCTCTACCTACTGCACCACCCCCACCTCCAGCACGGGTAGCTATTCCTATGCCAGCAAGTACAAGACTCAGGGCGCGGAGGCCTCCAAGTGGGGCTATAACTTCGCCCAGCAGTTCGACTACGCCCTGGCCGTGGATCCCTCGGTCATCTTCGTGACCGGCTGGAACGAGTTCCGTGTCGGCCGCTACCACAACTGGCCCGGCGGCACCACTACCACCACCGAGAACGCCTTCCCCGATCAGTACAACGACGAGTATTCCCGCGACATCGAGCCCACCAAGGGCGCGCTGGCTGACCACTACTACTACCAGCTGGTCAACTTCGTCCGCCGCTATAAGGGTGCCCGTCCCATCCCCACTCCCACCACCGCCAAGGCCATTGACCTGAACGGTAGCATCAGCCAGTGGGATAACGTCGGGCCTTACTACGCCGCCTACATCGACAACGTCGAGGACCGCGACGCCGCGGGCTACGGCAACCTCCACTACACCGAGACCTCGGGTCGTAACGACATCATCGGCGCCAAGATCGCCCGTAACAGTCAGTACGTCACCTTCATGGTAGAGTGTAAGGAGGACATCACCCCCTACACCGACTCCCTGTGGATGAACCTCTACATCGACACCAACCAGAACAACCAGGGCTGGAACACCTTCGAGTACGTGGTGAATAAGTCCGCCGCCTCCGCCAACACCTTGGTTCTGGAGAAGTTCACCACCGCCAACAGCTATGCTACCACCAAGGTAGCCGACGTGGAGTACAAGGTGGACGGCCGCTACATGACCGTCAAGATCCCCAAGTCCGCTCTGGGTCTGTCGGGCAACGACTACACCATCAACTTCACCTGGACCGATAACGTTCACGACGAGGGTGATTACTCCACATTCTCGGGTGACATCATGGATTTCTACATCTCCGGCGACGTCGCTCCCGGCGGCCGCTTCAAGTACAGCTACATCTCCACCACCGCCAACACGGGCGCCGATGATCCCGAGGATACCACCCAGGGTGGTGGCAACGAGGGCGGAGGCAGCACCGAAGGCGGCGATAACGAGGGTGGCAACACCGAGGGTGGCGGTACCACCGGCGGCGAGATCGGGGATGTCACGGCTGTGTACGTGAGCGAGACCGTCTCCACCGGTACCCGCACCGATACCCCCTACAGCTCCATCACCAACAAGAAGATCGGTCAGCGCTACAACATCGGTGACAAGGTTCTGAAGAACATCAGCATCATCAATCTGGCCACCTTCGACGACGGAAACGTCAACACCTGGTCCTTTAAGATCTGGCAGTGGCAGGGAAGCTATTCCGCCACCGTGAGCAGCACGCCTCTTTATACTAAGACAGGCAGCAATCACGTGAACTGCCAAACCATGTCCGTGGATATTTCCACCGATCTGGCCATCATGGGCGATATTTACTATGAAGTGCAGTACCTGTCCGGCTCGGGCAGCTTCACGGGCTGGAAGGCCTCGGGCACGCTCCCCGGTGCTCTCCAGACCTACATCGACGGTACACAGGTTATCGACTCCTATGCCTCCACCTTTACCGTGGTTGATACCACTTGGGAGGGCGAGACCGTACCCGACAGCTTCAACGGTAAGTACCACGCCAACGTGGATACCATCAACGGAAAGGGCCCCGGTTACTCCTCTTCTTACAGCTACGTGGGCGCGTCCACCCTCCAGAGCAACGGTAATCCCACCGGCCGCGACGCGGTGGTGGACGGCATCACCGTCAGCGACGAGACCTACACCCTCAGCATCGGCGGATGGATGGCGGTTTCGGGCGGTATCCATCACTACGCCTACTCCGTCTGCGGCAGTGACCTCATCACCGCTACGGGCGGCAAGAACGGTGAACCCATCAGCAACTACTACGCCGGAAGCCTGGGCATCAGCAACGCTACCCGGAACGGCCTCTTTAACGATGGCGCCGAGCTCTATGCCGACCTCAGCGCCTACGCGGGTCATACCGTCAGCGTAACCTTCTACGCTGTCCCCCAGTCGGATCAGACCAAGGCTATCGCGATCATGACCATTCATAATCTGGCTGTTCCCGAACAGGAAGAGCCCGAGCCCGAGCCCGAGCCCGAGCCCGAAACCAAGCCTGAGACCGAGCCCGAGACTGAGCCCGAGACCGAGCCCGAGACCGAGCCCGAGACCGAGCCCGAGACCGAGCCCGAGACCGAGCCCGAAACCGAGCCCGAGACCGAGCCTGAGACTGAGCCCGAGACCGAGCCCGAGACCGAGCCCGAGCCCGAGACCGAGCCCGAGACCGAGCCCGAGACCGAGCCCGAGACCGAGCCTGAGACCGAGCCCGAGACCGAGCCTGAGACCGAGCCTGAGACCGAGACCGAGCCCGAGACCGAGCCCGAGACCGAGACCGAGCCCGAGACCGAGACCATCGAACATACGATCACCGTAAATAGCTCTAAAGAATATACGGTCACGGTGAACGGGTCGTCCGAGTCCTATATCTCGGAGATCCGATACGGCGTTCCCTACGGTGCCGAAATGACCCTGACCGTGACCGACACCGCCAATTTCGCTTACTGGCGTGACCGCAACAACAAGATCGTCAGCCGCGAGCCTGCGTATACCTTTGCCGTGACCGGCGCGGATGAGTTCGTCGCGGTCTTTAACACCAAGCTCACGGGCAAGGTGACGGTGGTGTACGAGTCCTATTATGCCCAGGTCATCGCCCGTACCCAGCTGAGTGCCGGCTCCGCCGCGACCTGGAAGACCCCCGATACCCCCACCCGTCTCGGCTTCACCTGCACGGGCTGGTCCCTGGAGGGTGACGCCCTGGTGGCGGCTGTGGAGAGCGCGCTGGCTACCGAAACCACCGATGACGACGTCATCGTGATCACCCCCGTCTACGTCCGTCCCGCCGATCTCTACACGGTCGTGGTGGAGAACGGCACCGGCGGCGGCGAGTACGCCTACGATACCTTCGTGACCCTGCAGGCCGATCAGCCCGCCGAGGGCATGAAGTTTGCCTACTGGGTGGACGAAAACGGCACGGTCCTGTCCTACAGAACCGACTATCGCTTCTTCGTTACCGAGAACGCCACCGTCAAGGCCGTGTTCGTGACCGAGGAGGCTCCCGTCGAGCCCGTGGGTATCACCGTTGTTCAGAGTGTCCGCAAGGATACCGCCAACGGCAAGCTGCACTTCGTGTCCTGGGCCGTCGTACCCGAGGACTGCGCCATCCTGAAGGCCGGCTTCGTGGTGTCGACCGATCAGGCTGTGGCGGAGAGCAGCGAGGGCATTACCGCTGAGAACGCCGCCCGCGTCGCTACGGGCACCACCGAGGAAGGTCAGCTCCGCTACACCTACTCGGTGAAGTCCTCCAAGGTGGTCTACGTCCGCGCCTATCTGGTCTACTCCGATGCCGACGGGGTCCTGCACACCGTCTACGGCGAGACCGTAAGCGCCTCTCTTGCTGATGAATGATTCCGGAAAGGAGACGAAATATGGAAGACAAGAAGTCTACGAAAAAGCTCTCGCTCACCACGCCTGAGCCCGATTACCCCGCCCCTGACATTCAGTTCTATCCCAATGATAACCAGCAGGTCCTGACCTCCTCGGGCAACAACAGCGAGGACGGTATGGAGGACGAGCTCTGATCGGCTCTGCGGAGCCTTGATCGCCGTACGACAAAAGAACCCGGCCGTAAGGGATCCGTTTCCGAGCGGTCGGGAAGAAAACGGAGGGAATTATGCTGTACAGGATCGCCGGACTGACCGTGCGTATGGATACCTTCGGTCAGACCGAGCGGCAGGCACGGTCCTACGGGATCGACACGGATACCCCGCCCGACGTGACGGTCCGTACAGATCCCGCCGCCTTCCAAAGAAAGCATCCCCACCTGTCCCTTGACGAATGTGAGTACCTGACGACGGGCGCCTCCTTTTCCCGGCAGCTCATCGACTTTGACGGACTCACGCTCCACGCCTCGGCCATTGAGGTCGATGGCTACGCCTACCTGTTCTCCGCTCCGGCGGGCACCGGGAAGTCCACCCACACAAGCCTCTGGCGCTCTGTAATCGGCTCTGGCAGAGTGCGCGTCATCAACGATGATAAGCCTGCCATGCGGCTTGTGGATGGGGTCTGGTACGCCTACGGTACCCCCTGGAGCGGAATGAACGACGCGCAACGGAACGTCCGGGTGCCTATAGGGGGGATCTGCTTTCTGGAAAGAGGCGACCGTGTGGAGATTGCGCGGCTCAGGGGCTTTGAGGCGGCGTGCCGTCTGCTTTCTGAGACGCCCCGCCCCCGCGAGGCGGAGCGCCTGGAACGGCTTTTGGCCCTGACGGATGCCCTCGTGGGCCGGATCCCCGCGTGGCATCTGGTCTGCACCCCCACCGAAGAAGCGGCGCGGGCCGCTATCCTGGCCATGACTACGGAACCGAGCAAAGGAGAGGTAACATGAAGATCAAGGAAGGCTTCATCACCCGAAAGGTAGCGGGGGAGACCCTGGTGGTTTCGGTGGATGAAAAGAGAAACTACATCATAGGCCTGAATTCCTCTGCTGAGCTTCTCTGGCGGGCGTTGGAAAAGGGATGCGACGAAGCCTCCTTGGTCAGATTGCTCTGCGATACCTACTGCATATCCGAAGAGCGGGCCCGACAGGACGTCTGCCGTGTGTTGGATATTCTGCGGGAAAAGGACATCCTGGAGTGACCCCCTGCCGCGGCTACCATAGGACTAAGCCCGAAAACCGAACCTCGTACGGAGGCCCATACCGTTAGGGTAAATCCTCACCCTTCGGGGGAGGTTTCGCTGAGAAAGAGCGGTACAAAGCGGGCTTTACGCAAAAAAATCCCTCTCCGTCGACCTACAACGCCAGCTCCCCCGGAGGGGGAGCCTTTTTGTTTTCTTAACCGGAAGCTACGCCGCCACCGTGGCAAGCACCCCCCTGTACACCGCGTCGGGCAAGAACCACACCGACTGCGCCAACTTCTCGGTCAGTATCCCCACAGGCCTTGCCATTATGGGGGATATCTACTATGAGATCCGGTATGTCTCCGGCTCCGGTGCCTTTACGGGTTGGACGGCCGCAAGCTCGGTTGCAAACGGGGTCCGGACCTATGTGGGCGGCACCCTGAAGAGCGGCACCTATGCCTCCACCCTCACCGTGATTGCCGCCTCCTGACCCCCGTTTTGCCGTCACGGATCCCGCGGGATCCTGCGGTCAGCGGGAAATCCCGGGATACGGTTGACAAACCGTCGAAAACATGGTACAATAAAGGGAGACGCGAATCCGACCGACAGAGTCCCGACTGACAGGGATATGACCACGAAAAGGAAGACGTATGAATTATCTTTTCTTCGATATTGAATGCTGTGACGGAAAGCACATCTGCGAGTTCGGCTACGTGCTGACCGACGAAAACTTTGAGGTGAAGGAAAACGGGATCTACCTCATGAACCCCGAAAAGCCCTTTACCCTCACAGGCCGCCCCAATAAAAAGGATTTCCAACTGGCTTTTCCCGAGAATACCTACCGCGCCGCCCCTTCCTTTCCCCATTTTTACCAGGCTATACGGAATCTGATCATAGCCGAGGATCAGATCGTCTTCGGTCACGCCGTTGACAACGACGCGAAGTTTCTGAGAACGGCCTGTAAGCGGTACGATCTCCCCTACATCAATTTCACCTTCGCCGATACCCAGCAGATCTACGCTGATTTCATCAACACGGGCCGTCGCGTATCTCTGGCCGACGCTGAAGCGTCCTTGGATACCGATCAGGTCCACCGCTACCACCGCAGTGACGGTGACGCGGAAGCCACCATGACCCTTCTCAAGGGGATGTGCGAGGCCATGAGCTGTAGGGTGGAGGAGCTTCTGGTCCTCTGTCCCTACAGCACAGGCTCCATCTATGAGGGTGAGATCAAGCTGGAGAGCGAGGGACGGAAATGGGAGGATGCCCTGCGGGATCTGGCCGCGGGTACTCTCTCTCCCCATCGTGCCCACGAGCTGATCTCCCGCTACGCAAGCGCCGTATGGCTCAACGAGCGGTCCGACTTCTGGATGCTGGGCTATCGCGTTGGCTTTGATTCCCATTTCGAGGAGACCCGCACCGCCGACGTTCTGGCCCTCATCTACGAGCTGGCTGACGTGGGCGCGGTCTACGAGAACAAGGTACCCGAGTGTGATATTTTTGTCCGGTCCCCCCATATGCCCCCGGATGATCCCCGCTGGTTGGCGGTGGAGACCCTGAACCGTGACACCGAGAACCTGGAGATCATGACCCTCGACGATTTTCTGGACGTCATGGACGTCACCGAGACCTACCTGGCAGAGTCCCCCCTGCCGACCTTCGAGGAGCTGAAGCCCAGTCACCAGAACCGCAGGCGTATCCTGGCCCACGGCCCCCAAAAGCAGTATTCCTTCGGGGATACGGGCAGCACCACATTGGGAGACCTGTTCGGAGCCCTGGCCGAAACGTGACCACCGCCAAGGAACGGAGGAAACGACCGCATTCCCTACCACCGCGCAGAGGGGGCTCCGAAGGAATCCCTTTGGGCGCGGCTTCACCCGTGAGCGCGTTTCATGAGCGCAAGGGGCGGTCCTGCCCGCGTTTCCTTCTTCCGCGGTATGCTTTCTTCATTCAATCCACCCATACGAGGTATTCCCATGTATTTCAACGATCTGACCCTCGGCATGACCGTGACCTGCGCTCCCGCCGTCATTGATACCGAAAAAATGCTGGCCTTTGCCCGCGAATACGACAACATCCCCCTCCATACGGATGAAGAATACGCACGAAAGACCCCCTTCGGCCGCCTCATCGCTCCCGGTGTCATGTCCTTTATGGCGGTATGGGCGAAGTATCTGGAGGTGGACTTCTTCGGCGAGGAGCTGTTGGCGGGGAAGTCCAGCTACATCGAGTGGCTGAAGCCCGTATTCGCTGAGGACGTGCTGACAGGTACCGCCACCGTCACCGCCCTGACCCCTCGCAGCCCCCGCAATGGCGCCGTAGAGATCACCATCGAGGCCCGCAATCAAAAGGGGGAGACGGTGCTGATCAACCGTACCGAGGCTATCGTCAAGTGCCGTCCCGCTCCGTGATCCCCAAAGCCTGAGCCGACCGGGCGCCGCGCCGCCCAAAGCAGAAAAGGAACCCCCGACTCGGAGGTTCCTTTTCTTATGTAAAAAATCAGTTGCTGGTCGCGCTCTCCACCAACCGATCCGCGCCGTACCGCTCGCGGAGCTTGGGCTTTTCGATCTTGCCCGTGGGGTTGCGGGGCACGTCGGCGAAGATGATCTTGCGGGGGCGCTTGTAGCGAGGAAGCCCCAGACAGAACTCCTGGATCTCCTCTTCCGTACACTCCATGCCCTCCTTGATCTGGATGATGGCCGCGGCGATCTCGCCCAGACGCTCGTGGGGCAGACCGATGACCGCCACG
The DNA here is from genome assembly GCA_045577755.1 of Eubacteriales bacterium. Classification (GTDB taxonomy): domain Bacteria; phylum Bacillota; class Clostridia; order Oscillospirales; family CAG-272; genus CAMEON01. The sequence continues at coordinate 24,305 of JAZNJA010000177.1, forward strand.
TCGCTGATCTTCTCATGGGCGCGGAGGAAGTCCTCGATCTGAACGGGGTACAGGTTCTCACCGCCCGTGATGATGACGTCCTTCTTGCGGTCCACCAGATAGATGAAGCCGTCCTCGTCCATGCGGGCCATGTCGCCCGTCAGGAGCCAGCCGTCCTCGGTCAGGATCTCAGCGGTAGCGGTGGGATTCTTGTAGTAGCACTTCATGACGCCGTCGCCCTTGACCGCCAGCTCGCCCACCTCGCCCTGCGCGACAGGCTCGCGATGCTCGTCCACGATCTTGGTCTCCCAGCCGTAGCCCGCGACACCGATGGCGCCCACCTTGTGGATGTTCTCCACGCCCAGATGGACACAGCCGGGGCCGATGGACTCGGACAGACCGTAGTTGGTATCGTAGTCCTGGCCGGGGAACTTCTCCTGCCAGCGCTTGACCAGAGAGGGAGGCACGGGCTGGGCGCCGATGTGCATGACCCGCCACTGGGACAGACGGTACTCGTCCATCTTCAGATCCCCGCGGTCGATGGAATCCAGGATATCCTGGGCCCACGGCACCAGGAGCCATACGATGGTGGCCCGCTCCTCGGATACGGCCTGGAGGATCCACTCGGGGCTGACGCCGCGGAGCAGGACCGACTTACCGCCCGCCACCAGAGAGCCGAACCAGTGCATCTTGGCGCCCGTGTGGTACAGGGGAGGGATGCAGAGGAAGACGTCGTCGCGGGTCTGGCCGTGGTGAGCCTGCTCGGTCTTGGCGGAGGCCATGAGGGCGCGGTGATCGTGGAGGATGGCTTTGGGGAAGCCCGTGGTACCCGAGGAGAAGTAGATGGCGGCGTAGTCGTCGTCGCAGATCTCCACGGCGGGGGCGATGGTGGAGCAGTAGTACACCATCTTATTGTAGAGGGAAGCATACTCGGGGCACTCAGCCTCCTTGCCCACGAAGAAGAAATCGGTGATGCCCGTCAGCTCGGGAAGCACCGCGTCCACGCGCTCGGTGAATTCGGGACCGAACACCAGCATCCGCGCGTCGGCCAGGTCGAGACAGTACTTGATCTCGTCGGAGGCGTAGCGGTAGTTCATGGGCACCACGATCGCGCCCGCCTTCAGCACGCCGAAGTAGACGGGGAGCCACTCCAGGCAGTTCATGAGCAGGACCGCCACCTTGTCACCCCGCTTGACCCCGCGGGAGAGCAGAAGGTTGGCGAAGCGGTTGGCGCGGATGTCGAAATCCCGCCAGGTCATCTCGCGGCGGTACCGCTGACCCTCGGCGGCCTCGATCAGGTTATATTCCCGCCAGGTGGTGCTCTTCTCGGGCTGATTGGCGGGGTTGATCTCCACAAGGGACACCTCGTCGGGGTGGAGTCTTGCGTGTCTTTCCAGATATTCGGTAATGGGCATGGGGGACCTTCTTTCTTTTCGAAAAATGAAAACTATAATGGTCGATTATAGCACAAAATGGGGGGATTGTCAAGGGATTTTGGGGGATTTGGAGGAAATCGGGAGAAAAGATTGGGAAAAGTGGTAAATGGGGTACAACTTTGGGTTTGGCGGTGGGGTTGTACCCCGATGGACAAGAAGAAACCGCTATGCTGGCGGGCGGCCACCGCCGAGCAATCTCGGCCGACGCCCCTACAAGTAA
>JAZNJA010000178.1:0-25022 GCA_045577755.1 Eubacteriales bacterium
TGAATAATGAAGAATGAATATTGATGAATGAATAATTGCAGTACATTTCCCTGCGGGAAGTGGATTTATTGTATTTATTATAGCATAGTCGGGGGCGGTTGTCAACCAAGGGACAAAAAAAGTGCGCCGTGGGGGTCACGGCGCAAAAGGGGTTATTCTTGGGACATGGGAGATCACAGGGGGAGATTATTAACCAGCTTGACCAATTTTTGATAGCGGGGATGCTCCCGTAGGGGGGCCAGCTCGGGGGTCTGGAGCTTGCGGGTCAGCTTTTCCCGAAGGATGGATGTCTGCACAAAGGCGAAATCTGCCGTGTGCTCCAGCAGGGGCGTGCGCATGAGGGATCTCCAGGAGATCTTGCCCTCGGTCGGGGAGCCTTCTTTGAGGAGGCGGAACCAGTAATGAATGGACTCCTCCAGACTACCCATGGCCTTTTCCCCGTCGCCTCTTTCCAGATGGGCCGCCGCCAGAAGGAGGTACAGGTCCCCTGAATCGAAATCGTGGTAGGGCGGCGGGCAGTCGTCACCGAAGATGGCCTTCAGCATGGCGAAAAAGGTCTCATAGACCTTGATGGCCTCGGTGTATTGGCCGTTTTGGTGATAGGCTTTACCCAAACGGGCAATATCATCTTCCAAAACTTGCAAGGTAAGCGCCAAATCACTGCACAGGCAGGTAACAGCGCTATCGTAGTGCCCCGTGGCGCTGTGCACGTCGGCCAGGAAGGAACAGGCGGTAAAGCCGTTGCGCGCGGGAAGCCCTCGTGCCTGCGCGGCGGCCTGTTCGTATTCCCCACGAGCCAGATGCAGAAACACCAGGTTTTGACGGGCGGTCAAAATCTCGGTCATATTCTCCGAGCAAGCGGTGATCCGCTCGGCCATGCGTACCGTCTCTCCCGCAATCTGCTCCCCTCGCTCGGGATCATAGATCCAGCCGTTGTCGGGCAGGGACAGGGAGGTGCCCAGACTCATACAGACGTTCAAGAGCACCAAATTGGAGGGGTACTTTTTCAGCCCCCTGCAAAGCTCGTCATAGGCCGCGAGATAGGTCTCCCGCTGACCGTACCTTTCCATAGCACGGGCTTTTCCAACGATCTCCCACGCCTCGCTCGCCTCGGTGGTGGTGTCCAGCCCGAACAGCACGTCGGTGCTGACCCCGAACACCGAGGACAGCGGGACGATCTGGGATATGTCGGGCATACCGCTCTCGCTCTCCCACTTGGACACAGCTTGGGAGGTGATGTTCAGCCGCTCGGCCAGCTCCTCCTGGGTAAGTCCTCGCTCCTTACGGAGGCGGCGGATGGTCTTTCCGATGGATTCTTTCATATGCTTTCTCCTTTTTCGTTGGTCTCGGTACCGTACCCATAGGATACCACAAAAGCGCGGGGATGTGAAGCGACCCGTCAGCGACCTTGACCCAACGGAGCGTTGGATTTCCGGAGTTTCAGTATAGCACAGTCGGGGGTGGTTGTCAACCGAGGGACAGAAAAAGTGCGCCGTGGGGGTCACGGCGCACAGGGGGTCATTCTTGGGGCGCGGGGAGGGGCTTTTCTACGGGGAGGTATTTTTGGATCATGTCGTTCCATGCCTCCTCGTCGCAGTCCAGAAATTTGGAGCCATGCTTCCATTCCCCGTCGCGGAATTGGCGGAATTTCTGTACGCCATAACCCGAGATATCCTCGTAGTCCCCCAGCTCGTAGTTGAGGCGCACCACGTAGCCCCGCAGGTCGTAGGGCGGGTCGGTGGGGATAGGGACCAGCATCTGAAAACGGGTAAATCGCATCTCCTGTATATCCTTGAGAATGTCGGCGTGTTGGGACTCCTCCAGAACGGCTACGGGGGTGTGGATCTCGGGATCAATGTCCACAACACCCTCGGGAAAATAGTAGATCTCAATGGAGGTGATGCCCTCAGTGCCGTACTCGAATTCGTAGTCGGTGGGGATGTTGACGGAGCAGGAGGCAAGGGATATGGCCAGGAGCAGAAGGACGGCGAGGCACAGGACGGTCTTTTTCATGGTGGTTCTCCTTTACAATATGCTTGGGGGCTTCACCTATATAGACGCAAAAGATCCCGCAATATTACAGCTTTTCCGAAACTTTTCAAAAAAACAGCTCACGCCTTCCCCACAGACCCGAACAGCTCCATCTTCTCCATGACCGCCCGCTTGATGTACTCCACCTTGCGGTTGCGGATGGTAAGGTAAGCCTCCCCATTGGCCAGACCGTCGGCCATGGCGGCGTTGCCCGCGAGGCAGAGGTCGGTGAAGATGTTGACCTTGGAAATACCGCAAGCGATGGAGCGGCGGAAGTCGTCGTCGGACAGACCCGAGCCGCCGTGAAGCACCAGCGGAACGGGAAGGGCGGCGGAAAGATCGGTGAGGCGGTCGAAGTCCAGCTTGGGCTTGGACTTATAGGCACCGTGTGCGGTACCGATGGACACGGCGAGGGCATCCACCCCCGTGGCCTTCAGGTAGGCCTCGGCCTCGTCCACGCGGGTGTAGAGGTCGATGGCGGTATTGTCGTTGGCGGAGGCCTCCCCCACGTGGCCGATCTCCCCCTCCACGGTAGCCCCGAAGGCGTGGGCGATCTTCACGATCTCCCGGGTGTCGGCGATGTTCTGCTCATAGGCTCCCGCCGAGCCGTCGAACATAACGCTGGAGAAGCCCAGCCGGAGGGCCTCCATGCAACGGCCGAAGGTGAGGCCATGGTCGTAGTGGACCACCACGGGGACCGATGCCCGCTTGGCGGCGGCGAGGATAGAGGGGGCGATGAGCCGGAGTTCCCCATTGGGGAGAAGCACCTCGGCGGTGCCGATGATGACGGGGGAGCGGCACTCCTCGGCGGCGGATATGACCGCCTCCAGCATATCGGTGTCGGTGGTATTGAAAAGGCCGACGGCGTAACGGTTCTTTTGGGCGTCGGCAAGGACGGCGTTAAGGTTGACGAGCATGGTGGACTCCTTATTGTGTTAGGGTAAATTTGGGTTTAACGGTCTGACGGAACATAGTGGAAACGGGCAAGTGGCCACCTCATCACCCGCTTCGCGGGAGCTTCTCCTCCAGGAGAAGCCTAGGTTACCACGACCCAAAAGACCTATGTATATCAAGGGTTGCGGTTACCGAAGCCTTCTCCTTGAGGAGAAGGTGTCGGCGAAGCCGACGGATGAGGTGGCCCCCTAAAACATACTGACCTGCTCCGTCAAACAGTTCGATAAACTGCAATTTGAAATCAATCCTCGATTTCGGGATTGCGGACGATACGCGGATCGGTAAACACGTCGGTCTCGTCGGTGCTGTGGGTGGAGAACTCGGAGATGACCGCGCCCTCGGGGCCTCCGACGAACCAATGGAGGGTGCCGGGCATGAGGGTGTACTGCTGACCGGGCTCCAGAACCGTCTCGGTAAAGACGGTGACGTCGGTCTTGGGGAGGGGGATGGAGATATCCTCGGCGCGGGCGGCGGGATCGGCGTCGGTGTAGAGGTAGACCTTACCATAACGGCAACGGAAGGTCTCCTCCTTGCCGTCCTGCCCGTTGGTGGGGATGTGACGATGCTCGGGACAGCACTGGCCGGGGAGAAGCACCATCTCCTTGGCGCAGACTCGGTCGGTATTGACATACACCACCAGCTGGAGGCCTACGTCGGCCACCATGCCCAGGCCAAAGTCGGCCACCTCCATGTTGGTCTTCTCCTCCTCGGTGAGGGTAATGTGGGCTTTCTCAAAGTAGGCAAGCGCGAGCTTTTGGCGCTCGGCGATCTCGGATCTTTTCATGGCTTTGCTCCTTATGATGATATTTCTATATTTCAAATTTGGGTTTGTCGGGCTGTTTTTTGGGGCTGTCATCCTGAGCGGGGGGCGTAGCCCGGAGTCGAAGGATCTCTTGTCGGCAAAGGAGATCCTTCGACCCCGCCGCAAGCGGCTCCGCTCAGGATGACAGCCCAAAAGTGGGCGAAAGACAGCCCGATAAACCCCAATTTACAAGCTCCCCTTCCCATACGTCCCGATCAGCTCCCGCACATACCCCGCGTCCCGCATCCCGCTGACCGAGTCCTCGGCGGCGAGGTTGCAGGCGGCGGCACCCGAGGCGAATTCCAGGATCTCGGCGTCGGTGAAGCCGTTGTAGATGCCGTAGAGACAACCCGCGGCGAAGGAATCTCCCGCGCCCACGGTGCCCTTGATGTAGCCCGCGGGGAGCTTCAGGGAGGGAACTGCGGTAAAGGTGCCGTCCGCCGAGAGGCAGAAGCCCGCCTCGGGGCAATGGACGATGACGCGCTGACCTACCCCGTGGGACATGAGCGCCTCCATGGTGGCGCGGATGTTGGCGGTGAGGAGCTTCCCGTCCCCGTCGCGGGGGGCAAGGCCCGTCACACCGCAGGCCTCGATCTCGTTCATGATGGCGTTGTCGGTGTAGGGCAGGGCGGCGATGATGCGCTCCGCGAACTGCTCGTTGAGACTGCTCACCACGTCGATGGAGGTCAGGATCCCCTCCTCCCGGGCTGCCTTGAGGAAGCGGGCGAGGGTGGTGCCGTACGCGGGATCGGGGGCGTCGAAGCCGTCCAGCAGGTGGATGTAGGCCACGTGGAGCATACGGCAGTTGAGGGTAGCGAGCTTGATATCCTCGGGGACGAATTTGGCGTTGGCGCCGCGGTTATGGAAGAAGGTGCGCTCCCCCGTGTCGCACAGGGTCATGACGTCGGAAAAGCCCGTGGGGACGGTGGGATCCACCAGGACCCCCGTGGTGTCCACGCCGCACCGCTGCAGCTCGCTCTGGGCGTAGCGGCCGCCCTCGTCGTCCCCCCGCTTGCCCAGGGCGGACAGGGGGAGGGTGGGGTCGATCTTGGCCAGACTGATGAGGGTATTGGGCACGCTCCCGCCCACGGCGCGGGACATGGCGGTGATGTTGACCAGCATACCCTTTTCGGGGAAGGACTCGATGATCTTGACCTCGTCGGTGAGGATGTTCCCCGCCACGGCGATGCCGCTCTTCTCCCCGCGGATGAGGGTGTCCAGGGTGACCCCGAAAAGGTCGGCCAGGCGCACCAGCTGGGGGGTCTCGGGGTAGCCCGCCCCTCTCTCCCACTTGCTGACGGTCTTGTTGCTGACGTACAGCCGCTCGGCCAGCTCGGTCTGGGTCAGACCCATCTTGCGGCGGAGTCGGGCGATATTGCGGGAAATGTGGATGTCATTCTTACGGTCTTCCATAAAAATTCTCCTTTTGATAGGAATCTGTACCTATTATATCTCCTTTTCGTGGAATTGTCAACCGACTTTTCGTTGACCGATGGGGAGATTACTCGACTTCGGGGTCTACGGTCCGTAGACTTCCCGTTTTGAGGATGACCAACCGCCCTGCCATGGCCAGGAGCGCGCCGCCCCCCGAGGTCAGGGTCATGGCGAGGTTCATGGACTGGGAGCCGAAGAAGATGCCCACGGCCTGGCAGACCACCACCAGCCCCACGGTGAGCCACAGAGGCTTGCTTGCCCCGCAGTCGCGGATGAGGCCGTGGATCCACAGGCAGGTAAAGGCGAGGGAGATCAGCCAGACGGCAAAGGACCAGTAGGTGGTCAAATTTCCAAAGAGTCGGATGGCGGAGGGCTCGTCTATGTAGCGTTCCAAGGCCACCATCACGGCGGAACGCAGGACAGCCAGCACCAGCTCCACCGCCTGCACCACCAGATAGCCGCAGACACCGATACGCACTCTCCTGCTGTGGTGGGTCTGCTCCATGAGGAAGCAGAGAGCCAGGGCGGCGGTCACCAGGGCGGGGTAGGCGGCCTCACGGGCGTCAGTCGAGGCTTCGGCCAGCAGTTCTCCGAAGGTCACCCCCTCGGGGAGATGTTCGGTCATGCCGTACTGGGCTACCCACGCGGCCAGAATCTGACAGATGAATACCTCGGCCTGCTTGCCGATGGCGATGATGAGGGCGATGAAGGTACCGCGCTTGAGGTTTTTGGGGGACTCCTCATCGTAGTTCAGCTTCTCCAAAAGGGAGAGGAGGAAGTAGCACAGGCCCAGATCATAGACCGTGAGGGCGTAGGCGATCCCGATGGCGTTGAAGTAAAGCGTGGACATATGGATGGTGAAATCCAGCACTGCCGCCGCGCCGAAGGGGATCAGCGCGTACAGGGCCAGCTTACCGATATTGCAAAACACGTGACCGTAGTAGCCCCGGCCCGTCTCGTGGATGAAGGTGTAGTTGAAGCTGATCATGCGCCGCTTGAAGGCAAAGAAGAAATACACACACCCCAGGACCTCCAGCTGCATGAGCAATTCATTGATGGCATAGTCGTTCAGCCCGCTCTGGGAGCGCATGGGGATGGAGAGGGCGTACCCCGCCACCGCCGCAATGAGGAAAACCTTCCCCGCCGTGAGGTAGTAGCGGTGCTTTTCGGCCACCCGCCGCTCGTCCCGCCCGAAGCCCCAGCGGATGAGACCGATGAGGAGGATGACGGCCCCCGAGGCAATGACCGCGATCTCGGAGATAAACAGCGAGAGGGAGACCCCCTCGGCGTTCCCCAGAAACAGCAGGCGGGACAGGGCAAACACCGCGGTATACAGCACCGCCCAGAGGATGCCCCATTGGTAGATGCGGCCGCTCTCAAGGTTGATGCGCTCGTCGTCAAACATAGTTCTTTCTCCTTTCACGTATGCGGAATTGCGGGCGGTCTCGCGTGCATGATGGATGCCGCTCCGGCGGCCAAGCCCGCGAAACGCGCTGAAGGCTTGCCTTCAGCTCTCCTCCCAAAACAGTTCATCCAAGGTTTTCCCCAGCTCCCGACAGATGCGGATGCAGAGGGCGATGGTGGGATTGTAGTCTCCGTTCTCGATCATGTTGACGGTCTGGCGGGAGACCCCCACCCGCTTCGCCAGCTCCGCCTGGGACAGGTTCTGCTCCTGCCTCGTCTGCTTCATTTTCTCGTTGGCCATGTTGTTCTCCTGTCAAATATAGTTGACATTTCGATGGTATCAGTATAGCATAGATGGGGGTGGATGTCAAGTATAATTGACATTGTTTGGGGAGACTTTTCGTAGACTTTTTGGGGGGAGTGGGTGTGGAGGATGGGATCAAATTTGGGTTTATCGGTCTGACGGAACAAAACAAAAGTGGGTAGGGTGACCCTCATCCACCGCTGCGCGGTCCCCCTTCCCCCAAGGGGAAGGTATTCGTCCCGCACCTTTCGTTAGCCCCCAAAAAACTATTGGTATCAGTATGTTTTAGGGTATTAACAAAGGAAACGGCTGACGCGTGAACCTTCCCCTCAGGGGAAGGGGGACCGCGATAGCGGTGGATGAGGGTCACCAAAGAACATACTGCTCTGTTCCGTCAAACAGTTCGATAAACCCCAATTTCCCCGAAACAAAAAAGAGCCCGAAGGCTCTCTTTTGAAAAGATTCAAAGCTGATACAGGTAATCCTCCACCCGAGGCTTGGTCGTCTCCTCCCCCTCGGTCGCGGCGGGAGGCGGCGGCACCTCGGCAGGGGTGCGAGTAAGGGCAAGGACACCTATGAGGGAGCGGAGCAGGGTGAGGACGGCGGTGATCACGGTGGTCACGACGCTCACGGTGAGGGCGGAGTCGGTATTCGTGCTACGCAAAAACAGTTCCCAAATGATGCCCACCAACAGGGAGGTCAGAATGCTCGCGGCGGTCAGGGCGGGAACGGCCCAGAAGGTCTTGCTCACGCGGAGGTGGCGGGTCAGACCAATCGTCAGCACCACCAGCGCGGCGATGGACAGAACGGTAAAGAGGATATTCGCCCAGCTTTCCAGCTTGGCCGTAAGAACCGCCGTGGTATAGTCCGCGCCGCCGATGATGCCTGTGCCCGCGTTTTGCTGTTTCATTTGGATGATGCTCACGGTCACGTCGAGGATCCACGAAAACAGGTTGCGGAGAACGATAACGCCCAAGAGTCCCCGCGCGCCCCACAGGGCGGCCTTGCTCTCCCTCCCGCGGGAGAGGATACCGCACAGAGCCAGGATCCCCAGGACCGTGGCCGCGGCGGAGAGGAAAGACAGCTGATCCTGTAGCCTTTGCAGACCGTTGAGACCGCCCATAAGGCCACCCATGAGATCGCCTGCGTCATAGCGCAGTAAGCGGAGATCGATCAGAACCGACACCGCGCGGCACAGGAAATTCACGCCCAGCGTCACCCAGCACAAGAGGATGGTTCCCTTCCCGAACCGCCCCTTGCGGGGGGCTTCATCCCACCGCGCCGCGAGGGACAGGAGGGGGTAGCCGACCGTCACGGCCAGGGCGACGGGGAGGGTGGTGTGCAGGGGCATCCACAGAAGATACTCCAGCTTCATGTTGGTAGACCAGATCTCCATCAAGGAGGAAGTGCTCTTCCAACCCAGCAAAAGGAGCCACGCGAGCGAGACCAGCATGATCCCGCCTACGACGGCGGTCCCGCACAGGATACGGCGGGGGCGGACTCCTTCGGTATGATCTGTCAGACCGTTATGAGGTCTCATGCTCCGCGCGTAGCCCACGAACACCGCGGCAAAGATGGCGAAGGAGATCAGGAAGTCCATTTGGACAGGGGAGGCAACGTAACGCAAAAGCTGACTGCGGATATATCCCACGGGGGCGGCCAGCAGTACGGCCTTGCCCGCTACGATCCAGGCCGTTTGTGCCACTTTGGGCTTGCCTCGCAGGATCAGGGACAGTACACCACAGATCAGCAGGGCGGCAAGACCCACACCCGCCACCGCCAGCTGGGGGATCACGTTGTAGACACCTATGGTCAACAGGTGGAAGCGGAATTTGATAGGGCCGAAGACCGGGAAGAACTGCAAAAAGCCGTGGATCAGAGCGTACAGGATCGCCGCCACGATCCCAATGCGGGATACCTTCGCCAGATAGCGGCGGGTCTCATCAGAGTATACCATAGAAGCCTCCTTTTGAGGTAGTGGCTCCATTATAGCACGGTGGGGTCAATCTGTCAATAGGGGTGGGATATTCGGTCGGCGTTTGGGATAAACGGTGCTTCCCCATTGAGGTCCCGCGCCGAGAAGGATATACGGCGGACGGTAGGATCGGACTCGGTATGGTAGAGGTAGGCCCCAACAGCGGTGTCCATACAGCAGGTATAGAGGGTGCGGTGACACCTTCCCTCGGGGGTCATGACCGCCCCCGCCATGGGGGAGACGGCAGAGAGGATGCGGAAAAATTGGGTTTGAGGTGAGGCCTTGCTCGCATCAGTGATGTCGTCCCCGACGGTCTGTGGAGAAAGGCTGTCCCCGATCGCCCATTTCCGCAGGAGGGCGGCGCGGGTGAAGCGGGAGGGGGAGGAGTAGTCCCCGGGGAGGTCGGGGGTGTCCCCGCGGCGGGCCTTACAGGCGCGGAGGGCGGCTACCTGGTCGGGGTAGGGCGGGTCGTTGGTGAGAACGCCCACCCCATCGGGGGAGCCGTCTTCATAGATCTTCATGCCCTCGGCGGTGACCTCTACGATCAGCCCGCCGTGGGAGGGGTCGGCGTCGGCGATGTGCCAATGGAGGGGGGATGTGCCCACCGTGTCCGAGAAGGGCTTGTCCACCACGCAGATATCCGATAGGGCGGCACGGGCCTCGGCCACCGTGGCGCAGGTGCCCAGCAGGTAGGGGATCAGCTCCCAGGGAGCGAGGTTGACGTGACCCACCTGGGGGTGGGGGGCGTAGACCGCGTTGTCCTGGAAGCGCAGACCCGCCATGCAGAGGCCCTTTTCGTTCATGGCCTCGGCGTAGAGGGGGTAGCCGCTTGCGGTCGGACCGCCGTCGGTCGGGGAGTCGGTGGCGTGGCCGTCCATGACGGTAGCCATGCCCAGCAGGGCGTAATGGTGGGTGAGGGGGTAGCAGTCGGCGAATCGGAAGGGGTAGCGGCGGGGGGTGAGGGTGGGGGCTTCGCCGAAATGGGTGTCGAGGTCCAGGGTGCGGCCGAAGAGGTTGGTGCCGTCGGGGGTGGGGAGGGTGAGGGAGGTACACATGGCGGGGACTCCTTTTTTGAGGGAGTATGGGCAGGGGACAGGGAGAATATGCAAAAAGAAAGCCCCTCCGCGAAAAATGCGGAAGGACTTTGTAGGGGGAAAGGGTTCAAATTTGGGTTTATAGGTCTGTTGGTTTGTGCTGACCCTTGGGTGTTGCCCTCTCACCCGCCTACGGCGGGAGCTCCCCCAGAGGGGGAGCCTTTCGTGACAAACCTACAAAAATCCCGTTTCCTCACAAGTTTTTTCCACCGTTCTAAGGCTCCCCCTTTGGGGGAGCTCCGCGCAGCGGTGAGAGGGCAAATAACGCGGGCAAGGCACAAACAAACAGTTCGATAAACCCCAATTTACTTCTCCCACAGCCTCCCCGCCTCGCGGAGGATATCGCAGGACACCGAGGGGATCCGCCCCAGGTAGTCGGGGCCGACGTTGAGCAGGTAGTTCGCCCCTCTGTCGCGGCAGAGCTTACGGAGGCGCACCACCTCGGCGGGGGACTTCCAGTTGGTGTCGAAGGCCTTGTAGCCCCAGGTGTCGTTGAGGGTGGCGGGAGTTTCAAACAGAAGGTCAGTCCGTCCGCTTGCGGACATACCGTCCTCGGGCATCTCGTTGTCCCCTGCCGAGGTGTAGTCGCCGTAGCCGTTTCCGATGCGGGAGTTGACCAGGCAGGCGGGCTGGTAGGTCTTGACCATGCGGTACAGCTCGTCGGTCTGCTCGGGGGCGATGGTCTGGGGGGTGTCGAACCAGATCAGGCAGAGGTCGCCGTAGTTCGTCAGGATCTCCTTGACCTGAGGCTTGATCTTCTCCTCGAAGCAACGGGTGTAGTCCTTCTTTGCGGTGTCGGGGTAGTCCCAGTTGTTGGTCCACCAGGCCTTGTCACCGCACCAGGTCTTGCCCGTGAGGTAGCCGCCGCCGTCGGGGTGGGCCCAGTCCAGGTCCTGGGAGTAGTAAAGACCGAACTTCAGATTGTGCTTGTAGCAGGCCTCGGCCAGCTCCGCCACCACGTCCCGCCCGAAGGGGGTAGCGTCCACGATATTGAATTTCGACACCTTGGAATGGAACATGGCAAAGCCCTCGTGGTGCTTGGAGGTGAAGACCATGTACTGCATCCCCGCATCCTTGGCGGTCCTGACCCACTCCTCGGCGTTGAACAGAATGGGGTTGAAGCATTTGGCCAGCTGATGGTACTCGGCGTTGGGGATGCGGAAATACTGCTGAGCCCACTCGCCGATGTCCTCCATGCGCTGTCCCTTCCACTCTCCCGCGGGGAGACAGTAAAGGCCCCAATGGATCATCATGCCGTAGCCGGCGTCCTTGAACCAGGCCTTGGCGGCGTCCAGCTTGGCCTGATCGGCGGGGGTGAGGGTGAATCTGTTCTGTGACATGGTTGCATCCTTCTTTCGTAATATTGAGGGGTAAAACATGGGTCTGTTATGGTCCCATGGTTGGTATAAATACCTGTAGGGAGCGGTGCCCTCACCGCTCCGCCACACAAAGCACACCGATATGTTCCGGATTTATGAAACAGAAAACATTTGTCTGACAATAGAAAATCGCTTTTTTAAAGTTGCGGAGCGGTGAGGGCACCGCTCCCTACAATGAGCTATTGGCTGTCATGCCATCGTGCCTGACACTCTTACTCTTCCAAAACCGAGCACCCCATGACCTCGGTCATGAAATGGGTGAGCTTTTCCTCGGTGGACATGGTGGCCTCCACGGGCTTTCCTCGGAGCCTGCCGATCAGGCGCAGGATACCCTGAACGGCATAGATGACCAGAATGGGGATCAGGCAGAGCAGAGCAACGAAGACCGTAAAGATCACGTCCTTGGCCTTCTCCCATTTGGTTGCCTCACGGTAGCTTCCGTCTCCGTGAAGGCTGCGATAGACGATCTCCCCGCGCATCTCGGTGCCGCCCTCGGTCTCGGTCAGGGTGACGGCGTACCAGTAGCCCCCGCTGTGGCCCCCCCGCTCGATGCCCAGGTCAAAGCCGTTCGGGGTGTCCTCGTAGAGGAGGTGACCGCTATCGTAGGCGGCCTCGCGGAGGCTTTGTTTGAAGTCCGCGGGTGGGAGGTGGGTGGTGAAAGCGTAGATTCTATTCTTCTTCTTGGCTTTGCTCATGGCTCACTTCCCCCGATACAGGGTATAGTCCCCGCTCCGCAGTACGTCGGTGAGGTCGCGGGGGGTGCGGATGGCGCGGTCGGTCATGATCCCGCCCTTGCAGGCGTGGTCGCGGTGGTGGCAGTCGGAGCCCGCGGTCATGGCCTTGCCGTAAAACTCGGCGTAGGCCTCGGCCATACGATTGCGGAAGGGCTCGGTGAGGCCGTTGTAGGCCTCAATGCCAAAGAGGGGGGCGGGGTCGATGACCGTCATCTTCACGCGGAAGGGGTGAGCCAGCACCACGCAAGCGTTTTCGGGGAGGATGGCCTTCAGCTCCTCCGGGGAGGTCAGCTCATTGAGGCGGGGGGCAGTGAGGAAGAACTCCTCGTCACACCCAAAGACCAGAAAATCGTTGATGCCGTACGGAGATCTGTCAAACCGCACCTCCGCACCGGGAAGAACGGTGAAGCCCAGCTTCTCCCCCTCCTCGCGGGCTTCATAGTAGCCCTTCAGGCGGCGGGCCATGATCTCACGGTGGGACTTCCCCGCCAGCTCGTCGGAAAACCATTCGTAAAACTGGGAAAAGTAGTGGTCGGTGATGACCATGCCGCTATACCCCGCGGCGTGGTAGAGGCGCACCAGCTGGGCGGCGGTGGCGTGGGCGGCGATGTCGCACTCCGAGGTGTGACAGTGAAGCTCGTAAAGGGGCATAAGGTGCCTCCCGCAAAATGATACTGCCAATATTGTAGCAGATAGATGGGTATTTTGCAAGAGGGGAAAGCAAAAAAACAGGCGTTTCCGGAAGGATACCCCTGTTTTTCGATCAACCTCTGTAGATCCCCACCCGTACCGAGCAGGTAAAGGGAAGCCCGCCGCCCCCCCGCACCTCCTCTACGGTGATGCCAATCCGATGGTCGGGATAGTGCGTGCGGATGGTGCGGATGAGACCGTTGTCCAGAAGTCCCACCTGCTCCCCCTGGACCGTGTAGAGCGCGATGATCTCCCGCGGGCCGGTACTGCCGCGCAAGGAGCGGCAAATGATGATGTCACCCGCGTCCAGAGAAGCGATGACCTCCTGACGGGAACGCCCCGAGGGATTGCGGAAGGCCGAGCCCATGACCGCGGCGTGGAACACCCGTACCAGGCTGGGCTGACGGATCACGACCGGTTGCCCGTCGGGAGCGGCATCCTCAGGAGAAGCCGTCTTCTCCCCCGCGAGGGTCACCGCCGTAGCCGCCACCTTGCGGCGAATGGGAGCCAGGAGCAGCGCGACCGCCTGCAGAGACAGGACCACACCCAGGGCCAGCAGCACAATATAGTCTCGCAGACCGTACCGCGTCACCAGATTCACAAGAAAGGTGATCCCGCTGCCCTCCACCGAAAAGTTCGAGGGAATGGCAAAGGCCATGGACACCGCCACCAACACCGTGACGGCCATCCCCGCCACAAGCAGCAGTATGCCTCCGATTCGTTTCAGCACAGTATCCCCTCCCTTCGATGCAGATATCTACCGCCATTATATCATAAATCCTCGCGGTTGTCAATCCATTCGGTCATGATTCCCTGTTCCGCAGGCAAAAAATAGCCCGAGAGCATCGCCCTCGGGCCGGGATCCTTACTGTTTCGGGGTTTTCTTGGACGCACGGCGCCGGAAGATCCGGCTGCGGAAGAGGATCACGTTCATCACCGCGAAGAACAGAATGAAAATGATCAGAACCAGCGCGGGCTTGGTCGGTGCCAGAGTTGCCAAGAACATCATGGGGAAGCCAAAGACGATGGCGGGGAAATTCTGGTAGACCATGTTATCCGAGGCGGGGGTGAGGAACTCGCCGTCCACCTCACGGAGCAGGATAATACCCGTGGAGGCAGTACCCGTGAGCATACCGTACATGGTCAGGAACTGCTCCTCGGCGTAATCGGGGAATAGGGTCTTGGCCACGATGCGGTTGTAGACGTAGGTGACCACAAGGCCCACAAAGCCCAGGATCAGAATGAGCCCCCAGTAGTTCTCCAGGGTGTCCAGACGGATGGCCGCCACACCCGCGACCACCATGATATCAAAGAAGAAATTGCTGGTGCGGGTCATGAGGAAATTGTTGGTGTACTTCTTCTTGACGATACCCACCTTCATGAGAGCATTGAGCAGCACCTTGATGAGCGTGGCGCTCAGAACACCCAGTAGGAAGTTGAAGCCGTAGATCACCGAGCGCATTCCGGGCAGGAAGGAGCCCAACAGCGCCATGATACCGTAGGTCAGCATGTAAGCCACAATGATCAGGGCGATCTGGACCGTCATCTTGTCCATGCTCTCCTGCATGGGGATCTCCCCCTCTCCCTCCACCTTGTCGGTGTGGGTACTGCCGTCGCGGCGTGAGGAATGGACCAGAAGCCCGCGCCGCTTAATGATCTGCAGGTGGATCACGCCGCCGATGGCCGCCGACAGGAAGCCCAGCGCGGCAATAGTCAAACCAAAACTCTTACCGCCCACAAAGCCGTGCTCCACCTCGTAGATGTTCCCGTAGTTGAGAGCCTGCCCCGTACCCTGACCGTAGCCGAAGGGGAGCAGAACGCCGGCCGCCGCCAGCAGATCGGGCAGCATCAGAGCCGCGACCATGGTGATGGCCAAGCCGAAGATACCCTGCAGCAGGTAGGTGGAGACCGTGGTCACACCCGTGTTGAAGATCTCGGCGGTGCGCTGCTTGTTGAGCTTCCCTCCCGTGGTCTTGAAGGCCGAGGCAATGAAGCCCAGAGCCAGAGCGTGGTAGGTGATGATCTCCAGGTTCGCGGTACCGTTCAAGCCGAACAGGGGCTCATCGAACATCACGTCCCCGGTAATCCCCTTATAGATAGCCGCGACGATGAGCAGGATCGCCCCGCCCAGCACCGAGGTGGGAATGAGGGATTGCTGAAGAAGAGGGATGCTCTTTTTCAGTATGTTTCCCACCAGTAGGCTGCCCAGCAGCACGCCCATGAGGACCATCCAGCCCCATACGTTAAAGTCCCAAAAATTTGCCATGCCCGTCTCCTGTATGTTGATTCTTGTAGCGATGGTAGATATGTACGTACTTCAGCGCGTTGAAGCGCTCGTCACCCTTGATCTGGTAGATCTTGTCGTGAATATAGATATTGAGCTTGTTGCGTCCCAGCACCGCCGCCCCCGTGATCCGGGCGTAGGGCAGTTCCCAGGCGCGCCCGTCCGCCGCCTCAGCGGTCACACGGTCACCGTACAGGGACAGCGTCACCCCCTCAGCCAGCTTTTCCTTGTGGCTGTATGGGATAACCTCCGAAAGCCGCACCGTATCCCGGAACAGCGGCTCTTCACAGTAGAGCGTGGTGTCGAGATCGTTGACGAAATCCATCTGGGCATCGTACCATTGTGACAAATGCCTGTAGGGGAACTCGCCGTCCCCCCCCTGAAGCTCCAGAGAGGGCAAATGCCGCACCTTGGTGTGGCAGGTCAGACACTCCACCGTGTCGCGGTCACTGTAAAAGGAGGAAAGACCGCAGGTGGGACAGACGTACAGCACCCGCTCCAGATATTCGGCGGATCGCTTGTGCCGCCAGGTGCCGCCCAAACGGGTGTCGTCCACGTACAGCCCCTCGCGGATGGCCGCGAACAGCTCCTCGTCGGAAAGAGCGGCGTACTCCTCGGGCTGCAGCACCCGGGATACGTAGCAGCGCATCCCGCCCTTGCGGACCGTGTCGCTCCAACGGGGCTGCACGCCGTAGCCGCCCTCCAGGCGGTACAGCACGATGGGCAGCTTCAGAGAACGGCAAAGGGTAGCGATGGAGGGATTCATGTACTCAGTGCGGCCGCTGTAGGTGCGGTTCCCCTCGGGGCAGATGGCGATAGTCCCCCCCTCGCGGGCCACCCGCATACAGGTCATGACCGCCTTGACGTCCACCGTCTGCTTCTGAATGGGAATGGGCGCCACCAGGTAGCGCAGGCAGGAGGACAGCCACCCCAGGGAAAAGATATCCTCGGTAGCGAGATAGTATATGGGTCCGCGGAAGGACATCCCCACAAAGAACTGGTCAAAGGGGGTCTGGTGGTTCATCAGAATGAGGTAGGGCCGCTTCTCCTGGCCGCGGAATCTCTCCACCCGCGCGCGGTACTTCAGGCGGCAAAAAACCCCCAGCGTGGCGAAGGCGACGTTGCGCACGACACGGTGGCGGAATTTCAGCCAGCGCTGCCGCTTCTGCTTCTTTTTCGGTTTCTGACTCGCGGTTTTTTTCGTCTCTTGCATATAGCCTCCCGTTCAGCGCGGCAGAGCCGCGGCAAAGATATAGGCATTCTCTGTATATTGTAACACATTAGCCGTAATTTTGCAATGATTTTTTCAAAATATTCACAGGAGTTTAAAAATATGACGTATTTCCACCATTTTCATCCCCGAAAAAGCCGCCGTCTATAGATATTTCGCCTATATCGCGGCGAGTTTCGCGTCCGTATCCCCCGGGGAGTCACGCGTCCATCACGGCCTCCGCAAACAACCGCCCCAGCTTCACCGTGGCGTCCGAATCGTAATGGTACGTATCCACCGCCCCGGCGGGCTCCCGATCGGTTGTCAGCCCGGCGGCCACTGTGTCGATAAAGACACAGCCACCGTGCGCGGCGGCGTACTCCTCCTTGCAGGCATTCATCTCCCGATAGAAGGGCCAGACCGTGGAGATCCCGCCGTCCGCGAACACGCAGTCCGCCGTGACCTCGGGAAAGGCCGCCAGCAGATCCCGCCGTAGGGCATCGTACCGCTCCCCATAGGGAGCCAGAGTCTCGGGGGCACAGGCATCCGCCTCCCCCTGCATCCAGCAGAACCCGCGGATCACGGGAGCGTACCCCTGTCCCTCCAGCTCCAGAATGCTCTCTCGCAAAAGGGCCACCAACTCGTTGTAGCACCAGCCCGTGGGCAGAGGAAGCCCGTTGTTGACGGCGTAGACCGCCCGCTCAGGGGACTCAGCGCGGGCTTCGGGGTCGTACGCCTCCCCGCCTGAGGGAGACAGCCAATCCCGCCACAGGGACGTGCCGCCCACGGCGCATTTGACCAGGAAAAACTCCTGCCCGGGATACGTCTCGGTCAGCCACTCTGCCATCCCCAGCTCGGGGCCAAGGGTGTTCTTGGTCAGCTCGGTACAGCCGATCCCGGTGGCCACGAAGCCGTCGCTCTTTTTGTCGTGGGAGAAATAGCGGATCCGCACAAGGGGATACCCCCCCTCGAATTCCCGGATCTTTTCAGGAGAAAAATGATCGGACAGATGCTGTACGTGCCCCACGCCCACGGCGTTGGACTGCCCTGCCAGTATGATAACGGTTGCCTGCTTCATGATGATGATGGTTTCCTTTCCTTATGAATCGGGGGACGCTACCGTTATCATACCACACCCCGAGAGAAATTGCAAGAGAAACAGAAAAAAACGGCCGCAAAACACGGTCGTTTCTTTCTTGCGCGAGAGAACGGGGATCACTTACCGGAGGGAATGCCCATGAACAGGGTCTCCTTCTTCTCGGCGAACTCCTCGTCAGACATGCACAGGATCTTGATGCCCTGGATAATACCCATGATCTCGTTGATGGTAGCGATCACACCGCAGGAAACAATGCCCAGAATGATGCGCAGGACACCGGCCTTGACCTTACCGGCCATGAAGCAGGGAACACCGATGGAATTGAAGATGATGGTCATGATACCGAACAGAATTCTGTTATCCATGTGAAAAAACCTCCTTTCCCGAAGCTTTGCTTTATTATAGCATATTCACGGAGCGGTGTCAATATGTCCGGGCAAAAAAGAACACTAAACCCGCACATACGGGGCCTTTCGTCAGGATCAGGCAAAAGCCGCCGAAAAGCAAAAAGGCCGACGCGAAAGCATCGACCTTTTTTGCGGGAAGAGAAATCAAAGCTCGACTTCCTCTGCTGCGGGAGCAGGAGCGGGAGCGGGCTCGCCGTACTCCTCATCCTTGCTGCAGAGCAGGA
Organism: Eubacteriales bacterium; assembly: GCA_045577755.1. Classification (GTDB taxonomy): domain Bacteria; phylum Bacillota; class Clostridia; order Oscillospirales; family CAG-272; genus CAMEON01. The sequence continues at coordinate 18,026 of JAZNJA010000178.1, forward strand.
AGATACCGCCCAGCAGGCTGCAGAAGATCAGCACGCACACGCTGAGACCAACGGAGGGCTTCTCGGTCTTCATCTTCTTGAGAGCGATGATACCGAAGATCAGGGGCAGAACGTACCAGAAGCCGACGATCATACCGATGATGATGAATACCTTAGCAACTTTTTTCATGTTGTTTCTCCTTTTCGAATTCAAGCGCGTCCGCGCCTGTTTCTCTCATTATAGCACCGATGAGGAGTCTTGTCAATATCTATTTCGAAAAAACATCACAAAAACTTCACATTTTTTCCACTCAACCGCGCTTTTATTCAGATCGCGCCGAGACCGATACGGGAATCGGACGATTCTAACGGCGCCGGCCCGAATATTTCACGGCGTAGCCCGACAATTCCACGAAAGCGAGCTTCAGAATCCCGCCGGAATATGGCGAAGCACCAATCCAATACAATCCGCCATGCGCATGAACCCCGCGTCGTTGGGGTGGATGCTGTCCATGGTGAGATCGTAGGTGTGGGGGGCCATGCCGAAGCTGAGACCGTCCACGAAGTAGACGTTCTTGTCCCCCCTCTGCCGCGCCTTCCTTCGGTGTTGCGGCACACGCCTTTACAACCGTCCGTTGTTTTTTTCAAAAGAAAGCGTTGCTTGACTTCACCGCCTCCGTATGCTATACTATGCTTACCGAGGCCAAGGTAAACCTGAAACCTTGAAAGGAGATCGACTATGTTTTGCGATCAGTTCAAAAAATACCGCCGCATGACAGGCATGACACAGGAGGAGGTTGCCCGCTTTCTGATGGTCACTCCCCAGGCCGTATCCAAATGGGAAACGGGAAACGGGACCCCCGACATTTCCCTGCTGGCTCCGATCGCGGATCTTTTCTGCGTGACCACCGACGAGCTTTTGGGACGGGCGCTGACAGATCCGGACAGCGCGCCCGAGGAGATCTGCCGTGTGCCGGAGGAAGCGTATCGGGAGAGATACAGCAAATGCCGCCAACATTTGAAGCACGATCCCCAAAATGAAAAGCTCCTCTTACAGCTGCTCAGCATATCCGCCGAATGGCTCTCCCGGGAAAAAGACCGGCTCAGCGCGACCGAAACCGCTGAATTGATCTCCGCCGCCCGAGACTATGGCCAGATCTTGCACAAAAGGGGGAGCTGTGCCACACGCACTCGGGCGCACGGTCTGCTTGCCGATATATACATAGCTGTTGGCGAGTTCAGTCGGGCGCGGGAGGAGATCGAATGCTTGCCGTCAAGCCGATATACCCGAAGCCGTATGCTCGGAAATCTCGCGGTAGCCGAAAAGGATCCTGACCGGGCACGGGAATGCTTCCGTGGATCCATAAGCGATACCCTCCCCTGGCTGTTCTGGGACATGGAGAGGATCGCCCAAAGCTATAGCGCAGCCATGCAGGAGGACTTTAAGACCAATCGAAGCAAGATGGACGAGGTATACGAGATCGAGTACGCGATGATCCACGCGATCAACGCGGAGGAGACGCCGTTGCTCCGATATCACCTGTGCAACGCGTCCATTCGGTTGGCCCAGAAAGCCGTTTGGAGCGGCGATCACGAAACGGCGCTTGCGTTTTTGGATGAATTCATGACAAACGCCCGTTCCTTGCGGAGCGAAGCGGCAGGACCCACGGCGAAAGGCTCCCCCATTTTGCCCGACCGCCCCCATGCGGTGAGGGCTTTGAGTAAGGACTCCGTTCTGTTTCGATTGTCCTGGAACGCGTTCCACCCCCTGCGGACCGATCCCCGCTTCCTAAGATACGTGGAGGAGGCGGAAGCCTGGACGGATACCACCCCGGCAAGCCCCGCAGACGGATCCCCTTGAGCGTTCACAGCGCATACCCGTCATACCACTACACAAAATGAGAGCATGGCCATCGACCACGCTCTCATTTTGACATTTTGGGAATTACAAGATCACGCGTTCCCGCTCTGTTCGGTCTCCTTCGCGTAGACCACCATCCCCACGCCGCTGTCCCGGATCAGGATATCCCTCGGCATACGGGAGAACTTTACCGTCACGTACAGATCTCCCGCTGCTCCCGATAGGTTCATAAGCTGGACGAAGTAGACCACCCAGAACCAGGAGGCGGGCACAAAGGGGGTGACGATCGCCAGGACGATTCCCCAGAGCACAACGGGGGCCAGGGCGATGAAGATGTAGGGCTTCTTGCGGTAGTAATCGTCGCTGGCGGCAAAGGCGTAGACCCCCTTGACGCCGTAGCGGATCTTCTTGGTGCCGCAGATCCGCATGGCGATGCCGTGTACCAGCTCATGGAGCACCAGGTACACGAGCGTGAGCCCGAGCATGGCGGCGAGCTTGATCCAGTAGCCCGTCATACCGTCGGTCACGTTAAAGGTGGCCCACCAGGGGACCACAAAGAGCATGGGTACGGCAAACACGGCGGCGATGGCCAGCGACAGCAGGTTGACCCAGACAGCCAGCTTCTTGTCCTCGTGCATATCCAGGGCATAGATCTCACGGTAGCCCTCGGGGAGAGTGGTATAGGATTTCATATCGGTCTTCCTTTCTTGGTTCTGTGGGGATGCTTCACTCCTTGGACAGGATATGCTTCAGCACAAGCCCGATGCAATCCGCCATGCGCATAAATCCCGCGTCGTTGGGGTGGATGCTGTCCATGGTGAGATCGTAGGTGTGGGGGGCCATGCCGAAGCTGAGACCGTCCACGAAGTAGACGTTCTTGTCTCCGCTCTGCCGCGCCTTCAGGTAGGAGGTCATGACCACCTCGCGGCGGCGGAAGATGTCGTCCTCGTCCCAGGGCTTGGTCCAGAAGTTGGGGCGGGTGACCATGAGATAGGGGATATGGGGGTTCTTCTCGCGGATGATCTCGTAGAGAGGGTAATGGGTAGCCGCCAGATGCTCGGGGTTGGGGGCGTTGTAGTCGTAGTCGCAAACGAAGATGCTCATAGGCAGAGTAGCCATCCACCCGGCCAGCACCGCCTCCCCCTTGGCCTGACCCGAAAAACCGATGTCGTAGAAGTCGATATTCAGATCCCTCGAGATGATGGCGGGGTAGATCAGACCGGGACGCCCCGCGGCAGTGCCGTGGACGATGGAGGAGCCGTAGAAGGCGATGGGGAGGATGTCGCGGTAGGGTCTGGCCTCACCCAGCTTGGCGTCGGGATGCAGACCCACCTCCAGCTTCTCCACCACGGCGTGGACGGGAAAATTGATGGTGAAGGAGCGCATGGTCCCCGATTTCACGTCCACCCCCAGGACCGCCTCATAGGTGTCGGTCATGTCGTAGGGCATACGGAACTCACGGACAAAGCGGCTGCCGAACTCCCCGTCCACGTAGAGATCAAAGCCCGAGGAGGACAAAAGAGTCAGGTGAGGGGACCGCCCCACCACACGGAGCTTGGCGCGGATAGCCACGTAGGCCGAGTCGGTGGAGAAGCGCACACGGCCGCCCGTGGATTCCTGGGAGAGAAGGCTCACCCCTTCGCTGGTGGCGTCGGCCACCTCGGCGGGCACGCGGCGGAAGTAGGGCTCGGTCAGAGGCTCGTACAGACCGTGGATAGAGAAGGGGGCCTGACGGACGTCGTACCAGTTCACGTCCACGTTCTCGATCTTGGAGCGGACGACCATATTGGGGTCAACGTTGATGTAGGATTTCATGTGTCACCTCCGACGAATGCGCCGTTTTTCTTCAATTGTTCTCGCAGGATAGCGGCATCCACCGCCCGCACCGAGCAACGGTTCTTCACCGCAAGTCCCATAGCCTCGCCCGCCGCCTCACCGATGCAGCACACCACGGGCATGATGCGATAGGAGGCCTGGGCCCCGTGATCCGAGGAAATACAGCGGCCCGCCACCAGCATATTCTCGGCGCCCTTGGGGATCAGACTGCGGTAGGGAATGGTGTAGTACTCGCCCACGGGGAAATAGTAGTGGCTGGTGCCGGTTCCCTCGGGGTTGTGAATGTCGATGTCGTAGTTGCAGGCGGCGATGGCGTCCTCGAACTTGACGCAATTCCGACAGTCCCGCTCGGTCAGCACGTAGTCTCCCACGATCATGCGGCTCTCCCGGACACCGATCTCGGCGGCGGTCATCATGAGGAAGCTGTCCTCCAGACCCTCGGCGTGCTTCTTCATGAAGTCGTAGATCTCATAGACCTGCTTGCGGGCCAGCACCTCGGCCTCGGTGACCTCCACGGGGTCGGTGGGGTTCTTCCTCACCACCCGAGTGGTGTTGAAATGGAGAACGTTTTTCACGGGAGTCTTGAAGACCAGAATGTTCTCCCGGGGATTCATCAGCTCCCCCGCCGCCAGGCTTCTCGCGTGGGCCGCGTTCAGCCTTTCCTTACTTGCGTAGAATTTTTCCACGTCCACGTTCCCCAGTCGGAAGCACAGGGTCATGGGCTGGCACAAATGATCCGGCTCTCTCCCCAACACCGTGGGACACCCCGCCAGATAGGCCAGCTGGGCGTCACCCGTAGCGTCGATGAAGTAATCGGCCTCGATGACCATTTCCCCGCTCTTGGTAGCCACCGTGACCGAGGTGATCCGCCCGTCTACCTTTTCGGCCTTGAAAATGTAGGCGTGGAACAGAAGATCCACCCCCGCCTCGGCCACCATCTCGTTCAGAACGTACTTCAGCTCCTCCTCCAGGAAGGTCTCCTGCCACATAGCGCCGCGGGCCTCCATACGGCGGTGAAGCTCCAGAAAGATCCCCGCAGAGAGATCCACCCGGGAGCCGTTCATTTCGGTCCAGTAGAGCATATAGGGATTGACCAGGCAGTTCACCGCCGCGCCGCCGAGGCAGTTAGACTTGTCCACCAGCAAAACCTCAGCCCCCGCTCTGGCGGCCGCCAAAGCCGCGGCCACACCGGCGTAACCGCCGCCGATCACGGCAAGATCGTATTTCTTCATGTTTTACCTCCGTATTCTCCTGCATACCCGAAAGCCCCGGGGAACTCCCTCGCGTATTCGTTGCCACCATTGTATCATATTCCCCGCCATCTGTCAAGCACCCCACGTCTCATTCCCCTTCTCCGAAATCAACCTCTCCGCCGCCAGAAGAAAACACCGCCCCAAAGCGGTGTTTTCTATATGTATAGTAACGTTCATAGTCCTAAGCGATGGAAATCACGCAAAGTCCATCCGCCAAGCGCAATGAATTTTTCCGTCATCCCCGCGAAATTGTGGTCCGCCCCGTCCACCGTCACGATCTCCGCCCGCGCGAGGTTTCCCTCCTTCGAGCTTGCGTTCCTCAAAAAGGGAACGTAGGAAATGGACGGATCCTTCTCCCCGAAAACGAATCGGATCTCCGTGTCCGCGCGGGTCAGAGCCTCCTTGATCCTGTGGAAATTCAGCATGAGGGGCATATTGACCAGGACCATACGCCGAAAATCAAAATACTTGGTAGCCGTCAGCAGACCTTGGGTGGAGCCGTTGGAATTGCCGATGTAGTAAAGCTCGACCGCACCGCCCATCTCCGCCATAAGCTCCCGGATCACCGCCACATCCCCGCGCTCAAAGGAATCGTTCGCGTAATTGGACAGGCAGAGCACCGTACAGCCGTAGGTGTCGTGAAGCAATCGCGCCATTTTCAGATATTTTTCGTCAGCACCGATATAGTTGCCGCCGGCACCGGCTTTGATGATCACAATGCGGCTATTGCCGTGTATGAGACCGTACCCGATTTTGAGTCCGTCCTCTCTGACGGCTGTTTTCTCTGTATCAAATATCATATATCTCCCTTTTCACACAAACCGTCCTGTAAATACTACGCGCCCATTCGCTGTATCGACCACAAAAAAACGAACGGGCTTGTTTTCCCGGGTCTCAAGCTTCAGTTCAGTATGATCGGATGCGGACTTCACCAGATCCTCGATCCGATCCAGCTGGTCTGCGCTGTACCAAAACTTCAGCTTTTTGTTATTCTTACGGACAGCCATACCGACCAGGGCGTTGTATAACTCGTATCTCCATCGGTCCTGCTCCAACGGCGCCATGATCGCCACCCGAAAGGCCCTCGAAAGAAAGAACATGGCAAGAGCGATGCACATGATCGCCACGAAAAAGTAGAAAAGGGCAAATTCTCCGTCCGACAGATCGGCCAGCGCAACACCGTTCTCATACAGCATAGGCATCACCACAAGATCGGCCAGCCCCAACACGCTCATGACGATCACAAGGGCGATGTAGACCGTATACCGAGCGGGTCGCTTGCTGCCCATCCCTTTTTCTGCCTCCGTAAAGACCCCGATCATCTCAAAAGCAATCTTATCCCTCCGTCGGTCTCTTCCGTAATACTCGTCAGAATGGCTTTCGGTGAAGTAACGGTCGGAATTGAACAGCGCCCGTCTGATCCTTTCGTATTTGGGGAACCGACGGATGACCAGCAGCTCCAGGAACAAATAGACAGCGGCGAGAACAAGAGCGACCACACCGAAAACGGCGATCAGTAAACGCTCTCCCATAGAATTGCTCTTCATCCCCCATACGGCCGCGCACACACATAATACGCCCACGCCTACGAGCAGAAGGAGGAAAAAGATCATATAGACGAGAATGTATGAGAAATACTCTTTTTTGATCTTTCCGTGAAATATGTCTCTCTTCATTTGTTCCTCCTTCCTATATACTAAAAAGGGATCAATTTTTCAAAAGGATAAAGTTAAGTGGGGAAACTATAAACTCCCCTCTCGGAAGCTCCAGTTCCTCGCATCTCGCGCATGATTCCAAATAGTCAAACAGGGAATGTGTACCTGAATATCCGATATTGCTCACCACCCTTCAAAATTCATTATATGTATTATACCATATCCGTTGCATTTCGTCAAGATTATTGATTGCAGGAGAAAGATCAAAACAGAAGGGGCTGAGTCAAAAGCTTTTCAGAAAGCGAATGGCTCAGCCCTTTTCCATGTAAGCCAACACTTATAAGCCCCAACAAAAGAAAAAGCCTCCAAAAGAGGCCAAAATGAGTACGACAAAAAGAGGATCCCAAGATCCT
>JAZNJA010000179.1:0-31834 GCA_045577755.1 Eubacteriales bacterium
GGCTCGTCGGTATCGGGAGCGGGAGTCTCGGGCTCGTCAGTACCGGGAGCGGGAGTCTCGGGCTCGTCGGTGCCGGGAGCGGGGGTCTCATCGGGCTCGGTTGCGGGAGCCTCGGTGGGGGTCTCGACAGTGGTGGCGGCGCCGGCGGTGGTATCGGTCTCATCGGGAGTACCGGTACAAGCCACGGCGGTGATCACCAGAGCGAGCATGAGAAGCGCGATCAAAAGCAGTTTCTTCATGTTGTTCTCCTCAAAATGATTTTTTTATCTGCGGACACGCAGACTTTGCCTATTATAGCACAACCCGACAGGAAAGTCAAGGAAAAAGGGGAATTATGTCGGTATGTTGAATTGGGTTTAAACAATACTTGAACGGATTTAAAAATATCGATTGAATTTAGAAAAAAGGCCGCGAAGGATCTCGCGACACGGCAAAGGGGAATTGAGAACCACGTCCTTGTCGTTCATGTCCCGCAACATGCCGAAGGTGGTGACTTTGGTGACGAGCATCCCCGAAAAGCCCGGGGAGAGGCTTCATTCATGCCTACCTTTTGACTGATCCTGCCCATAGGCTTTCCGGTGACCCGTACGGGAGATCGAAATCCTCGCTTCGCTCGGGGCAAGCTGCGCTAAGAGAATAGAAACGAGAGCTTTGCTTGCAGCTTGCAGGGTTCTTATACCGAAACGGATATTCTGGTGAGCCATTGCCCGAATATGTCGAACACTTGTGACACGGGAATTTCGCTTCGCGAAAATTCGCGCGCTCTCCGCCTTGCAAGCGAGCTTGCAGATCTCCGAGCGGCGAAACCGAACCCGTGCGTGCTTCGCACGCCGTGCCGCTCCGACGAGTAATCAAAAACAGTCTATGCTGAACTTGGGTTCAGCATAGACTGTTTTTGGTGACCCGGACGGGAATCGAACCCGTGTTACCGCCGTGAAAGGGCGGTGTCTTAGCCGCTTGACCACCGGGCCATATAGTGAATACCGCTCCCCGTGTTGGGAAGCGGTAAGATATTGGTAGCGGAAACCGGATTTGAACCTGTGACCTACCGGGTATGAACCGGTTGCTCTAGCCAGCTGAGCTATTCCGCCATGGGGTCGTTTTTCACAACGCTTGCATATTATACCACGGAGCGGGAATTTTGTCAAGGGGTTTTTGAAATATTTTTCGGAAAAATTTGCGTTTTTTTCTCGCTTGGGTAGACGTTGTGCAAAGTGACCACAAGCCTTTTGAACGGGATGTGAATTGTTGTGAATTTGACTTGACAAGGGAAAAACTGTATGCTATAATACAATCAATCTTGGAAGGAAACGCCTTCCCGAAAGTGAGGAACCCTATGAAAAAGCTATGTATGAAGCACCTCGGCCTGTGGCTGACGGTCGCCCTTTGCCTGGCTCTCGGTCTGTGTCTGTTCGTGGGCTGCACCCCCGATGGCGGTGAAACCGAGACTGACCCTGACACTACCGTAGCGGGTGACGCTCCCACCGAGGAGCCCACCGCCGCTCCTACCGAGGAACCCACCGAAGAACCGTCTTCAGATGAGCCCGCCACCGACGATCCCGCCACCGAAGCCCCCACCGAGGAGCTGAAGGGCTGGGAGCAGGACACCGGTAAGTTCAACGACGGTATTGTCGTTTACGACAAGCTGGTGGAGACCGAGGTCCACGCCGCATACCCCGACGACAAGATCGGCCAGGTCATGCAGGCCGGGCAGGAGGGCGTCATCAACACCTTCCACGCCGATTTCACCGATAACGACCCCACCTGCGGCGGGAACGCCAGCGTCCGTTCCGCAGGCGCTACCGACTGCCGCGACGGCGTGCTGTATTCCCCCTTTGATGCCAATTCCGCCACTCTGACGGGCGGCGCGTGGACCACCTGGGGTCCCAACCCCTCCTCCTCCGTCAAGAACTACAAGCAGGCCCAGCTCTCCGTGGATTGGTCCATCGTCTCGGCGGGCAACGGCGCGTGGCTGAACGCCATGTGGGGCTGCTACGTCAGCAACTACACCTACAAGATCCCCGACGGTCCCGGCGACGGCTTGTGGATCTCCTTCAACCCCTCGGGCAGTAAGGTGCAGATCTACCATCCCGACGAGAACACCTGGCCCGCCGCCTGGGCCGCTGTTGAGCTGGAGGCGGGGATGCTCTCGGGCAAGCATCACGTGGACATCGTCACCTCCTCCGATTATTCCACCTACGTCTACGTCACCCCCGAGGGCGGTGACACCGCCAGACTGGTCTGTACCGTTCTCTTCGCGGACGGTAAGATCCGTGTATATAATGAGGCAAACGAAATGATCGCTGAATCCAATTGTTCTACCGATTCTCTGCAGGGCGAGCACTACTCCCTGTTCGTCCACGGCGGCGGCGGTGCCCAGATCGACAATCTGGACCTGTACGCGGCCTCCAAGGGCGAGACCGTGAGCACCACCACCGTCACCGCTACCCCCACCGAGGGCAACAGCCTGGGTCTGGACATCACCGACAAGACGGGTCTGGTCTCCATCTGCTACTCGGTCTGGTTCGACGCCATTCTGGGTAAGTCGGGCGGTACCGTGGATAACTGGCACAACATCACCGAGATCCTGGCCGGTAAGCAGGAGTGGGGCGGCTCTCCCTCCTTCCACTACTGGGCAAAGCCCGCTCTGGGTTACTACAGCAGCTCCAATAAGGATGTCATCCGCACCCACATGACCCAGCTCTACACCGCGGGCGTGGATTTCATCATCATCGACCTGACTAACGCGGGCGACGGCTACATCGGCGCCTCCGCCTGGACCGAGTACATCCAGAAGCCCATGGACGCCATCTGCGACACCATCATGGAGATGCGCGCCGAGGGTCTGGGTACCCCCTACGTGGTATTCTGGGTGGGCGACGGCAACGGCCCCCTGTATCAGGAGCTGTACGACAAGTACCACGCCGTGGAGAAGTGGAAGGATTGCTTCGTCTACTGGGACGGTAAGCCCTTTATGATGACCACCCACACCACCCCCGAGGCCTTCCCCCTGAAGGATCTCTTCACCGTCCGCTCCATGTGGGGTCTGGGCGGCGTCAAGTATGATCAGGGTCAGTGGAGCTTCCTCAGCGAGAACAACTATAAGAAGTTCACCAAGGCCGCTGACGGCTCTGCCGAGCAGGTCAGCGTGGCCGTGGCTTCCCAGCAAACCTATATGTCCAATCTGGCCACCGCTCACGGTCGTGAGGGCGGTATGTTCTGGTACGCCCAGTGGCTCACCGCATTTGAGTACAAGCCCAAGATCGTCACCCTGACCTGGTGGAACGAGTGGACCGCCCAGCGTCTGGATATCGGCGGCGGTCAGTACGCCTTCACCGATAACTACAACGAGGACTACAGCCGCGATATCGAGCCCATGGAGGGCGGTCACGGCGACCGGTACTACAAGTGGATGATTGAGTACATTTCCGCCTACAAGGGCGGTCTGGATTGCCCCGTCCTCGTTGAAGAGGAGTACGAGGGCAAGCTGGAGGGCTTCATGAAGCGCTACGAAAAAGGACAGAACTGATACGACCTTAGCCGCATCCGCACACCGGGCGAGTTTTTTCGCTCGGTGTCGCGGTCTTTCAAGACAAGATCTATCCCCGAAAGGAGAAACACTATGACGAAAACTTCTGCCCTTCGTCTGTTCATTTGCCTGATCGGCTTGCTTCTGACCGTCACCCTGCTCTTTGCCTGTGACGGCGGCCAGACCCCCGACGAGACCGGCCCCGAGACGGTTGCCCCCACCGAAGCCCCTACCGAGGAACCCACCGAGCCTCCTACTGAGGTACCCACCGAAGCGCCTACCGAGGAACCCACCGAGGAAGTGACCACCGAGCCCGAGACCGAGCTGAAGGGCTGGGAGCCGGACATGGGTAAGTTCAACGACGGCAAGGTGGACTACGTCAAGGCCGATGACGGTACCGTCACCGCCACCCCCCGCGAGGGCTTTGGTCTGGGCCTGGATATCACCGACAAGCGGGATATCGTGAGCATCTGCTATTCCATCTGGTTCGACTACATCCTGGGCTCGGGAACAGAGCCCATCGAAAACTGGCACAACGTCACCGAGGTTCTGGAGGGCAAGCAGAGCTGGGGACCCTCCCCCGCCTTCCACTACTGGGCCAAGCCCGCCCAGGGCTACTACCGCTCCAGCGATAAGACCGCCATCCGCAACAACATGACCCTTCTGTATGCCGCGGGGGTGGATTTCATCATCCTGGACCATACCAACCTCCACAACGGCTATCTGGATAACCCAGACCTCAAAAAGCGCATGATCGACGATCCCATGATCGCCCTGTTCGACACCATCATGGAGATGCGTGCCGAGGGGCTGGGAACTCCCTACGTGGTGGTCTGGTGCGGTGACAACGACGGGCGAACCTACCGCTACCTCTACGATGAGTTCTACAGCGTGGAGAAGTGGAAGGATTGCTTCGTCTACTGGGATGGCCTGCCCCTTCTCCTGACCACCCATATCCGTCCCGAGGGCTTCCCGCTGAAGGATGAGAAGCTCTTCACCGTCCGCTCCATGTGGGGCCTGGGCGTAGACTACGCGGGAGGTCAGTGGAGCTTCCTCAACACCAACATCAACGGCGCCGTAACCATGGGCGCTGACGGCACTCCCGAACAGGTGGGCGTGACCACCGCCTCCCAGAAGAACTACATGGCCCAGGGCTTCGGCAATGACATCCGCCCCGGTGACGCCATTGGCCGCAAGGAGGGCAAGACCTGGTACGTCCAGTGGTACTACGCCTTCATGATGCGTCCCAAGATCGTCACCCTGACCTGGTGGAACGAGTGGACGGCCCAGAAGCTGGATATCGGCGGCGGCAAGTACGCCTTTACCGATAACTTCAACGCCGAATACAGCCGCGACATCGAGCCCATGGAGGGCGGTCACGGTGATCAGTACTACCAATGGATGATCCGGTACATCTCGGCCTACAAGGGCGGCCTGGAATGCCCCATCCTCGTGGAGGAGGGACATGAGGAGAGCGCCATCTCCCTGCGTAAGCGTACCTTCAAGGAGCGGTGATCCCGCCTTCCCGCAGCCCCAACCCCGAAACCCCAGACCCATGATCAAAGGAAACGTTATGCAACAGAGAATCACCCGCTATACAGCCGTCGCGCTGTCCTTACTTTTGCTTCTCGCCGCGGTCCTGTCCATGGCCTCCTGCGCCTCCGCCGAGGAGATCTGGAACCGCCTCTGGCTCGGCCCCCCCGATGAATCGGTGGATATCAACGACCTCGTTCTGGGGGATGGCTCCAAGGAATATGAGATCAATACCGAGGGTGCCGTCCCTTATACGGGGGATCCCCACGAGGGGACCGACATCTTTTACGTCGCGCCCCCTGACAGTCCCAATCGCAATCGGATCATCGCCATTGACGCGGGCCACCAGCTGAAGGGAAGCTCTGAGACCGAGCCCAACGGTCCCGACTCCGACGTCATGAAGCCCGAGGTCTCCTGGGGCGCTACGGGCATCTACACGGGACAGAACGAGTACGAGCTCAACCTGGCGGTTGCCCTGCTTTTGCGGGATGAGCTGATCCAACGCGGCTACAGTGTGGTCATGATCCGCGAGACCAACAACGTCCGAGTCAGCAACATGGAGCGCGCCGAGATCGCCAACAGGCACAACGCCGCCGCCTATATTCGTATCCACGCCAACAGCTGGACCGACGATACGATGCGGGGGGCCCTGACGGTCTGTCAGTCCCGCGCCAATCCATATCCCACCTGCGCCGCCCACTATGAAAGCAGCCGCCTGCTCTCGGAGCTGGTGCTGGAGCGGTTCTGCGCCGCCACGGCTATGGATCAGCTCCCTGTTCGGGAGATGGACGACATGACCGGTACCAACTGGAGCCGCGTCCCCACCACCATTGTGGAGATGGGCTTCCTCTCCAATAAGACCGACGACAGCATGATGAGCGGTGAGGACTTCCGGAAGAAGGCCGCACGGGGCATCGCCGACGGTCTGGACGCGTATTTTGCCGCACCGGCGAAGTAAAGCCTACCCAACCGAAAACGCCTCCTCACAGCCAAAACGGCGTGGGGAGGCGTTTTTTGGAGAAGGACGGCGGTGACCGACGGCCTTATGCTTGAGAAAGGCTCCTTCCGCGGATGGATGACGCGCCATGGAGCCAAAAGACCCCGAGGCCAACGGCCGCGGGATCTTATGAGAACAGAACGGGGAGGGAATCGGGAAGGAGACGGGGGGCCGCGGGGGCGTTTTTCAGGGGCGCGCATAGGGCGATGGCGGCCCCGGTCTCGGGCAGATGACCGCTCCACAGCATGATCCCTTCGGGAAGCTTGGCTGTATCAAAGCGCAAGGGCATCCCGCCGCCCTCCTGCTTGGCGATGGCCTCCCGCTCCACCCAGGTGGAGGTGAAGAAGCGAGCGGCCAGCTCGTCATCGTTGGGAAGCCCGGCTAGCATGGCCAGCTCTCCCTCGGTGCAGAAGCGACGGATCAAGGGTAAGGCCCGCCTCGGGGGGATGAATTCCTCCACGTCCACGCCGACTCTGCCATTCCCCATCAGCAGAGCCGCCGCCACGTGAGCAGTCGTGTGAGAGAGATTGAGATCAAAGCCCGCGGGAGCGCCGTCGGCGGTCTCACAGTAGGGACGTCCGTGAGCATCCCGCCGCAAAATCAGGGACGCGGGATCCACCTCCGCCTCCCACAGCAGGGAGGGAAGCAGGGATAGGGCCCCCAGCCGCTGGGCAGTCACGCGGGGGAGGGCGGGGCGGTCGGAGCTACCCGATAGTTCATTGAAATAGGATGCGTTTTCTTTGTGGGAAAAGGCGTTTTCCAATCCTGACCGTAGAATGGGGATATCCGCCTCAGCGGGGGTAGGACGGACAGCCAGCAGAAGGCGGTAGGCCATCAGTCCAGACCCATCTGGCCCATGAGCTTCTTGTTGAACTCCTCGGCGGTATTGTAGCCCATCTTCTTCTGACGGTTGTTCATGGCGGCGATCTCCAGAATGATGGCCAGGTTACGGCCGGGCTTGACGGGAATGGTGATGGAGGGGATCTCCAGGCCCAGAATGTTGGTGGTCTCCTCGTCCAGACCCAGACGGTCGTACATCTTACCCTGGACCCAGGTCTCGAGATTGATGATCAGATCGATCCGCTCGGTCATCTTGACGGCACCCATGCCGAAGAGGCGGCGGACGTCCACGATGCCGATGCCGCGGAGCTCCACGTAGTGGCGGATGATGTGGGGCGCGGTACCTACCAGGGTCCTGGAGGAGACCCGCTTGATCTCCACCGCGTCGTCGGCGATGAGGCGGTGGCCTCTCTTGACCAGCTCAATGGCGGTCTCGGACTTACCGACACCGCTGTCGCCCAGCAACAAGAGACCCTCGCCGTAGACCTCCACCAGCACGCCGTGGCGGGTGATGCGGGGGGCGAGATGATTGTTCAGGGAGGCGATGAGAGAGGCCATCAAGGGGCTGGTGGTCTCCTGGGAACGCAGAAGGGGCACACCCACGCGGGTGGCGGCCTCCATCATCTCGTCCATGACGGGGGCGCTCACCGAGTGGACCACGGCCACGGGGCTTGCGTTAATATAGTTGGTGATATTCTGACGGCGGACCTCGGGGGGAAGGGTCTCCAGATAGCGGTACTCGGCGTATCCGATGATCTGGATGCGGGCAGCCTCAAAGATCTCAAAGAAGCCCGCCAGAGCCAGACCGGGACGGCTGATCTCGGGGGTGGTGACCATGATACTCTCAAAATTGTCGGGAACGTATACCTTTTCCAGGCCGAATTCCTTGCAGAGCGTAGCCAGGGGTATGGAATAGACTTCTTCCATGCTCGATATCCTCCTTATGGATGGTTCTGCTCCCATTATACCACAAAAACCGTCGTAAAAAAAGGGGTATTTGTTAATATTTATGGTTTTCACCTGTTTTCCCCGGTCAAGGCCGTTGGGCAGGATGACGAGAGCCTACGGGAAGAAAAAGGGGGTGTCCCGCCGTGGCGAGACACCCCCGAAAGGGAAGGATCTTGCAGGAGATGGGGCACGCTCCGAAAAGGGAGTGCCGCGGAGGTCACTTCATGGGCTCGATGAGACCATAGTCACCGTCCTTGCGGGTATAGACCACGCAGGTATCCCCGGTGGTAATGTCGTTGAAGACGTAGAAGCTGTGTCCCAGCAGATTCATTTGCATGATAGCCTCCTCTGCCGTCATGGGCTTGAACTCAAACTGCTTGACGCGGATGATGGGCTCGTCCTCGGGAATATCCTCCTCGGAATCGGGAATGACCGACATATCCATGACGTTTTCCCTGAGGCGCTTGGCCAGCTTGGTCTTGTTCTTGCGGATCTGACCCTCGATATGATCCACCGTCTGATCCAACGCGACGCGGAAGTCGTCGGCATCGACCTCACTGCGGAACAGGGTGCCGCCCGCGTTGATGGTCACCTCCAGGCTTGAGACGCTTCGTTTCCGACTGAGGGTGACCGTAGCCTCGGTGTTTGCGGCCTTGAAGTACTTATCCAGCTTGGACAGCTTCTTCTCGATCAGCTCACGGGTGTCCTCGTACACGTTCAGCTTTCTTCCTACGATGGTGATCTTCATGGTGTTTCCTCCTTTTGCGTTTAGCGGTTGCCGTGACCTCCGTCCCGCCGCCCCGAGGGGGGCAGGCCGAGGGGGGATTCTCCCCCTTGGGTCACTGTTATTATACCATATATTTGTGATTTTGTAAAGACGTATTCAGGTGCATTTGGTGAAATTCGTGAAAACTATACAAAAAACACGTCGAAATTCCTCTGTAAAAAAATGGCGTAGGGCCTTGCAAAAACATCGAAGCTGTGCTATAATAAAAGAGTAGCGTGCTTTTGAGGAGGATATCATGAAGCTTCCGGTATTTGAAAAGACCCATATGCTGACACCCACCCGAAGGGAGAGGCTGACGGCCCGCCCCGTGGTGGTTCTTTTGTTGTTCCTGGCCGTCATGATCGCCGCCGAGTTTACCCGGGCGATCATACAGGTGGTGGGGATGCTGTTCATTCCCAACAGCCTCACAGGGAGCAACCAGATGCTGATCTCCCTGTTCGCCACCGTAGGGACCGTGGCCGCGGTGCTGCTCTACTGCCTGCTGATCGAGCGGCGTGATCTGCGGAGCCTGGGGCTTGGTAAGCGCGGGGCGGTGACGGAGTACGTCATTGGCCTTGTGGGGGGATTGATCCTTTTCGGTGCGCCGGTTCTGCTCTGCGTGGTGACGGGGGCGCTGCGCCTCTTTCCCGTCGCGCGTATGCCCGCCCTCTGGCTGATCCTGCTCTTCTTCGTGGGCTTTTTGATCCAGGGCATGTCCGAGGAGCTGCTCTGCCGCTCCTACCTGATGATCTCCCTGTCCCGCAAATGGCCCCTGTGGGCTTGCGTGCTGGCCAACGCGTTGCTCTTTTCCTTGCTGCACCTGGGTAATCCCGACGTTTCGGTGATCGCCCTGATCAATATCTTCCTGTTCGGTCTCTTCGCCTCTATGCTGACCTTGCGGCGGGGAAGCGTCTGGATGGTAGGGGCGCTCCACAGTATGTGGAATTTCGCCCAGGGCAACCTCTTTGGCCTCCCTGTCAGCGGTTTGCGCGGTTCTCCCTCTCCCTTGGAGTCCGAGTCCGTCCCGGGGACGTGGCAGACCCTGCTCAACGGCGGTGACTTTGGCCCGGAGGGCGGTCTGGCCGTGACCCTGGCACTCCTTGTCGGCTGTGCCGTGCTGCTTCTGATCCCCACCAAGTCCGCCGAAAGGGTACAGCCCGTACCCGTCAGTCCCGCGGAGCCCGCTGAGGGAACCCCGGCCGAGGAGCTCACCCCCGCGGAGCCCGCCGCCGATGGGACCGAGCCCGAGGATCGCGCGTAAGCAACAAAAGGTGTCTCACACTCCGTGGGACACCTTTTTCTGTCTCCGTCATCCGTCGGACAGAACGGATTTTTTAAGATTTGATTAAGGTTTCCCCTCTTTTTCCCCTTGTTTCTTAAGTTTGTTTTAAGTTTCCTCCGCCCCCCTTGCAAAGCCGCCGACTCTGCTGTATACTGGACCTGTCACCCCCCGATCACAGGGCGGAGAATGTATGCCAAGGAGGTCCAAATGGTCTTTTCAAGTCTGTTTTTCGTGTTTTTCTTTCTGGTGCTTTGCTACTCCCTCTACGCCCTCATGCCGGGAATCCGCTCCCGCAATTGGCTGCTGCTCCTCTCCTCCCTGGTCTTCTACGCCTGGGGCGGGCCTCCTCTTCTGCTTCTTTTGGCGGGCATGACTCTGGTCTGCTATCTGGGCGGGCGGCTGATGGAGTGGGCTCCCCGCAGACGGCGGCTGTGGATGGTCTTGACCGCGGTCTTGTGTCTGGGGCTTTTGGGGGGATTCAAGTACACAGGCTTTTTTCTGTCCACGCTGCAGTCGATCCTGGGGATCTCTTTTCCCATCCCCACCGTTGCCCTGCCCATCGGCATTTCCTTTTATACCTTCCAGCTGCTGTCCTACGTGGCGGACGTTTACCGAGGGGAGGCAGAGCCCCAGCGGCGGTATGATCTTCTGCTCCTGTACGCCTCCCTTTTCCATCAATGCGTGGCAGGGCCTATCGTCCGCTACAGCGATGTCTGCGGTGAGCTGAACTGCCGCCGCGTCACGAGGGAGGACATGGCCGCAGGGGTGACCCGTTTTTCCTGCGGGCTGGCCAAAAAGGCGGTGCTGGCAAACGGCTGTGCCGCCGTTGTGGGGAAGCTTCTGGAAAGACCCGATTCGCTGGCCGAGGTCTCGGCACTGGGGATCCTGACGGCCGCCGTTTGCTATATGCTTCAGATCTATCTGGACTTTTCGGCTTATTCGGATATGGCCATCGGCATGGGGCTGGCGGTAGGCTTCCATTACCGCGAGAATTTCCGCTACCCCTACGCCGCCCATTCGGTGACCGACTTCTGGCGGCGGTGGCACATCTCCCTGTCGGGATTTTTTCGGGATTACGTATACGTGCCCCTGGGGGGCAACCGCGTCGGCCCCCTGCGGCATATCCTCAATCTGCTGACGGTCTGGCTGTTGACAGGTCTGTGGCACGGCGCATCCTGGAATTTCGTTTTATGGGGACTGTACCATTTTCTCCTTCTCTTCGCGGAGAAATTCATTTTCAAGGTATCGGATAAGCCCTCCTGCGGGCTTGTACGGGGAATGCGGACGGCCTATACTCTGGTTGCGGTGCTGTTCGGGTGGATGCTCTTTTACTATACCGATCTCGGGGAACTCGCCACAGCCCTCAAGGGACTTCTGACCCTGAACGGAAACCCATGGGCAGATGCGGCCGCTTTGAATCAGCTCACGCGGAATATTCTTCTCATCCTCGTCTCCGCGGTAGCCTGTACACCCGTCCTTCCATGGCTTTCCGAGAGGGTGGAGGCCCTCCGCGGGCGCAGGGGGGAGCACGTCGGGCGCAGTACGGCGGAACGGCTTTCCCGCAACGCGGTCACGGTATGGGATCTGGCCGCGGCCATTCTCCCCGTGGGGTTGGTACTGCTTTCCCTGCTTTGCCTGGTGGGGGATAGCTATAATCCCTTCCTGTACTATCGCTTCTGAAAGGAGATACGGATATGCGTCAAAAAGTATTCTTTCAACGCCTGCGGATCTGTCTGTTCACGGTGACCCTGGGGGTGGGCTTTATTCTGGGACTGATCCTGCCTCTCCGCCCCGCGGTCTCGGAATCCGAGGGACGGGAGCTGACCCATTTCCCGCGCGTTACCCTCGCATCCCTCCTGTCGGGGGAGTTCACTGCGGGGATCAGCCAATGGTACGCCGACACCTACCCCTGTCGAGAGGAGCTGATGGGGGCGAGCCATACCCTCAAGGGACTGTATGGGATCGGGTCGGGGGATTTCAGCGGCTATGGCGGGGTTGTGGATACCATCGATCCCGAGCATGAGTTCGTCTGGGCCCACAAGCCCCTGCGCGGGTATATGCCTCCTGCTGAGGCCGTGGACGGCTACTACATTGAGGGGGACACCTGCTGGCAGCTGTACTTCTATAAGCGCAATCTGACGGATCGTTACAGCCGCGTGGTGGTACAGGCGGCGCTGGAGCTGGAGGGCGTGGCGACGGTATACAGCATGGTGGTGCCGACGGCCTGTTGCTACGGGCTTACCCCCGAAAAGCTGGCTGAGCTGGGTGCCTCCAACGGGCTTTTGGCGGTGGAGCATATCTATGACGCCATCCGCGCCTATTCTCCCCAGGCGGGAGTGGAGACGCCTGTGGTCATTCTCCCCGTTCATGAGGAGCTGGCCCGTCATACCGAGGAGGAGCTGTACTTCCGTACCGACCATCACTGGACGGCTACGGGCGCGTACTATGCCAGCCGCTATTTCCTGAATGCTGTCGGGAGGCCGTACCCACCTCTGGAGGCCTACGATACCTTTACCTATGACACCTTCCTGGGCTCTCTGTACCGCCACACCAACAACGAGGGACTGAAGGCGCACCCCGATACTCTGACGGCCTACCTGTCCCCAACGGTCACCGAGCTGATCGTGGAGAGCAAGGGGGAGCGGCGCACCGTTCCCCTGATCCATCGGGAGATCACCTCCTCTAACAAGTATCTCGCCTTCTGCTCGGGGGATCACGCCTACTATGAGGTTCACAATGACCGTATGACCGACGGCTCGGCGGTGCTGATCGTGCGGGAATCCTACGGAAACGCCTTCATTCCCCTGCTGGCGGACTCCTACGAATACGTGTACGCCGTGGATTACCGCTTTTGGGAGGGGGATCTGGCGGAGCTCGCACGGGTGAAGGGCGTGGATACGGTACTGTTCCTTAACAATCTCATGGCGACGGGGGACAGCTACACCGTGAGCTGTCTGGAGCGGCTGATGGAATGGCTCTGCCCCGTCGGGTGAGTCCCCCAAGCGATATACCCACCCGGATCTCGTCAGATTTGGCGGGATCCAAAACTTTTCCCTTGACAAATCCGTGATTTTCTGCTATACTATAAAATTGATATACTGTTTTTGAAGGGAGAGTGAGCCATGGCCGTGACCGAAAAGGATATTTGCCATACCGTCATTGGAAACCGCCCGCTTCTGGAGCGGCTGGATCGGGATATCCGCGACGGCCACCTGGCTCATGCCTACATCCTGGACGGACGGCAGGGTAGCGGACGGCATACCATCGCCCGCCACATCTGTGCCGCCATCGCCTGTGAGAATCGCCCCGGGCGGGTGCTTTCCCCCGTACACAGCGATCAGATGGGGCTCTTCGATACAGAGCCCCTGCCCATCCCCCGGAAGATCCCCGAGGGAGCGCCGCTCCCCTGCCTGGAGTGCCCCTCCTGCCGCAAGGTGCTGGAGGATAAGTGCCCCGATATACGGGTCATCGGACGGGAGGGCAAGGCCTCTATCGGCGTGGATGCCATCCGCCCTCTGCGGCGGGACGTGCTGACCCCGCCCAACGATCTGGACACCAAGATCTACGTCATCGAGGACGCCGAGACCATGACCGTCCAGGCCCAGAACGCGTTGCTGCTCACCCTGGAGGAGCCGCCGCCCTACGTGCTGTTCTTACTGCTGGTGCAGGACGCGGACTCCCTTCTGGAGACCGTCCGCAGCCGCGCCCCCGTCCTTCGTACCTGTCCCATCCCCGATAGCGAGATCCGCCAATTCCTGCGCGAGAGACGGTGCAGTCTCTCAGAGGAGGATCTGTCCGCGGTCCTGCTTCGGGCGGATGGCTGTATCGGACAAGCCCTGACTCTGGCGGATGCCCGCTCGGTCAAGCCCATCCTCCGCATGCGGGAGAGCTGTGACGAGCTCATCTCGGTCTGCGCCGCCCGTCGGGAGGGAAGCCTGCCCGCGGTACTGCTGAGCTTTGGCAATAAGCGGGACGGCGTCCTGGAGCTTTTGGCCATGTCCTCTCTGGCGGTCCGCGACCTGATCCTCCTGCGCCACAGCGAGGAGGTCCCCCTCAAATACTACACCGACCGCGAAAAAGCCACCGAGCTGGCCTTTCGCTTCACCACACGCGCCCTGCTTCGCCTGTACGAAGCCCTGAACCGTGCCGCCGACGCCCTGGAGGAGAACGGCAACGTCCGCCTGACCCTCATGCGCCTGGCCTCCGAGATCGCGGAGACGCATGGCAATACCCAATGACGTGAAAGGAAATCCCATCATGGATACACGAGAGAAGAACAAGAATACCGAGCCCGGCAGCTCCCGTCCCGGAAAGCCCGGGCAGACTGAGGCTGCCCCCGCCGAGGGCGGCAAGCCTCGCTATCCCGGTAACCGTCAGAGCGGAAACCGCGGCGGCAAGCAACGCGGTGGCAACAAACCCGCTCCCAATCGCGGCGAAGCTCCCCAGAATCGCCCCCAGACCGAGGAGGCAAAGACCGATACCCGTCCCCAGCCCGGCAAGAATCCCCGCGGAATCCAGAACCGTGACCAGCGCAAGCCCGAGGCCAACGCCCCCGAGACCGCGGGAGGGCAGAACGAGCGAGCCCGCCATCCCTCCACGGGCCGTCCCCAACGCAGCATCCGCAAGGCCCCCGCGAGAGATGCTCTGCCCGATATGAACGACCTGCTCATTGAGGATAGCATGAACGCCGCGGAGAGCGCCCGTTCCGCCGCCGAGGACGCGGTGGACGCCGCCGAGGTAGAGCGCATTCTGGAGCGGGATATCTTCGCCCGCTCCGAGGAGACCATGCCCGAGGTGATCCCCGAGGGCAAGGTGGTTGTGGCGGGTATCCGCTTCCGCACGGGGGGAAAGACCTATTTCTTCGCCCCCGGAGCCCTGACCTGCGAGGCAGGCAAGCACGCCATCGTGGAGACCGCCAGAGGCCTGGAATTCGGTGAGATCTGCATCGGCAACCGCCTGGTGGATGAGTCCCTGGTGGTACAGCCCCTGCGCCCCGTGGTGCGGATCGCCACGGAGGAGGACGTTGCCCACAACGCCGAGAACTGCGAGCGGGAGATCTCCGCTTACAAGATCGGCGTGGAGAAGATCGCCGAGCATAAGCTGGATATGAAGCTGGTCTCGGTGCAGTATACATTTGATAATTCCAAGCTCCTGTTCTACTTCACCTCGGCAGGCCGCGTGGACTTCCGTGAGCTGGTGAAGGATCTGGCGGGTGTTTTCCATATCCGCATCGAGCTGCGCCAGATCGGTATCCGCGACGAGGCCCGCATGATCGGGGGCTTGGGCGCCTGCGGCCGTCCCCTGTGCTGCACAACCTTCCTTTCGGATTTCGGTCAGGTCTCCATGAAAATGGCCAAGGAGCAGAATCTGTCCCTGAACTCCACCAAGATCTCGGGATGCTGCGGTCGTCTCATGTGCTGTCTGCGCTACGAGTACGACACCTATGCCGAGGAGATCAAGAAGACCCCCGCCCAGGGTACCTTCGTCAATACCCCCGACGGCCCCGGTGTGGTCACCGAGATCTTCCCCCTCCAAGGTGAGGTCAAGGTCAGCCTGCGCAATCAAAGCGATTCGGCACCCAAACGGTACAAGCGGGAGCAGGTGGAGGTCCAGACCAGAACCCCCAGACCCGAGCGCCCCGCCGAGGATACCGCTCCCACCGTCGAGCCCGAGGCCGAGGCCGATGAATGATCCCGCGGGAGACATCCCTGTTGACAGTTCACAGATTATTAACATGTTTTCGGGGAAAATTCCGCCGAAAAATGCCCGTTACCCCTTGAAAAAAAACGAATTTGTGATATAATAGACAGTAAGCCCACCGTCGCTTTTGCTCGGCGGCTGTGAGCAAATACGTATTTGGAGGACACTACAATGGCATACAAGATTAGCGATGATTGCATCTCCTGCGGCGCTTGCGCTGAGAACTGCCCCACCGAGGCCATCTACGAGGCTGACGGCAAGTACGAGATCGACGCTGACAAGTGCATCGACTGCGGCTCCTGCGCAGACGCTTGCCCCGTTGAGGCTCCCAAGGCTGAGTAATTCAACCGCGCGGATCAATCCGTAACAACACTCCCGATCTCACCGTCGCATCTGGGCGGGAGGTCGGGAGTTGTTGTTTTCACGAAAGGAGTTACCGTGAATCTCATTCAGTATCTGAAGACCGCCGTCTACCCCCACACGGGTGCCCCCGTCATCGCCTTTTTCGGTGACAGCGTTACCCACGGTGCCTTTGAATGCGTCCGGGGGGATACCGCGGGCTGTATATTTGACTTCGACGCCGTCTACCACGAAAGACTGCGGAAAATGCTTCTGACCGTCAATCCCTGGCTCCCTGTCAGCATCATCAACGCGGGGGTGGCGGGGGACAACGCCCCCTTGGCTCTGAACCGCCTGGAGCGGGACGTGATCGCTCATAAGCCCCACATCTGCGTGGTGAACTTCTGCCTCAACGACCTCTCCGAGACTGTTGAGGAATATACCGCCGCCCTCCGTGAAATCTTCACCCGCCTGATCGCCGCGGACATTCGTCCCATCCTCCTGACCCCCAGTATGCTCAACACCTACGTCCACCCTGATACCATTCCTATGTACAAGGATTTTGCCGCTGTTACGGCTGGATGGCATCAGAGCGGGGTCATGGACGTCTACGTGGACGCCGCCCGCGCCCTGGCCACCGAGCTGGGCGTGACCGTGGCCGACGCCTATGCCAGATGGAAGACTTTGGAGGCCGAGGGCATGGACGTGACCGCCAATCTGGCCAATTACATCAATCATCCAACGAGGCAGCTGCATCAGATCTTTGCCGACGTGCTGCTCGAGGCTTTGGACGGGGACGTGTAACGGCTCTCCGACCCGACAGGAAAAGCGAAATACCCCGAAAAGGTATTTCGCTTTTTTCGTTGGAGCAGACCGCCGCGGGCGCACCGACCTCCCTGCGGTCTTATCCCAGGGCCTCCATAAGTGCCTCCCCTTCCGCGGGAGAGCTTACAGGGATCCCCGCCGCCAGAGCGGCACGGTCTGCCTCGGGGAGGGTCATGACAAAGACGTTGACCGTGCGCAATAGCTGCCCCTCGGGATCGAACAGACCGATGATCCCACGGTGCTCTGCCACTACGTAGAGGGGCGCGGGGACGGTTCCGGCCTCTGCGTCTATCGAGGGATCGGCAGGGGATTCATGGGTGGGGAGGGTGACCTCCTCGCGGCTGACCTCGGTCTCGGCGGGGGCGGTATTCTCCTCCCCGTCGGGATCCGCGGGCAAGCGGGGCTCCTCGTGGGCGGAGGTCTCCCCCCCCGGCGCAGGGGCAGTATCGGTCTCGACCACCGCCGCGAGGGCGTCCCGCACCGTTTCCCGCCAGGTGGATTCCAGATCGCGGATGCGGCTTCGCAGGTAGGCGGTATCGCTGAAGCCCTCCAGGCGGGCGTGGTGAAGCTCCTCCGAGAGATCGTGGACGTAAACGGCGGTCAGCCCCGACTGGGTGATCGCCAGGGCAACGGCCCCTGCGAACAGCCATTTTACCAATTTTTTCACGGTCAAATCCTTCCTTTCTGCCCAATATCCGTCGGGCGCGGCAGTATTTTGTGTTTCTGTCTCTATTATCATGTCCCGACAGCGGTTAATTATGCAGTACCGTGGCATAATATCCGACAGAAGCCCGATTTGTGGCCCGATACGGATTTCGCAGAGATCGGGAACCGTAAAGATCGGGAACTGTAGATATCGAAAAGGAGGGAATCGACGGTGAAGGACGGGAAGCACAGAAAAAAACGTTGCCGACGGTGGGCATGGATCGCGGGGGGCGGGGCACTGACCGTCCTGCTGCTTGCGGGCGTGGGATGGGGGCTGCTGGCGCCCTACGCGGGAGCGAAAATGGATATGACCCTGCTGGATATCCCCGCCTCCGCTGAGCCCGCGGTGCTGCTCTGCTACCCGCCGCGGGAGCGTGCCGCGGGACGGGGAGAGCGAGTCCCCGCCCCGGGCTGTGTGCTGTCCAATCCCGCCCGCCGCGTGCCCGTGACCTATGGGGAACTGCCGCCCCACCTGATCAATGCCTTCGTCGCCATTGAGGACAAGCGTTTCCGCACCCACAGGGGGGTGGACCTCCGTCGGACACTGTGGGCGGGACTCCATTACCTGACCGGACACGGCAGCTTCGGCGGCTCCACCATTACCCAACAGCTGGTCAAGAACCTCACGGGACGGGACGAGCAGACCGTGGACCGTAAGCTCACCGAGATCTTCACCGCCCTGGACCTGGAGAGGCGGAGCGACAAGGAGACCATCCTCTGCTCCTACCTCAATATTATTAACCTGGCCGAGGGCTGCTACGGTGTGGGCGCGGCGGCGGAGCGGTACTTTTCCAAGCCCGTTTCGGAGCTGGGGCTGAGCGAGTGTGCCGCTCTGGCCGCCATTACCAACAACCCGGCCCGCTACGATCCCTTGACCCATCCAGAGCAAAACAAGGCCCGCCGCGATCTCATTCTGGAGGAAATGGCGCGGCAGGGCTATATTACCGAGGAAGAGAGACGGGAAGCCGCCGAGTCACCTCTCGCCCTCGATCCTACCCCCCGCGCCGATCCCGCCCCCGTGACCTCCTGGTATGCGGACCTGGTGGTTTCTGACGTGATCCGCGATCTGCAGACGGTCTATGGCTATACCTATTCCGCGGCCTCGGCTCTGGTCTACGGCGGGGGCTTGACCGTGGAGACCGCCCAGGATGCCGACCTCCAGGCCGTCGTGGAGGCCTACTACGCCGATCTTTCCCATTTCCCAACCGGGGACGGGGGACGCCCCCAATCCGGCTTCCTCCTCATGGATCCCCGCACGGGGGACGTCCTGGCGGTGGCGGGCGCCATCGGGGAGAAGACAGCCAACCGCCTCCAGAGCTACGCCACCGATACCCGCCGTCCCGCGGGCTCCTGCATCAAGCCCCTGTCGGTCTACGCCCCTGCCTTGGAAAAAGGACTGATCAACTGGTGCAGCATCTATGAGGATGCCCCCCTGGCAGAGCGGCGGGGGATGCCCTGGCCCGCTAACGCCGACGGGCTCTACCGCGGGCGGATCACGGTGGCGGAGGCGGTGGCTGAGTCGGTCAATACGGTGCCCATCCGAATTCTGGAGGAGCTGGGAGCCGAGGAGGCGTTTCGCTTCGCGAAGGAAAATATGGGCCTCTCGGGGCTCATATCTCCCGGCGAGGGGGAGAGCCACGACGGCACCGTATCCTCCCTTGCACTGGGACAGCAGAGCCGCGGGGTCACCCTTCGGGAGCTGACAGCGGCTTATACCGCTTTTTTCGGCGGTACACGGCGGGAAGCCATCTCCTACCGCCGGGTACTGGACAGGGAAGGACAGGTACTGCTGGAAAACCGCCCTGAGGAGCGGGCCTATGAGGTGCTGTCCCCTGAGACTGCCGCCATCATGACCCGCCTGCTGACCACCGTCACCGAGCGGGGAACCGCCGCCCGCTATCTGACCCATACCAAGGCGGCGGGACTGCCCACAGCGGGGAAAACAGGCACCACCCAGCACGCCTGTGACCGCCGCTTCGTGGGCTATACCCCCCGTCTCCTGGCGGGGGTCTGGATGGGCTACGATTACCCCTCTGAGCTGCGGGGCATCCGCGGCAATCCCTGCGTGACCGTCTGGGATGAGCTGATAGCCCTGTGTGAGAGCCTCTACGACGGCGCGCCCCCCGCGGAAGCCTTCGCGTTGCCTCCTACCGTCACCGAGGCCGAGTACTGTCCCCTGTCGGGCTGTCTGCCCGGGGCTTACTGTGACCATCCCGTAGACGGCGTCCCCACCGAGCGGGGGTGGTTCCGTGAGAATGACCTGCCGCGGGAGGTCTGCCCCCTTCACGGAGAGCCGCCCATCCGTCCCGTCCCCCATGACCCTGCCGATCCGAACCGCATTCCCCTACTCCCCAATGACGTTCTGCCTCCTCCCTCCAAGCTGCCTCCCGTCTCTCTGCCGCCCCTGGGCTCCGAGCCCCGGGGATGGGGGCCTCTTAGCCGTTGGTTCTCCCGCTTTACCCGGGAAAAGGAGCGATGAAGCGGGAAGCGGGGGCCCGGAGGAATTGCCGCCCGGGTTCCTCCAAGGGGATCTACCCGTCATCAGGATGCTCCGCTGACGGTCTGGAATCCCCTCGCCTCGCATAGAATGAAGGCAGTACAAAGCGGAGGTGCTGTCCATGATCGGATACGGGGAACGGATCTGTCCAAGCTGCTTGCCCTATGTCTGCGCGGGGGGAGGGATCGCCCTGATAGCGGCCTTGTTTCCGCGGCTGACAGGGGGATCTCCCCTCCCGATTCTTCACCTGTTGGGAGCGGACCGCTTCCTGCCTCCCCTGTGGATCATGGGGCTTTTGTGGCTTTCCGTGACGGGATCGGCGGGCTGTGGGGCGGGATACGCCCTGGCCACGAAGGGGCGGGGCGGTCCTCGGGAACTGGCCTTCTGGCGGGGCATGACCCTGCTGATCCTGTCCTTTGGGGCGGCGCTGGCCTGGTATCGGCTGGTATTCGCGTCCCTTCTTCTGCTCCCCGCCTGGTTCTGTCTGCTGGGCGCCGTTGCTTGCGGGATTTTGTGCGTTCTGTCCTGGCTCCCGACCCAGAAAATACCCGCCGCGGCCGCGGCGGGGCTGTCCCTCTGGTATCTCATCCTCTTTCTGATCCATTTTTCCGTGATGTTACGCAATTGAATGTGATACTGCACAATTATCACCAGAAAATTTTGTTAATCGTATGAAATTTTCACGGAAACCGTTGACATTTTTCCGAAAATGTAGTATAATGACTCTGTCAAAATAAATTTTTGGAGGAATTCAACATGAAGCTTCTGAAGATCCTGGCCGTCATCATGGCCATCTGCCTGCTGGGCACCGCCTTCATCGCCTGCGACGGCGGTGACAAGACCGAGGAGACCACCGCCGGTCAGGCCGCTGTCTCCATCACCGTGAAGCTGATCGTCAAGGAGGGCGCTACCGTCAAGTACGAGGGCTCCACCATCTGCAACGGCACTCTGGGCAATGCCATTGATATGTTCTGCGTCGCCGAGTTCGAGGAGGAGATCGTTTGCTTCGACGAGAACGGCATCCTGAAGACCATCGGTGAGCTGACTGCCGCTGACGGTAAGAGATGGAAGGCATACTACGAGGATGAGGGTCAGTCCAAGGCCTTCGAGTCCATCAAGGATCAGACCCTGACCGAGGGTAAGACCGTTGTCATCGTTCTCGAGTGATTCCCGCACATAACCCCAAAGCCCTGCCCGTGTGGCAGGGCTTTTGGTTTTCTACGGCGTGTATGAGAAAAACAACCATCGGTTTATTGCCAAGTCACCCCGCTGTGTGGTACAATATAGGGGATGCGTGCGCAAGACCACACCCGGCGCCGCGGAAAGGAAGTCCGAGCTATGAAATACGATTTTTCCCGTATGGGGGAGAATATCGCCGCCATCCGCCGCGCCGCGGGACTGACCCAGGAGATGCTGGCTGACCGCCTGGGGGTTACCTCCCAGGCCGTATCCAAGTGGGAACGCCAGCTCTCTTTTCCCGACGTCTCCCTTCTTCCCGCTATGGCGGAGGTCTTCGGAGTGGGGATCGACGAGCTGTTCCTCCGCGGAGAGGCCGACCCACCCACCCGCATCGATGCTCTCCCCTGGGAGGATGACGGCCGTGTCCGTATCGCCGTCTTCGAAGGGAAGCGCCTCTGCCCCCGTGAGGTCTACGAATGCCCCGACAGCGAGGAGATGGTGCTCCTCATCCGCCACGAGGAGGGAAGGCACGCGCTCCCCTTCGGAATGGTAAAGCCCGGGGGCAAGCCGAAGAATCCCCCGGAATAACCGTATTCCCGTACGCGGTACGGCGCAATCGGGGAGATGAGCGGAAAAATTCCTCCGAAATGGGCGAAAAGAGCCAACCTTTCGGGTCAAAATGGCACTATACAGATGAAAGCTGCCCCGTCCTCCCGTTCCTACCCCGCCCCCGCACCCTGCTGTTTGAATTATGAGTAAAAGAATCAAAAAGAACCCTACTGAAAAGAAGCCCGAAAGGCTTTCCCTTCGCCGTGTTCTGCAGAATAACCTCTTCATGCTGAGGATGATCCGCCGTGCCGCCCCGGCCTACGTGATCGTCGATATCCTCCTGGATCTCTCCTGGTCGGTGATCGAGTTCTTCAGCGGCTCCTTCCTCCTCAAGGTGGTGGTGGATCACCTGGGGGAGAATGGCGACCCCTTGACCTTGACCTGGTTCATTCTGGGAATGTTCGTCATCCATATCACGGTGTTTTTTGCCCAGCAAGCCTTCTGGCAGATCTACGCCCCCATCAGCCAGCGCAAGCTGACTCTGGCTATCAAAGCCGCCCTCTACGGCCAGATGCGCCGCGTGGAGCTGTCCTGCTACGAGAACCCCGCCTACTACGAAAAGTACGTCAAGGCCATGAACGAAGCCGAGGACCGGGCCTTCAATGTCCTCTGGTCCCTGGAGCGGCTCTTCGGCCAGGTCTTCTCCCTGATCGCCAACGCCCTCCTGCTCTGGAGTATTGACCCCATCCTCATGCTCTTCGCCCTCATCCCCTTCGCGGTGGGCTTCATCCGTAAGAAGCGCAACAGGATCGCCTTCAAGGAAAACGAGGATATTCAGAAGCTGGCCTGGAAGGCCAACTACATCCAGCGAGGCTTCTACCTGCAGGATTACGCCAAGGAGATGCGCCTGACGGGTATGTCGGATAAGCTTTTGCGGGATCTGGACGAGACCACCGTGGAGATCGAGAAGATCAAGCGCAAATACGGCCTTCGTACCGCCGCCCTGGACTATACCGCCCGCGTCTCCCATGAGGTGGTCACCATCCTGGGGGCCTGTCTCTACGCCGTCCACGCCACCCTGGTGAGGGGGACGGTGGGGGTGGGAGACTGCATCGTGGTGCTCAATTCCATCGGCTCGGTATCGGGCTACCTCCAGGGCCTGGTCACCAACCTGGTCTCCTTCCACGAGCACGCCCTGTACATCGAGAATCTCCGCTCCTTTCTGGACTACGAGCCCAAGATCAAGGAAAACCCCGAGGGTGTTGTAGCGCGGGGCGGTGAGATCGTAGCGAAGAAGGTGAAATACCGCTATGAGGGCTCCGAGACCGATACCCTCCACGGCATCAGCCTCCGCATAGCCCCCGGGGAGAAGATCGCCCTGGTGGGGCGGAACGGCTCGGGCAAATCCACCTTTGTCAAGCTCCTGCTCCACCTCTACGAGCCCACGGAGGGGGAGATCACCATGGATGGTGTCCCCATGAACGACCATACCCTGCAATCCTGGCGGGACACCTTTAAGCCTGTCTTCCAGGACTACCGCACCTTCGCCCTCTCGGTGGCCGAGAACATCCTCATGCGCCCCATGAGGACTGATCCCGAGGGAGAAGCCGCCGACCGCGCTCTGGTGGAGAACGCCCTGCGGGAGAGCGGAGCTTACGACCGCGTCATGAAAATGCCCCACGGCATGGATACCATGCTCACCCGAGAATTCGACGACAAGGGAGAGGTCCTGTCGGGCGGCGAGGCCCAGAAGATCGCCCTGGCCCGCGTCTTCGCCTCTCGGTCCCCTGTCGTGATCCTGGACGAGCCTACCTCTGCCCTGGATCCCGTGGCCGAGTATCGGCTGTTTGAGAATATGATGGAGGCCTGTGCCGACCGCACCGTGGTCTTCATCTCGCACCGCCTGTCCTCCGCCGTTCCTGCCGACCGTGTCTACCTCTTCGAGGAGGGCCGCGTGGTGGAGAGCGGCACCCACCGCGAGCTGATGGAGCGGGGCGGTCACTACGCCGATATGTTCCATAAGCAAGCTGAAAGCTATCGGGAAACCGATACCGAGACCCGAGAGGAGGTGGGCGCATGATCCCGACCGCTCAGACCCCCAAGCCCCGCCGCCGCGCCCGTACCGTCCTGATCTATGATGCCAAGATCCTGGCCAAGGTCTGGAGGCTCCTCCCCTCCTACATCATCTTTCTGGCCCTCTGGTCCCTCATGTGGGCAGGCATCGACACCGCCGCCGTCTACTTTCGCAACGCCATGTTCAACGCCCTGGACACCTCGGATCAGTTCGGGGAGGTGGCGGTCTTCATCCTGGCCCTGGCGCTGTTCTACATCATCGTCTTCATCCCCGACCATATCTACAACCTCATCCTCAACCCCATCCTGGAAAACAAGCTCCGCTATCGGATGCATTCCGAGCTGTACCGCAAGGCCCAAGCCATGGACCTTGCCTGCTACGACGATCCCGACTTTTACAACCAGTTCGTCTGGGCCATGCGGGAATCCGACAACCGCGCCATCGCCGTGGTGCGGGGACTGTGGAACGTCATCAACCGCATCATATCGGCCACCGCCATCTCAGCCCTCCTCATGTCCATCAACCTATGGATGGGCATCCTCATGCTGGTGGGCGTGATCATTACCCTGGTGGTGGACTATTTCGGTGCCCGTCTGTGGGTGAGGGTCATGGAGATCATGAATCCTCTGTGGCGCAGGGAGGGCTACGTCACCCGTGTCTTCAATCTGTCGGACTATGCCAAGGAGATACGTACCTCGGGGGTAGGGGATATGATGACCCGTGACTGCGAGGATACGGCCCGTGAGCTGAACCGGCTGGACCTCAAGTACGGAAAGAAATTCACCCTCCTCTATGGAGTGGGCTTCAACGTCGCCCGCCGAGGCACCTACTACGCCACCATCCTCATCATGGTCTTCGAGCTGGCGGCGGGACGGGTACAGCTAGGTGGCTTCGCCGCCGCCGTGACCTCTCTGTGGATGCTTCAGTCCATCATGATGAACCTGGCCGACTCCCTTGCCGAGCTACCCAAGCAAGCCCTCTACGTTGAGAAGTATTTCAAATTTCTGGAGCATGAGAACCGCCTGGTATCGGGGACCGAGCCCGTCCCACCCTTTGAGTCCCTGACCTTTGAGAACGTCAGCTTTACCTATCATTCGGTCTTCACCGACGATGAGAACGCCCTGGCCGCCGAGATCAAGGAATTCGAGCGCAAGGAGCAGGGGAAGCAGGCCGAGGAGGAGAGCCCAAAGCCGGACGGAGAGCGTCCCGCCGTGCTGAAGAACGTCAGCTTCACCATCCGCAAGGGGGAGAAGACCGCCATCGTGGGCTACAACGGCGCGGGCAAGACCACCCTCATCAAGCTGGTCATGCGGCTCTACGACCCCACCGAGGGGCGCATCCTCTACAACGGACGGGACATCCGCGGATTTGACCTGAAGGAATACCGTGACCGCATCGGCGCGGTGTTCCAGGACTACCGCATCTTCGCCGCCACCCTGGGGGAAAACGTCATGGGCGGAGGCTACGACCCTACTCCCGAAAACGAATCCCGCATCCGCAAGGCCCTGGACAGCGCCACCTTTACCGAGCGGCTGAACACCCTGGAAAAGGGCCTTGATACGCCCCTGACCCGTGAGATCGACAAGGAGGGAGTGGAGCTGTCGGGGGGCGAGGCGCAGAAGGTCGCCATTGCCCGCGTTTTGATCCGTCCCTATGACCTCATCATCATGGACGAGCCTTCCTCGGCCTTGGATCCCGTGGCCGAGTACGAGCTGAACCACTCCATTCTGAACGCCGCCAACAGCCGCGAGGCAGACCGCGACGCTACGGTGATCTTCATCTCCCACCGCCTTTCCACTACCCGCTTCGCCGACCGCATCTTCCTCTTCGCAGGAGGTAAGCTCTGCGAGCAGGGAAGCCACGGCGAGCTGATCGCCTTGGACGGAGCCTATGCCGAAATGTTCCGTATGCAAGCCGAAAAGTACCGTCGGGGCGAGGAAGGAAGCTGAGTCGGCCGCCCGCCCCCCAAAACCCCGGAATCACCCTTGCGGTCTTCCGGGGACTTTTTTCTGTATGCACGGGAGTCCATTCCGTAGCTGATTTCCTCCCTCTCTCTTGACTTCCCGGAGGGTTTGTGCTATACTATACCTATAGTGGGAGCCGCCTTGACCGCGGTGACCGTCTCCATTCTCTTGCTATGCCGAAAGGAGCCCCCGTATGGCCAAGATCACCTGGAAGGGCAGTACCCTCCTCGCTCCCGTTCCCCCCGTTATGGTGACCTGCGGGGACATGGAGCACGCCAATATCATTACGGTCGCCTGGACCGGGATCATCAATACCCATCCCCCCCGTGTATCCATTTCGGTGCGCCCCACCCGCCATTCCTACGCCATCATCAAGGAGCGGGGCGAATTCATCATCCATCTCACACCCGCCTCCCTGGTGCGGGAATGCGATTATTGCGGCATCTACACGGGAGCGAAGGTGGATAAATTCGCCAAGACAGGATTCCATAAGGCCTCCGCCTCGGAGGTGGCCTGTCCCGTCATCGAGGAATGCCCTCTGGCTCTGGAGTGTAAGGTCATCGATATCCTCCCCCAGGGGACCCACGATCTCTTCCTGGCTGAGGTGGTCGCCGTGGACGTAGACGAGTCACTTCTGAACGAGGAAGGGAAGCTCTGCCTGGAGCGGGCGGATCTGGCCGCCTTTGCCCACGGTGAGTACTTTGCCCTGGGCGAAAAGCTGGGACGCTTCGGCTTCTCGGCCGTCAAAAAAGGAAAAACATCGCCGCCTCCTCCCCAAAAGAATAGGTCTATCCCCGACGGGTTCCCTCGCAAGGCAGAACGCCATCCCGGGGAGTCCGAGGCCGGAACAGACGCGGCGCCTTCCAAGGGAAGGACGTCGGCACCCCGTCCCCCTCGGAAGGGACCGCATTCCTCCTCCGGGAGGTCCCACCCCAAGGGAAACGGAAAACAAGTCCCCGCCAAAAAGCCCGGGGGCAAAGCGTAAAAGAAGCCCCCGCTCGATCCGAGCGGGGGCCTTCGTATGGGGTCACTCCTTGGTGCTCTCTCCCGAAAGGGGATTGTGCCGCATGGCTTCCTCCATGTTGCGGTCGCTGACGTGGGTGTAGATCTGGGTGGTGTTGAGCTGCTCGTGCCCGAGAATATCCTTCAGCACGCGGATATCCACCTCTCCGCTCTGGTACATCAGGGTCGCGGCGGTGTGGCGCAGCTTGTGGACTGAGTAGTGTTTGGATTCCAGCCCCGCCAGTCTGAGGTATTTCTGAACCGTAGCCTGTACCCCCTGGATGGAGAGCCTGGAGGAGCGGTTGGAGAGGAAGAGAGCCCTGTCGAGACACTTCTCGTATTTTTCCCCGCGGCGGATCACCAGATAGGCCGAAAGAGCCTCGCGGCAGGCCTCGTTGAGGTAGATGATGCGCTCCTTATTGCCCTTGCCTACTACTCGAAGCGA
Source organism: Eubacteriales bacterium (assembly GCA_045577755.1). Classification (GTDB taxonomy): domain Bacteria; phylum Bacillota; class Clostridia; order Oscillospirales; family CAG-272; genus CAMEON01. The sequence continues at coordinate 27,175 of JAZNJA010000179.1, forward strand.
GCGGAGCTGGGGGTCGATGTCCTGGAGATTGATGCCCACCAGCTCCCCGACGCGCATACCGCAGTTGAGGAACAGGGTGATGATGGCGAAATCCCGCTCTCTGCTGTGGGACTCGGTGTCCTCCCGTACGGCGGCCAGCAGAGCCAGCGCCTCCTCCAGAGAGAGGAACTTGGGCAGGGAGCGCTTTCTCTTGGGAGAGTCGATATTGGCGGCGGGATTATCCGTGAGATAGCCCCGCTTGTTGACCAGAAACTTGAAGAGGGAACGGATAGCGGCCAGCTTGCGGGCCTTGGCGGCGGTGCGGTTTTCCCGCTCGGAGTCGGCAAAGAGGAGAAAATCATAGATCTGATCGGTGGTCACCCGCCTCAGATAGTCCAGATCCACCGATTCCACCGTGACCTCCATGAACCGCTCGGTATCCCGCAGAAGGGCAGAGTCCCCCTCGCAGAGCAGGTAGCGGAAGAAGGTGCGCAGATCGATGAGGTACTGCTCAACCGTGCGCTGGGAGCAGCCCTGTATGGCGGATTTATAGCCCGCGTATTCACGTATGATGGGGGAGAATTCGTTGACGCTGATCTCGTGGCGCATAGGTGACCTTTCCTTTCGGGTTGGATTTATCTCCCTTACATAGTACCCGAAATTTGCGAAATGCCGCCGAAGGAAACATGGACAAACTGTAAACTTTGCGGGATTTATCCCTCTGCTCATGAATTTGTCACAACTTATCGTTATTTGGTAACAATTCCGTGGCAAAGAGGAAACATTTTTTCGGTATAATAAGGGACAATGAAAAATCGGAGTGTATATCATGAAAGCATTCTTTGAGCGATATTCCTATCCCTGCGTGCGTCTCATGCTCAACCAGGTCGCCATTTCCATGTTCGGCTTCGCGCTGGCCATGACGGCGGGCAAGGCGGAGAGCGACGCGCTTCTCCTTTGGAGCAGCATCGGCTCGGTGGTCTTCTACCTGGCCTTGACCTACGGCTCCGCCTGGAAAACAGGCTCGGAGGATCGGCTGAGCATCCGCTACGGCAAGATCCCCTTCAAGCCCCTTCGCGGTCTCGTTCTCTCCCTCATCGCCAATCTCTTCAATATCCTGATGGCTGTTCTCATTACCGTCGGTCAGCTGGCCGACGTGGGCGGGCTGGAGTCCATCGCCCGTCTCATCGCCCTGCTGACCCAGGGTATGTACCAGGGCATCCTCGCTACGGTCCGGCTGGGCGGTGTGACCCTTAACAGCCTCTGCTGGAGCTATTTCGTCATTACGATTCCCGCCATGCTGGTCTCCCTTGTGGCCTATATCGCGGGTGCCAAGGACTTCCACATCACCAAAATGGGCATTCCCGAGCTTCCCGAGTCCGACAGACCCACAAAACAGGAGCTGCGCCAGCAGCGGGAGCGGGAGAAGCAGTCCAACAAGTGACTCATGGCAGAATTGCACAATTCAAATCTCGAAAAACTTTGCATATTTTCTAAATTTTTTTTGAAAAAGCTCTTGCAATTTTAAAAGTTTTATGGTATAATACAGACTGTTGTCTTATGTTGTAGGCGTGTCATAACCTGACAGGCCCGAAACCCACAGTAAGGAGGTGTCAAGTCATGGCAAAATGTAGTGTCTGCGGAAAGGGTGTTGTCTACGGTCAGAATGTGTCTCACTCCAACCGTAAAACCAATCGCACCTGGAAGCCCAACATTCGCAAGGTCAAGGCAGTCGTGGACGGTACTCACAAGACCGTCGCCGTTTGCTCCCGTTGCCTGCGTTCCGGTAAGGTTACCCGCGCTTGATCGGCAAAGCTCCGCTCATGGATCGCGACTTACCAATCAAGGATAGAAATCGGCCGCTGTCGGGGATGTCCCGAGGGTGGCCGATTCCTTTTTTCAAAGAACCGAATAAAGAAAAACGGTACCCGGCCAAGGGTACCGTTTTTTAGGGGGGAGACGGCTCAGAAATCAGAGCTTTTCCAGGTAGTCGACCACGTCGCCGACGGTGACGAAGCGATGGATATCGTCGTCGTCAATGGTGAGATCGAACTTCTCCTCGCAGAGCATGACCAGATTGGCCAGCTCAATGGAGTTCAGTCCGAGGTCGGAGGACAGCTCAGCGTCCAGGGTGATGCTGTCGGGGTCGATCTGGAGCTCTTCAACGAGCAGCTTTTTCAGGGTTTCAAACATGGCGTTTCTCCATTTCTCCGCAATGCGGTGTGGTTCGGATGTCTCGGACACCCGCCCAGAATATAACAACACCACTATTATAGCCTATGGAAGTTGATTTGTCAAGATGATTTGCGACTTTTTTCGGTGAATTGAGTTCTTTTTTTGAAAAAAAGGCCGGATCAGTTCTCCGTTTTCAATGAGAGATGCCGTGTGGGCACCGCGGGGGAGGCCCTGAGTTGAAAAATGAGGCGCTCCGCCGCGGCGGAGCGCCTCTCAATATTCGGCGGGACAGGTAACCCGCTTTGGGATCAGTCCTCGTGCTTGCGCAGAAGAGCGGTTGCTCCGAGGGGGATGAAGAGGGACAGAACAAGTCCCGCGGCGGCGCCGCAACCGGAGTCCGCGTCCCGGGTGGCGTCTTCCGTATCGGTGCCGTCCACCGTACCGTCGCTCTCGACAGGCTCGGAGGGAGTACCGGGAGCTTGGGTGACGGGCTCGCTGTCGGAGGGGATGGGAGCCTCGGTCTCGGGCTCCAGGATGGGCTGGACCGGGAAGATGTACATCCCCTTGGCCAAAGCGTCTGCCTGCTCCTCGGTGGCTACGAAGAAGATATCGGCCAGGTAAGCGGTGTTGCCCGCCTCATTGGCGGCCTTCTCCCAGTCGATACGCAGGGAAGTGATTGCACCCTCAAAGCCCGTGTCGGAGAGCTTGAAGACCACATACTGCCAGTCGTTTCCATCCTCCAGGAGAGCGGTGGCCGACTTGCCGGATCCGTTGACCGACAGCTCCACAGCGGTGTTGTTCATGGATACGTTCTTGATCTTCATAACCGCATAAACGACCTTGTCGGCGGTGACGGGAGCCAGCTTCAGGGACTCGGTCAGGGCAGCGTAATTCAGGGTGATGTAGGGATCCGCGCTCTCGGCGGTGGAGACCAGGGACAGAGCTTGGCCAAACTCTCCGTCGGTAACAGCCTTGATCTCGGTGTCCTTGCCTGTCAGCACGGACAGATAGGAGTGACCTCCCAGCAGAAGGGCGGCACTGTTCAAAATGCCCTCGGGACGGACGTAGGCCGGAGCCTTGCCCTCGGCAAAGGCGGCATCCGCCAGCTCGGTGGAGCGCTTCTCCCAGACGGCGTAGAGGGTGGTATCGCCCGTGAGCGTGAGGGAATCACCCGCCTTATAGTCGGGGATCGCGTTGTAGGGGGTCAGGGTCCAGCCCAGGAAGGTGTCACCCTCCAGGGTGGGCGCGTTCTCGGGAATGGTGTAGGCGGTGTTGACCGTGACCTTGGCGGCCTCGGGAGCGGCGGTGCCGCCGTTGGCGTCAAAGGTCAGGGTGTCCTCGCCCGTAGCGGGGGTCATGAGCCACAGGATGCTCGTCTCCATGTAGCCCTCCTTGTCCCCGTAGGTGACGCGGGCGAAGCCGTCCACCACCTCATGGAGGGTCACGGCGGAGCCTGCAGGCACGGTGCAGATGCGGCCCTTGCCGCCGGGAGCCTTCTTGAGGGCGGCGGAGTAGCTGTTGACCACGTAAGTGCCGCGGAGCATGCCGTCCTTGTAGGACCAGTCGATGGTGGGCTCGTCACCCTCGTTGTAGGGAGGGGTACCGTAGCCGATGACGCAGGGGTCGCCCAGGGCGTAGGAGCGCACCGTCACGTTGTTGTCGGCGTTGCCCTCGATGGTAAAGACGTGGGTGTCGGTGGTGTACAGAACGTAGCCGATGTGGCCCGAGCCGGTGTTGGTGTTCTTCCAGTTGAAGAAGATCATGTCAGCGGGCTTGGGAGTGTAGGACCCCTTGTAAGCGGCGGAATCCTGCCACATCTTCATGGTCTTCAGCTCACCCACCCACTTCCAGCAGCCGATCTCGGAGGAGGCCTTATCAAAACGGGCCTGGTTCAGGCACCAGTTGACGAAGCAGGCGCACCACTCATAGGCGTTGTCGTTGTAGTGGGGGACCAGCAGGCGGGCGTACTCGATGTAGTTGGAGGAGCCACTCTTGTTCATGCCGTCAAAATCCTTGGCGGAGTCGCCCTCGTGGTAGCCCAGCTGGGAGACGGCGATGCGGAGGATGTTGTTGCGGTCGTTGGAGGTCAGCTCCAGGGAGGTGAAGTTCTCGTACCAGACCGAGGTCTTGTAGGCGTCCGAGAACTGGTAGTTTGGATCATTGGTCAGCCAGTTCCGGCACTTGATGCCCGTGCCGTGAGGCTCCAGAGCGGACACGGCGGGAGCGGCAACGGCGGCCAAAAGAAGGGCGGCAAGCAGGATCGCCAAAAGCTTTTTGCAAGTCATATGGGATGGTATCCTTTCTGTGGCAATGTCTTATTATACCATGGAAAGGGTTGTTTGTAAAGGGTGATATTGTAAAATTTATTGATAGATGCGACGTGAAGGGAAATTGGGGTTTATCGGGCTGTTGGTTCGTGCTGACCCTTGGGTGTTGCCCTCTCACCCGCCTACGGCGGGAGCTCCCCCAGAGGGGGAGCCTTTCGTACTAAACCCAGCGAAATCCC
>JAZNJA010000180.1:0-6996 GCA_045577755.1 Eubacteriales bacterium
TCCTTCGACCCCGCCGCAAGCGGCTCCGCTCAGGATGACCGCCCACAAGTGGGCAAAAGACAGCCCGCTAAACTGCAATTTGATGCACTCACCGATACTTCTCTTCATACAACCGCTTCAGCTCCAGTTCCTTCTCGCGGAGCTGCTCGGAAACGGCGTTCATTTTATCCACCGAGGGAATGAGTCCCACGGTGCTCTTGACGTCGAAGGGCTCGCCGATCACTACGCGTTGGGCGCGATACCATTTTTCCCGCTTGACGATGTAGACGGGGACGATGGGCACGCCCGCGCGGTGGGCCATAAGGATGGCGCCCGACTTGAAGGCCTGGACCTCCCTGCCGTCTCCTTGGTTGACCTGTCCCTCGGGGAAGATGACCACGGCCTTTCCCTCCTTCAGACGATCCACCGCCTCGTGGAAGGTGGCCATGCTGAAGTTGTCCTTGTCCACCTGAATGCAGTGCATGCGGTTGAGCATGAAGGTCATGAGCCGGTTCTTGTACAGATCCTTCGTGGCCAGGCAATGGAGACGGCGCCACGGAAAGGACGTCAGGATGGTGATGGGATCGACGAAGGTGGGGTGATTGGAGGAGATGAGGACGCCTCCCTTGGGGCACTTTTTCCCCATATGGATGACCCGCGGACGGATCCAGATCAAGGCGGGGATGGCCCCCGTGATCTTGACGAAGTCGTAGAAAAAGTTACTTCCGAGCCTTCTGCTCTTCTTCGATTCTTGCTTCGAGCTGCTGTTGGAGTTCAATGATCTTACCTCGCAATTGTTCCGTGAGTTGATCGACGTTGTGAGCCATGCTGAGACTGTCGTCGGCCAGCTCCCGCAGATTCAGCGGGGTGCCGATGATGACGCGGTTGCGCTCCTTGCAGAAGAGCTTACCCGTGGAATAGACGGGGATGATGGGGGTATCGGTCTCCAGCGCCAGGTAGGCGGCGGAGGGCTTGAAGGGGAGGGGGCGCTCCTCGCCCGGTCTTGGCAGGCGGGCCTCGGGATAGATCTCGATGACTCCGCCCCGATTCAGAACACGGACGCACTTGTCCAGAAAGGAGAAATCCTTGGTATCCCGATCCACGCGGATCATGCCAAAGCACTTGAGGAGGAAGCCCAGCACCGGTCTTCCCACGTACAGGACCTCGGCGGCCAGGGCGCGAAGGGTACGGCCGGGGAAGAGAAACAGCAGCACCGCGAAGTCGTACAGAGTCTGGTGGTTACAGATGACGATGGCCTTCCCCTGAATGCGGCGGGACTGGATCGCCTTGTTCTCGTAGTAGACCTTGGTGCGGAAGACAAGCCGCTCGGGGATGTAGCCCGTGACACGGACGAACCAATGAAACAGAGCGATCATGGGGTCACCTCAGCGGCAGGGGCGGGGGTATCCTCGCGGTAAAGCTTGTTGACCGCGTTCTGGAGGATGGCCAGGGTGACGATATTGATCGGCAGAATGAAGAACACACAGGACAAAAGGATCAGGGGGATCAGGGGGAGCTTGACCTGCTTCCCTGCTTCGGCGGCCTTGTCCAGGATGAGGCGGCGGAGCCTGACGACGGTCGCGATCTGGCCGAAGGGGATGAGGCAGGACAGCAGCCACCAGGGGAGGGTCTTGAGCTTACCCGTCAGCTTACGGACAGATCCGATCAGAAGTCCCGTCCAGATGAAGCCGAAGATAAAGCCCGACAGGACGGACAGGCCCACCTGCACAAAGATGATCTCTTCCTTCTCCTGCTTGACCTCCTCGGCCTCGATCTCGGAGATATCCAGGGTGGGATCGAACTCCTTGAACTGACGGGCGAGGATGGCGGGGGTGAAGTCTCGGGGGAGCTTGAAGGCAATGAAGAAGCCGAGGACACAGGTGACGCAGACGATGAAGGGTACCACCAGGTTGGCGAAATTATACACCGTGGCAGCCTCCTCTGCGGAGACGGCGGCGTCGGCCGCCAGGCCGTACAGCTTACGGTAGGCCTCAGCGGAGTCGGTAGCCCAGGCAAAGCCCTTCTCCTTGGAGAGGAAGATATTCTTGAGGTACTCGTAGACCAGAGAGCCCGAGATGGCGCCTACGATGGAGGTGGCCACGGCGTTGCCCGCGAAGTACATGGCTGAGTGGTTCTTCCCCGTCAGCCGCTCCTCCACGCAGGAGATCTGTGCGGGAGCCAGGTAGGGCATCATGAAGAAGGCACCGATAGCCCAGCTGCCACCCAGGCCGCCCACCATACCGATGACGACCTTGAGGGTAACGTTCCCCTCTCCCAGAACGAAGCGGGAGGCAAGGAAGAAGGTCATGATGGCCACGGCAAAGACCAGGAGGCAGGACTGATAGGTAGCGCGGACACCGTAGCGGGCCTTGGACTTATTGAAAAGGTAGAGCATGATGGGCACCGGGGCAAAGGCGCAGGTATTGAGCAGAGCCATCTGGAGGCTATTCATGCCCATGCCGCCGATGATCATGCCGTTCATGCCCGAGAGGAACATCTGCATCCCGAAGAAGGTACAGCAGTTGACGTAGAGCCAACGGCGAAAGATCTTGTTTTTGAAGGTGAGGCGCAGAGATTCGCCCATGCTGATCTTTTCGGGGGAGAGGCCCTCGTTTTCGGGGTAGCCGTACTTCTCGCCCTCCTTGATGAGGAAGAGGGGGATGAGCATGGAGAGCATGAGGGGGGTGCAAGCAAAGACCAGGGTGTGGATGTGAATATCGAAGCTCTTCAGCAGCACGGGGACCAGGGCGTAGACCAGGCAGTAGGAGATGGTGTCGAAGAAGGACTTATAGCCCGACACGCGGAGCCGCTGGGGCTCGTCCTCGCAGACCGAGGAGAGAGAGCCGTAGAAGGCAATGAGACACATGGTGTAGCTAGCGAAGAAGATGAGGTTCCAGAAGAAGACCCAGATGGTATTGAACAGGCTGTACTCGGTCTGTACGGGCATGATCCAGGACAAAATGAAGCTGACCAGCATGGGGAGGAAGCAGACCGCGATGGCGGGACGGCGGCGGCCCCATTTGGTGGAAAGGGTATCGGTGATGTAGGCGAAGGGGATATCGATCAGGCCGTCAAATACCTTTCCCAGGGCAAAGAGGATGGGAAACAGGGCGGGGAGAATGAAGCAGAAGCCGGGCATGATGGCCTGGAGCTGCTCGCCCGCCTCCAGGGCGGCGGGATTCAGGGCATCGGAATAGTAGGAGCCCATGAGGACCATGAGGAAGTTGGGACCAAAGCCCGAGAAGGCAAAGAGAAACTCCTTCCATTTCGTGTTGAGTGATCGTACCATGTTGACCTTCCTTTCGTTTCGGACGGAGTCTCGCCGTCTCAATGATTGCGGATGTACGCGGTGAAGTCCTTGACCGTAAACAGGCTGACGCCCTCGGTATAGATGCTTTCCAGCCCGAAACGGGTCTTGATCTCGCTCTGGAGGGCAAAGTATTCCAGGCTGGTTCCTCCCAGCTCGTTGAAGAAGTGAGCGTCTGTAGGGATCTCGTCGGCGGGGCGGTCCAGGGCGGTGGCGAAGCAGGCGCGAACCTCAGCCTCCAGGCCCGAGATTCGTTCCTCCACACGGCGGTCAATGCCGGCGGCGTCAAACGTGGCCATCTCCCCGCTCGCCACGGCTCTGGCAATATGGGGCCGGGAGAGCTTGATCTCACCGCCACGCAGAAGGGGCTCATAGGTCATCAGCACACGGCTGACGGCCCGCTCCAGCTTGACGGCGGCCAGGGCCCCTGTCAGCTCGCTGTGAACCGAACGAAGGGCCTCGGCAGAGTAGCCCCCGCGGAGAGAGGCCAGGAGGGTGATCTCTCCCGTTGCAGCCTTGAAGAGGCAGACCTGCTCTACGCCTTTGACGGTGATGCCGGCCTCAGCCAGAACAGGGTTGATGTTCTCGCCGTCGGGACCGATGAGGAGGTCGTCGCGGCGGCCCTTGACGTAGTAGCGGCCCCCTTGCTCCTCGGCCAGGTCTCCCGTGGCGAACCATTCGTCGAAGTTGGTCTCGGTAACGATGTCTCCTTGGACGATGCGGGCGGCACGGGTCTTGCTCTTGACCAGCAGCTCGCCGTTCTCGTCCACGCGGTATTCGGTGGTATGGAAGGGAGCGCCGATGGAGGCCGTGTTGAGGATCCCTCGCTTATCCGAGAACTCCACCGAGGTGATGCCCAGCTCGGTCATGCCGTATCCGTTAGCCAGGTGGTAGCCGATGCCGTTGAAGAAGGCCAGGGTCTCGGCGCTGATGTGGCTGCCGCCCGAAATCAGGAATTGGATACTGTCACCAAAGAGGCCTTCCCGCACCTCGCGGAGGGCTTTGCGAGCCAGCAGATCGCCGCTTTTGCCCAGCCTGTTGACGGTCCGGGTGGCCTTTTGGAATTTGCGGTAGGTCTTGTCCCCGCGGGTGGCGATCTTGCGGGTGGCGGCCTTTTGGACACCCTCCCAGACCATGGGAACGGCGAAGATGTGGGTAACCCTATGCTTTTTCACGGTATTCTGCACTGTGACGGGATTCAGGTCCTTGGGGAATACGAAGGTACGGCTGAAGAAGCCGAACCAGAGGTAGACGGCGATGAAGCCAAAAACGTGACAAAGGGGGAGGAGCATGAGGTGCTTCAGCTCTCCCTCGTAGTGATTCCCGATGGCGGGACAATGCTTGAGGATCTCCAGGCTGTCGCAAACCTGGTGGTAGAAGCTCTCCCCGCGGTAGGTGCAGAGCTTGACCCGCTCGGAGGTTCCCGAGGACATGAAGGTGACCTCCTCGCCGAAGGGGACGGGGATGAGGCTTTCCTCGCTTTCCGCGGTGACCCCATCCACCGTATGGGTGGGAACCGAGAACTGCCGCCCGTCCGAGATCACGGCGGCAACGCCATGCTGAGCTATGACCGATTCCAGCACCCCGTCGGGCAGTCGGGTATTCATGAGCAGGACGTTATAGCCGCACTTGAGGATAGCCCAGAAGCAGGTGATCCACGCGGGGCTGTTCTGCGCGTAGAGTCCAACCGTGCTGCCCGTGGGAATATCTCCGAGGGCCTTTTGCAGGGTGGGCGCCACCGCCTCGATATGAGCGTGGGCCTCTCCGTAGGTGGTTTTCCTGACACGGTAGCCATCCGTGGTTTCCGTCATGGTATTGTCCGTCTCGTCGAACATATACGCGTAGAGGGTCTCCATGGTGCGAGCCTCGCGGCTGTAGCGCTCCAGCTTATCGGTTACGTAGGCCTCGATGGTTGGGAAATTGCGGATGTTCTGAAGTTTCATGTCTTTCATCTTCGTTTCGTAATTATCTATGGTCTGACGACGGCGGTAGACCACTGTCGCATGGTGTCGCACGATGTCGCATGGTGTCATAATCAGGATAATTATATCATAGAACGGACATAAAATCAATAGAAAATAGCTATATTTTTCAAGGGATATTTTGTTTTCCGGCGTATTTTTCTTTCCTTGTGTCCCATTCGGCTACATATTATGAAAAATCCATAAGGGTTACAACGCAAATCGCGGAGATTTCGGGATTTAGCCTATTGTTTTTTTCATGATTCTATGGTATACTGTTAGCCGTCGAAAGCTATGCGCTCCCGCGAACATAGTCAAGTCAAATACTTTAGATAAAGGAAGAAACACCATGAAGAAGATCATTTGCAAGGTCGAGTATGATACCGAGGCTTCTACCCTCGTGGCCAAGTACACCGAGGGCAACTTCGGCGATCCCGCCGGCTTCGAGGAGACTCTGTACGTCACCGAGGGCGGCAAGTACTTCCTCTACGTCAACGGCGGCGAGGAGTCCATCCACGCCAAGGAGGACATCAAGCGTGTCTCCGCCGCAAAGGCTGAGGAGTGGAAGGCAGAGCACAACCTGTAATGCCGTACACAAAGAAAACGGGGCTTTTCGGAGCCTCGTTTTTCTTTATATTTTTTCTCCCAATCTATTGACTTTATATTCCTTTTGTGTTATAATGTCATCAAGAGAACCGATCACACCCCCCAAGAAAGGAGACCGTCATGACCGATATGGATGAGAACCGCTATCACCTCGTTGAGACCACTCCCGGGGAGGAGGCCTACTACGCCGCGGAAGCCGAGCGGATGACCGACGCCTACCGAGTCCGCGGGCGGATGATCCCCCTTTTGGGAGTCCTGACTTCCCTGCTCTTCTGCCTCCTCATACCCGCCTGGTACGGAGGACTGGCGGAGCGGTTCACGCCGATCTCGGTGCTGGTGATCGGCGCTCTGCTCTCCCTGTTTGCCATTCCCTGCCATCTGCTGGGAGGGAGCAAGGACGTGATCTCGGTGGGGTGGGTGAAGTCCCTGCTCTACCTGGTAGGAATCGCGATCAACACGGCGGGTACCTCCCTGTGCATGACGGCGTATTACCTCCATCTCGGCAAGCTGCCGACCCACGGAGAGCTGCTTTTGGGGTTCATGGTGCCTGTTGCTCTGTTCGGTCTGGTCTGTATCCTGATCCAAGCAAAGCCCGACCGCTACGGGCTTTGGACGGGAGGGACCTGTCTTCTGGCGGTGATTCTGATCGTGGTCAGCATCGTGTTCTGGGTGAGGAGCGACAGCAAGGTGCTGTTTAGCTTTGGTTTCTTCGACCTGCTCTGGACCCTGATCGCTCTGATCGCCCTCCACGTGGCCTGCTCCGACGAGGAGTCGCCCTGGCTGCGGTTCTCCTCCTTTGCCGCCTTTGGGGTGCTGATGACGGTGGGAAGCATCGTGCTGATCATCCTGGTCTGCGCCTCGGGCGGGGACGGGTGCGATTGCGACTGCGGCGGAGACTGCTGTGACTGCGGGGACTGCGGTTGCGGGGGGACGGAGTCCAAAACCGGTGCAAGGAAAATGAAGCGGAAGACGCGGAGACGGTTGGGGATGTGAAGGAAATAGATTGGGGTTTAGCGGTTTGTTAGGTAGTGCTGGCCTTCGCGTTTTGCCCTCTCACCCGCCTACGGCGGGAGCTCCCCCAAAGGGGGAGCCTTTCGTGCCAAACTTCAAAAATTCCGTTTCCCGACAAGTGTTTTCCCGCCG
>JAZNJA010000181.1:0-3683 GCA_045577755.1 Eubacteriales bacterium
CGCCCCTACAGGCGTATTTCTTTGTTTGACAATAACTTTTCGGGTTTTAAATTATTATAAGGCGGTTTGTAGGGGCGACCCTATGTGGTCGCCCGTTACCCCAAAAATGCATTTCCCATCCGTCAAACAGTTCGATAAACCCAAATTTAAAGGAGTAAACCATGTCCGACATCCTCATTCGCCCCGCGGCGGAATCCGACATTCCCCGCTTGGAGGCACTTCTTTATCAGGTCCACGGTCTTCACGCCGAGGGGCGTCCCGATCTGTTCATTCCCGGGTGCAAGAAGTACACCGCCGAGCAGCTCCGCGGGCTGTTGGCCGATACCGTAAACACCCCCATTTTCGCCGCGACTTTGGAGGGGGAGCTGGTGGGCTACTGCTTCTGCGTGCGCCAGGTGCAGACCGCCGCCTCCATGCAGAAGATCTCCACCCTCTACATCGACGATCTTTGCGTGGATGCCGTCATGCGGGGTAAGGGGATTGGCAAGGCTCTCTACGACTACGCGGTTGGCTATGCCCGCGAGAATGGATACTACAATCTGACTCTGAACGTCTGGGCCTGCAATCCTTCCGCCATGCGGTTCTATGAGAAGTGCGGCCTCTCTGTTCAGAAGGTGGGTATGGAGCTAGTGCTTTGATTTTATGCAATGAAATTTGCAGAGTTTTTGAATTAATTGTTGACAAATTCGTAAAAATCTGTTATAATATGGGTACAATACTTTGAATGGAGGTTTCCCATGAAGAAGATCATCCACATCATCATCAGCATTGTGTACATCGTCTGGGGTATCGGCGCGCCCCTGACCGCCATCAAGGCCATTTTGGCTCTGGACGTCGGCGCCCTGCTCACCGCTACCGCCGGTGTCATCATGCTGCTGGCCGGTATCTTCGGTCTGTTCCGCATCAAGCCCATGAAGCGCCGCATTTTCGGTATCATCATCTTCGTGCTGGCTCTGGTGTCCGTCATTACCGCATTCGCGGGCGGCAACTTCCTGCCCATCGGTGCCATCGTCCAGGCTCTGCTGGCTTGGCTCTACATCATTTGGTAACATCATCCCGTCCTGCGGCTCCCTTTGGGGGGCCGCTTCTTGCTTCATCTCCTCCCCCACAAGGAAAGCCCGTCTCCGCGTATTGGAGACGGGCTTTTTTCTGTCGGTTGGATCATTCCTCCAAGAGGATGGCGCGGATGGAGGCGATCTCGGCCTCGGTGACCCCCGCGGTCAGGAGGTAGGCCTCGATCTGCTCCTGCAGGGTCCCCTCGGGAGCGTAGGGCTTGAAGCCGTTTATGAGGCTGTCGATATTGATGATCTGGAGTTTGAATTCCTCGGGATTGAAGGCACCCGCCTGGGACAGGTAGGAGCTGAAGTATTCCTTCTGCAAAATCTCCTGATCCACGCCCAAAAGGCCCAGGATGAGGAAGGCGGTGGTGCCGGTACGATCACGGCCCATGGAGCAGTGGAAATTGATGGGGTAGTTCTCCTCCGCCGCGAAGGCCGAGACGGTCTTGCGGGTGGACTCGTAATTCTCAGGCTTGAAGATGTGCTGGTACCACTGCATGGGAATGACCTTGCGGGTCACGGTGCTGCCCAGAACGGGCGCGCCCGAGCCGCGGAGGTCCAGCTCGGTTCTGAGGGCCAGGATATCCAGGCAGACCGCAAGGCCCTCGGAGGTAACGCCGTTGAGCTGAGCGGAGCGATAGATCATGCCCTGCTTGACCCGCTTCCCGTCGTGGGTGACGAAGCCGCCGATATCTCGGAAGTTGGACACGCCGTCCACCTCCACAAAGCGGGCGACCCCCGCCTCGGTGCGGAAGGTGAAGACCTGAGACAGGCTCTCCCCATCGCTGACCTGCCAGTAGTAGGCCGTGTCGGTAAAGAGGTGCTTGACCTCCAGGAAGGTTTCGGCGGTGGTATAGACGTCGGGGTCAGACAGATCGGGGCTGCGGGACAGGGTGACGGTGTAGGTCTTGCCCGCGGCGGCGCTGTCGGTCCAGCTGAGACGGACGGGAATGGGGGTGCAGAGCTCAAGGCTTGCGTAATCGAAGCGGTGATCGCGGACCTCCTCAAGGGGGGCATGGAACAGCTTACGGATCCCGGGGGCAGCCACAGGCACGGCGGGATCACCGTCAAAGGGAGCCGACAGGAGGATGCTGCCGTCAAACGTGCCGTAGGACAGTACCATATCGGCTACCGTAAAGGCTCGGCCCTCGTAGCCGTAGACCGCCCGCAGAGCCTCTCCGTTCACGCTGTAGGCGGGAAGGCGGGAGGCGTCCACGTCGGCTGTATAGCGCAGGGACACCCGCATCCGCGCCGAGTTCACGCCCTCACCGATCACGGTGGCCTTGACCGCCACCGCCTCCGAGCCTATCAGCTCGGTCAGGGCGGACTCCACGAATGCGGCCTTATCCGCCGTATCCGCGGCGCAGGTGAGGGAGGAGGCGGTGACCTTCCCCAACGCCTCGGACAGCGAGGCCTCAGCGGACGGGGACAGGGGGGTATAGGTAAAGGGGATATCCAGGTGGAGGATATAGTTGCCGTTGGCGGTCACGCCCCGCAGAAGCAGGCGGTAGCTCTCCCCCTCGGTCATGCGGCTTGCGTGATCGGGATAGGCGTTGACGAACAGGGTGGAGAAGCCGTCCTCGCTCATATCCAGGATCTGAGGAGGAAGCCACAGGTGGGCGGGATCGTCATAGGCGGCGGAGGCGGGAATCAGGGCATACTCCATGGTGGTGACACCCTCGGCGCAGCTCAGGGTATTGTCGGTGAGCAGCACCATACCCAGGGGGTCGAAGGTCGTCTGCCATTGATCCTTGGAGTCGTGGGCGGAGCCAAAGTCGCCCTCCCCGTCACTCAGCCACCCCCCACTCAGCGGGGGGATCTCCAGCTTACCCTCTCCCGTCAGTCGGGTTCCGTCGGCCAGGGTGACCGTGATCTCGTACTGGATACTGCCAACCGAGGCCGAGGTATTCTGACGGAACCTACCTCCCTTGACCGTGATCTCGGCGCCCAGGCCCAGGCGGTCAAAGCGGGCGGCGATCTCGTCGGCAATGGCCCGGAGCGCCTCGCCGCGGGAGTAGAAGCGGCCCGACAGGCTCTCCTCCATGTCCAGGTATCGGGTGGGGGAAACCAGGATGCGGAGGCTTTCCACCGTCAGGGCGGCGGTATCCTTATCGCGGAACATGAGCTGGAAGGAGGACAGGTTCCCCTCAGCGTCCGAGAGCTTATACAGCTTTTCGGGGTCCAGGCCCAGGTCACGGGTGACAGCCTCGGTGACCGCCCCCGCCAGGCTGGGGGTGGTGTTGATCATGGCACCGCCGTCGGTCTCGTTGGCGGGAAACACGCGGAGGGAGGAGCTCTTCAGCTCCTTATCGGTGCGGAAGGTGATCTCCATGCCCATGACCGCGTCCAGGGGGATCGGGGTCGCCAGGTTGACGGTCACGGTGCTGTAGCCCTTACCGTGGCCGGCCAGAAGCAGACCGCTTCCGTCCTCGGCGAAGCCGCAGATATCGCAGTCGGTGGTGGAATGGTAGGGCATTTTTCCGAGAGAGATGGTGAAAAGGCCGCTCTCGCCGTCAAAGGGCAGCAGAACGTCGGCGGTGCTTCCCTCTCCCTCCACGGTCACGGTCACGCTCTTGCGGCTGTCCTCCTCCCGGGGAGGCAGACTGTGGGAGAGATCCTCGTAGA
>JAZNJA010000182.1:0-13156 GCA_045577755.1 Eubacteriales bacterium
AAATTGGGGTTTGTCGGTGAGTCTGATAACCTCAGAAAGTGGAAACCGTTATGCACGCGTACTCCTTCACCCGCCTGCGGGCGGGAGCTCCCTCCCGGAGGGAGCCTAAAGAGCGCGGGCAAAAACCACTTATCGGGCAAAGAATTTCCGCGGGGTTGGGAAAGAGGCTCCCTCCCCGAGGGGGCTCCCGCGAAGCGGGTGGGGGAGTCATCACGAGAAGTGAGGCACTCTTTTCCGTCAGACCGACAAACCCAAATTTGATCCCCCGACCGTACAAGAAAGGAGAATGACATGACCGAGATCATCGGGACCCATAACACCGCCAAGTGCTTCGCCACCACCGTGGACGAGGGCGCCGTGGAGCAGATCCGTGAGGTCTGCGACACCGAGGCCTTCGCGAACTGCAAGATCCGCATCATGCCCGACGTCCACGCGGGCAAGGGCTGTACCATCGGCACCACCATGACCGTAACCGACAAGATCGTCCCCGCCATGGTGGGGGTGGATATCGGCTGCGGTATGTATACCGTCTACCTCGGCAAGATCGAGGTGGATTTTGAAAAGCTGGACGCGGCCGCCCACTCCATCCCCTGCGGGCGAAACGTCTGGGAGGGGCGGCGTGAGCGCTTTGACCTGACCCGCCTGCGCTGCTACCGCCAGTTGAAGGACTCCAAGCGTCTGGAGCGCTCCCTCGGCACCCTGGGCGGCGGTAACCACTTCATCGAGGTGGACACCGACGAGGCGGGAGGGAAGTACCTCGTCATCCACTCGGGCAGCCGTAACCTGGGTACCCAGGTGGCGGAATACTATCAGCAGATCGCCGTGGATCTGAACGTGGGCAAGGAGGAGTATTTCAAGCAGCGGGAGGAGATCATCACCACCTACAAGGCCGAGGGCCGCCGCGGTGAGATCCAGGCTACTCTGAAGGCCCTGGAGAAGGAATTCAAGGCCAAGGACCCCACCCTCCCCCGTGACCTCTGCTTCCTCTACGGTACCTTCATGGAGGACTACCTCCACGACGTGGATATCTGCCAGCAGTTCGCCGAGCGCAACCGCGAGAAGATGGCCGAGATCATCCTGGACGCCTGCGGCTGGACCGCTCTGGAGACCTTCCAGACCATCCACAACTACGTCGACGTAAACGAAATGATCCTCCGCAAGGGCGCGGTCTCCGCCAAGGAGGGCGAGAAGCTCCTCATCCCCATCAATATGCGGGACGGCTCCCTGATCTGTATGGGCAAGGGCAACGAGGACTGGAACCGCTCCGCCCCCCACGGCGCGGGCCGTCTCATGTCCCGCTCCGCCGCCTTCGAGCGCCTGACCATGGCTGAGTACGAGGCCCAGATGGCGGGCATCTACTCCACCTGCGTCGTCCCCGATACCCTCGACGAGTCCCCCATGGCCTACAAGAGCCTGGAGGAGATCGTGGAGAACATCGGGCCTACCGCGGAGATCATTTGTCGGATCAAGCCTATCTATAACTTCAAGGCCGCCGAATAAGACGATCCACCCGCTGAAAAGTGGGTGGATCTTGTTTTGGGGCGAAAAAAGACACGATCGTTTTTTGACAAAAATCGCAAGTTGTGCTACAATATGAAGCGTTGAAAAAATCTCATACAAGAAAGGATCTGTCCCACCGTGAAATAGTATCTCATCATGACCCTTTTCATCACCCTCTTCCTGCTCGGTACCGTCGTGGGCTGTACCCAGAGCGACCCCAACCCCGACGCCACCCGGCCCGATAGCACCGAGGAAGCCACCACCAAGGCCCCCGAGACCGAAGCTCCCACCGAGGAGCCCACCGAGGAGGACACCAATACCTTCTTCAAGCCCCTGATCGTCAAGCTGCTGGAAGAGTAATACGGAACGCAAAAACAAACCGTCGGGAAGCCTTTACGACCTCCCGACGGCGTTTTTTCGTTTATCGCACCACCGAAGAATGGCTATAGATGTAGAACTCCTCCTGGGAGGGCATCCACTTCTTCTCCTTTTCGGGGAAGGTGGCGTCGAAGGCCTCCACGGCGGCGCTGTCCTCACAGCAATCGGCGGCGGTAGAGGGGACGTACATCCACTTCTTGCCGTCCAGCGCGCCGGGCACCAGCTCGGCCACCAGCAGGGCGGTGGGGTAGTTGCCCTCCGCCACAAAGCTGACGTTCTTCCTCTTACAGCTCACGAACCCGCGGCTGACGTAGTTGCCGGGATTGCCGAAGTTGACGTTCACGTCGTAGCCCATCTCCCGAGCCACCGCGAAGGAATGCTCGATGAGGATCTTCCCCAGCCTCTGCCGCTGGTACTTCGGGGCGACGCAGAGAGGGCCGAAGGACAGGATCTCCTTGCGCCTGCCCTCCTCATCCTCCAGCCACGCTTTGGTGTACATGATGTTGCCCACGATCTCACCGCCCATCTCCAGCACGAAGGCCAGCTCGGGGATGAAGTCGGGGTGACTTCGCATCATGTGGACGAAGTAATGCTCGTCAGCACCCGGCTTGTAGACGTTCCAGAAGGCCTCGCGGGTCAGCTCCTCCACGGCTCTGTAGTCGGCTTGTGTTTCCAAACGAATCGTCAAATTGTTCATTTCTTAAATCCTTTCCTTATTGTGACGCGCAATACGAGAGGAATGCCGAGACTGTATTTGCATACCTCTCAAGCCGTATGGCTTGGGGTTACTCTACAATCTCCAAGGTGTTGGTGTTTTTCAAAAAGCACACTCCATAAATAGATTCAAGCGCGGGGCTTGTAAGACTATTATACCACACAATGGAGGATCGCGCAATAGGTACAGCGCAAATGGTTGACATATTTCCGAAAGTGTGGTATAATGACCCCATCGACCAACAACAGAAAGGCACCCCCATGAACAAGAAGATCGCAGCCATCTTTCTCGCTGTGCTGGCCGCGGCGCTCTACGCCGTCAATATCCCCTTCTCCAAGCTCCTTCTGCAACATATTCAGCCTACCATGCTGGCCTCCTACCTGTATCTGGGCGCGGGTATCGGGATCGGTGCCTTATTCCTCATAACGAAAAAGAGATCCTCCCACACGGGCGAGAAGATCACCAAAAAGGATCTGCCCTACGTCCTCGGCATGATCGTTCTGGACATGATCGCCCCTATTCTTCTCATGTTCGGCCTCATGGACAGCGCCTCCTCCAGTGCCTCTCTGCTCAACAATTTCGAGATCGTCTGCACCTCCTTGATCGCTCTCCTGATCTTCAAGGAGGCGGTCTCGGGGAAAATGTGGATGGCCATCTCCCTCATCACCCTGTCCAGTTTCTTCCTCTCCTTTGAGGATCTGGCCTCCTTTAAGCTCTCCTGGGGCGCGATCCTGGTCCTGCTGGCCACTCTGTGCTGGGGGCTGGAGAACAACTGCACCCGAAACCTGTCGGGGAAGAACACCTACCACGTGGTCTTCCTGAAGGGCATCTTCTCGGGGCTCGGCTCCCTGATCGTAGCCCTTGTGCTGGGGGAGGAGCTCGCAAGGCTCCGGTACTTCGCTCTGGCTCTCCTCCTGGGCTTCGTCGCCTACGGCCTGAGTATCTTCTTCTACATCAAGGCCCAGGGTATGATCGGTGCCGCCAAGACCAGCGCCTACTACGCCGTCGCCCCCTTTATCGGTACTGCCCTGTCCTTCTTCCTCTTTGACGAAAGACCCGCGTGGGCGTATTTCGTGGGACTTACCATCATGATCGCAGGCACCGTGATCGTGGTCCTGGACACCCTGGCGGGGAAGCACAGCCACCTCCACAAGCATACCGTCACCCACACCCACGACGGCTCCACTCACACCCACACCGTGGAGCACGAGCATGAGCACGAGCATATCCTGTCGGACAAACGCCATCACCACCGACACGGCTCGGACAAGATCAGCGGTCACGCGTAAAGCGGATCAAACACCCTCACTTCAATTGGAGTGGGGGGTGTTTTTTCAGATTCCGTAGGTTCCCGTCAATGGATCCCGAAAGATCCCGATTTCGGGCGTGATAAAGGTGAACACCACGAACAGCACCGCCAGGGCACCCAGCACCGCCACCGCCCACTTCGGTGACCCGCGCTTCACCCCGCCACCCGCAAATAGCCGTGCCTCGCAGAAATACACCGCCGCCGCGGCTACGAAGAAAATGGCGATGTTGAGCCAGTCGGGGGACTTTCCCACCGCCCCGTTGTAGGTGTAGAAGATCACGGGAATCAGCACCATCCCGAAGAGGATCCCGCGGAGCTTGATACACCAAAAGTCCTCCCGATCACGGAAGAAAAAGCTCTGCACAACGGCGAATGCCAGCATGGGCCAGAAGAGCAGCTTCATATGCTCCCAGGTGGATTCGTTCACCCCCGAAAAGGGCGCGACCCACACAGCCCCTCCCAGCCAATCATACAGAAAGTGCAGCAACGTTCCCCCGAGGGAGGTCACGGCAAAGCCCATCAGCTGCCAAAGCGGTACAGAACGGTTCACGGTATACCTCCCACGGTTTCAAGGATACCCTACAGTCTATGCGGGAGCTGGAGAAGGTATGCTTCGCGACAGAGCACGTCCACCAAGGGACGCCGCTCTCCGAGGGCAAGCCAACGGGAGGGGTATCCGGGGTTTTGAGGGCTTGCCTATCGCCAAAAGGGCATAAATGGTGAGGGATATGCCCGAGAAAGCAAAAATATTTCAAAAATAACGGAAAAGATATTGCAATTTTCTCGGTTTTCTGCTACAATAATACTGAATTTGCGGACAGTATGCACGCGATACAGGATAGGCGCTTACCCACACCCGACAGGGTGCCTGCAGACCCGCCGATGAGCCTGACGCGTGACGGGAGACGCGCAAAGAATAAGACCCCCTTAAAGGAGATTTTATGCGACATGGAAAAAGAGATCCTCATTTCACTGCGTGGGGTATCCAAGGCCTTTGACGGCGAGACCATTCTCGACAATATCAGCCTGGATATCCATGACAAAGAGTTCGTAACTCTGCTTGGACCCTCCGGGTGCGGTAAGACCACCACCCTCCGGATCATCGGCGGTTTTGAGACGGCCGATAGCGGAGAGGTGTTTTTCGATGGGAAGGAGATTTCTCACGTCCCGCCCTACCGCCGTCTCGTCAACACGGTTTTTCAGAAGTACGCGCTGTTTCCCCATTTGAACGTTTACGAGAACGTAGCCTTCGGTCTGCGTCTCAAAAAGACCCCCGAGGAGGAGATCAAGCAGAAGGTCCAGGAGATGCTGGCCATGGTCAACCTCAAGGGATTTGAGCGTCGCCGCGTCACCACCCTCTCGGGCGGTCAGCAGCAGCGCGTCGCCATCGCCCGCGCCCTCATCAACCATCCCCGTGTCCTGCTTTTGGACGAGCCTCTGGGTGCTTTGGACCTCAAGCTCCGCAAGGATATGCAGAGCGAGCTGAAGAAGATCCAGAGAGCCACGGGCATCACCTTTATCTACGTTACCCACGACCAGGAGGAGGCTCTCTCCATGTCTGACGTGGTGGTGGTTATGTCGGGCGGTCACATCCAGCAGATCGGCTCCCCCGTGGACATCTACAACGAGCCTGTCAACGCCTTCGTGGCCGATTTCATCGGCGAGTCCAACATCGTGGACGGCTTCATGCTGGCCGACCGCAAGGTCCGCTTTTCGGGCCATACCTTCGTCTGCCTGGACGAGGGCTTTGCCAAGAACGAGCCCGTGGACGTGGTCATCCGCCCCGAGGACGTGGATATCGTCCCCGCCGACAAGGGTATGCTCAACGGCACGGTTTCCTCGGTCACCTTCAAGGGCGACTACTACGAGATCATCGTGGACGTCCAGGGCTTTAAGTGGATGCTGGAGACCTCGGACTACGCCGCTCCCGATACCACCATCGGACTCTACATTGAGCCCGAGGCCATTCACGTCATGAAAAAGTCGGAGTTCTCGGGTCAGTTCGGTGACTACTCCTCCTTCAGCGACGAGATGGACCACCTGTCTGATCTTGAGGAGGAGGAAGAAGAATGAAAGATCGCTCCCTCCGCAAGACCGACCCTCCCCCCGCGGGCAAGGGTAAAGCCCAGAGAAGCATTTTCCAGAAGCTGGCGGCGGTGCCGCACACCGTCTGGACGGTCATGTTCATCGTGGCCCCCATGCTCTTCGTTCTGTACTTCGCCTTCACTGACACAAACGGCCATTTCTCCCTGGGGAATATCGCCGACCTGAAGCAGTACACCAACGTATTCATCCTCTCCATCGCCTTCGCCCTCATCGCCACGGCGGTCTGCCTCATCATCGGCTACCCCCTGGCCTACTTCATGTCCCGCCAGTCTCCTAAGGCCCAGAAGATCCTCATGGTGCTGATCATGCTCCCCATGTGGTGCAATCTGCTCATCCGCACCTACGCACTGATGGCCCTTCTGGACAACGGCGGCCTGCTCAACTCCCTTCTCGGGAAGCTGGGACTGGAGCCTCTGCCCATCGTGGGCTCCTATTTCGGCGTCATTCTGGGTATGGTCTACGATTTCCTGCCCTACATGGTGCTGCCCATCTTTACCGCCATGACCAAGCTGGACTACCGCTACATCGAGGCCTCCCACGACCTGGGCTGTAATTCCTTCCAGACCATGACCAAGGTGATCATGCCCCTGACCCTGTCGGGCGTTGTGTCGGGCGTTACCATGGTGTTCGTGCCCTCCATCAGTACCTTCTACATTTCCCAGAAGCTGGGAGCGGGCAAGATCGATCTGGTTGGCGACACCATCGAGCGTCTCTTCCAGAACGTCTCCACCTACAACGTGGGCGCGGCCATGTCCCTGGTCATGATGATCCTCATCCTCATCTCCTTGGCCGTTATGAATAAGTTTTCCGATGAGGAAGGAGGGATGGTACCATGAAGATTCTGTCCAAGTGCTATATCGGTCTGATCTTCTTCCTGCTCTATATCCCCATCGTGGTGTTGATCGTCTTCTCCTTCAACGAGTCGGGAAGCCTGGCTGAATTCTCGGGCTTTTCCTTCGTTTGGTATGGAGAGCTGTTTCACGATGAGGAGGCCTTCTCCGCCCTCCGCAATTCCCTGGTCCTGGCCGTCTGCTCCTCGGTGTGCGCCACCGTCCTGGGTACCTTCGGCGCTCTGGGACTTCACCGCATGAAGCGCAAGTACCTCCAGAAGCCCATCATGAGCGTCACCAACATCCCCATGATGAACCCCGATATCGTCACGGGCGTGTCCATGATGCTGCTCTTCGTGGCCGTGGCCACCTTCTTAGGCACCCGCGACCTCTTCGGCTTCGGTACCCTGCTCATCGCTCACGTCACCTTCAACCTGCCCTACGTCATCCTGTCGGTCATGCCCCGCTTCCAGCAGCTGGACAAGTCTCTCTCCGAGGCGGCGCAGGATCTGGGCTGTACCCCCTCCAAGGCCTTTTTCAAGGTGGAGCTTCCCGAGATCGTCCCCGGCATCGTGTCGGGTCTCATGATGAGCTTTACCCTGTCTCTGGATGACTTCGTCATCTCCCATTTCGTCAGCTCCCCCAACTTCCAAACCCTGCCCCTGTACGTCTACAACCAGACCGCCCACAACGTCAAGTTCAGTATGTACGCTCTCTCCGCCCTCATCGTGGCGGTGATCCTGGCCATCCTGCTGATCGTGAACTTCGCGGGCTCGGCGGCGGATCGCAAGAACCGGAAGGGAGGGCGCTCCTGATGAAAAGATTCCTGTCATTTTTGCTGATCGCGCTGCTGCTTCTGCCCGCGGTCCTCGGGCTGTCCGCCTGTACCGAGGGAGGGGGCACCGTGACCCTGTACGTCTACAACTGGGGCGAATACATTTCGGACGGAACCGAGGGGACCCTCGACGTCAACGGAATGTTTGAGGACTGGTATTACGAGAACTACGGGATCAAGGTCGAGGTCAATTACTCCACCTATTCCAGCAACGAAAGCATGTACGCCAAGCTCTCCTCGGGCTCGGTGGACTACGACGTGGTGGTCCCCTCGGACTACATGATCGAGCGCATGATCGCCGAGGATATGCTGGCTCCCCTCAATTTCGAGAACATCCCAAGCATCGGTAATATCCACCCCGACTTCTTCGGTCCCGACGCCGTTTACGACTACTACGACCCCGATAACCTTTACGCCGTCCCCTATATGTACGGCATGATCGGGATCATCTACAACACCTCCATGGTGGACGCCGATGACCCCGCCCTGGGCTCCTGGCAGCTCATGTGGGACGAGCGCTACCAAGGGAACATCCTCCAGTTCAACAACTCCCGCGACGCTTTCGGCACCGCCCAGTACTTCCTGGGTCTGGACGTCAACTCCCCGGATGAGTCCGAGTGGCGGCAGGCGCTGGAGAAGCTGAAGGAGCAGAAGCCTGTCCTTCAGGGCTATGTCATGGACGAGATCTTCAACAAGATGGAGAACGGCTCCGCCGCCATCGCCGCCTACTACGCGGGTGATTTCCTGGCCATGCACGAGAACAACGAGGACCTGGAGTTCTTTTACCCCGCCGAGGGCACTAACCTCTACGTGGACGCCATGTGTATCCCCAAGACCTCCCGCAACAAGGAGATCGCCGAGGCCTACATCGAGTTCATGCTGCAGGAGGAGCCCGCCGTAGCCAACGCCGAGTACACCTACTACGCCTCCCCCAACAACGCGGTGCGGGACAACGAGGAGTACAAGGAATACATGGACTCCATCAAGGAGGGAGGCTACGACCTCATGTATGACACCAACGCCGTGCAGACCTCTTCCTACAAGAATCTGGGCGGTGAGCAGCTCATCATGCTCAACGAGCTGTGGGAGGAGCTGAAGTCCGACATTCAGGTGGGACTGCCCATCTACGTCATCTGCGCCGTGATCCTGGTCATTCTCATCGGAGGAGGCACCTTCCTCGGGGTGAGAAAGAAGATCCGCGACAAGTATTGACACACAAAGGGAGGGTGCCGGGCATCCTCCCTGTTTTTTGGAATGAATAATGAATGATGAATAATGAAGAATGAATAATTGTGGATGGAAACCTACGGTTTCCTTCGCTTTCAATAATAATGGAGAAATCCGTAGGATTTCAACCGAAATTATTCATTATTCATTATTCATTAGCCGCCCGCGGCGACTTCATTATTCATTAAAAGTACGAAAGGCATCATCATGATCTACACCCTCACTCTGAACCCCGCCCTTGACTACGTCATGCGTCTCCCCTCTGTTAAGGAGGGAGCGACCAACCGCGCCGTCTCCACCGACCTACAGTTCGGGGGCAAGGGGATCAACGTCTCCCTCGTGCTCTCCGAGCTGGGCGTGGAGAGCACCGCCCTGGGCTTTGCCGCTGGCTTTACGGGGGCGGCCCTCACCGCCTTCCTTA
The DNA here is from genome assembly GCA_045577755.1 of Eubacteriales bacterium. Lineage (GTDB taxonomy): Bacteria > Bacillota > Clostridia > Oscillospirales > CAG-272 > CAMEON01. The sequence continues at coordinate 9,322 of JAZNJA010000182.1, forward strand.
CCGAGCGGGGGATCCGCGCCGACTTCATCCCCCTCCCTGAGGGGCTGACCCGCATCAACGTCAAGCTCAAGACCCCCGAGGGGGCATATCCGGAGACCGAGATCAACGCGGCGGGGCCGAGCATTCCCGCCGACTGCATGGACGCGCTATACCGCAAGCTGGACGCCCTCACCGAGGGGGACACCCTTGTTTTGGCGGGAAGCATCCCGTCGAGTCTGCCCAAGGACACCTACCGCGCCATCATGGAGCGGCTGGCGGGACGGGGGATCCGCTTCGCGGTGGACGCTGAGGGAACGGTGCTGACCGAGACCCTCCGGCACCATCCCTTTCTGATCAAGCCCAACCGCGCTGAGCTGGAGGGGATCATGGGGCGGGAGCTGCCTACCGACAATGACCTGGAGGAGGCTGCCGCCGATCTGCAGCGGCGGGGCGCGATGAACGTGCTGGTTTCCCTGGGCGGCGAGGGCGCGCTCCTGCTGGATGAAAACGGGGAGTATCACCGCGCCAAGGCTTTGCCCATTGTACCCGTGAACACGGTGGGGGCGGGGGATTCCACCGTGGCGGGGTTCCTGGCGGGTGTCGGCCGTGGGTACGGGTACGCCTTGAAGCTGGCTATGGCTTGCGGAGCCGCTACGGCGTCGAGCGAGGGGATCGCCTCAAGGAATGCCATTTTCGATCTGATGAATTGACTGCAAGCACCCGCGGGGACTGTCCTCCGCGGGTGCTTTTTCTGTACGAATCTCATAAATATCCAAATATCTCTTGCAAAATTCCCCGAAATATGGTATCATAGTTCTGTACGGTGAGGGGCCTTCCCCCGCCGACAAATCCACAGGAAACGAGGAACTGACATATGTCTCAAGCCCAATGGATCTGGTACAACGGCGATTTCGAGCTGTACCACAGCATGAAGCTTCACAGCCGCCGCGAGGAGTTCGGGGTGGAGTACCCCTGCTTCTGGTCGCTGTCCGCGCCCTACCCTACCTGTAGCTTTGCCAAGGCCTACCACTCCGACGAGGAAGACACCGTCCGCGTGGTGACCCGCCACAAGGCCTACGTCACCATCGACAACCGCCGCCTCCCCGTAAACGAGGATATTACCGTCCCCGCGGGCGACCACGCCATCCGTATCGTGATTCTTGCCCAGGAGGGCTTCCCCTGCATCTATATCAACTCCAAGTACCTGGTCACCGACGGCACCTGGGTCTGCGACCATCTGGCGGGCGGTCCCGTTCCCGTGGGCACCTGGGACGCCTACACCTCCTCCGAGGACGATCCCACCGTCTTCCCCTTCGCCTATGAGACCATCAAGCCCGTCAAGGCGGTGAACACCCCCGAGGGTAAGCTCTACGACTTCGGCCGCGAGATGTTTGGCGTGGTGCGCTTTGACGCCGATCCCGCCGCTGCCATCCGCGTGGTCTACGGAGAATCCCGCGAGGAGGCCACCGATCCCGAGTTCGCTCTCGTGCGCGAGACGGTGACGGGCAAGGCTCACTACGATCTCGCCCCCCGCGCCTTCCGCTTTATCTGTGTCAAGTCTGACGGCAAGGAGCCCGTAAACGTCATTGCCGACTACGAGTACCTGCCCCTCACGGACCGCGCCTCCTTCTCCTGCAACCGCCGCGACGTGAAGAAGATCTGGGACATCTGCGCCTACACCCTCCACCTCAATTCCCGCGAGTTCTTCCTGGACGGCATCAAGCGTGACCGCTGGTGCTGGTCGGGTGACGCCTACCAGTCCTACAAGGCCAACAACTACCTATTCTTTAACCCCGAGATCACCAAGCGCACCATCGTGGCCCTGCTGGGCAAGCCCCCCTACGAGCAGCATATCAACACCATCAACGACTACTCCATGTACCTCATCATCGGCGCGTACGAGTACTACTACGCCACGGGTGACAAGCAGTTCATCCAGGTCTACTACCCCCGCCTGAAGGCGCTCTACGACTTCATTGAGGGCCGTCTCAACGACCTGGGCTACGTCTGCCACCGCCCCGGTGACTGGATCTTCATCGACTGGTCGGACATCGACAAGGGCGGCGACCTCTGCGCCGAGCAGATCCTCTTCTGGCAGTGCCGCAACGCCATGGCCGCCCTCTCCGAGCTGGTGGGGCTGGACGGTGACGCCTACCGCAAGGCCGCCGACAAGCTGAAGCGCAGCATCATGCGGGACTTCTGGCGCGAGGATCGGGGCGGCTTCGTGGACTGCTACACCACGGGCCGCGAGCATATCACCCGCCATGCCAACATCTTCGCCATCCTGTACGACTTCGTCACCGAGAAGCGGGCCCGCAAGATCACCCGCATGGTGCTGGAGAACGACGAGATCACCCAGATCACCACCCCCTACTTCGAGTTCTTCGAGCTCTGCGCCCTGGCCAAGATGGGCAAGCTGTCGGCGGTGCAGAAGAAGATCGAGTCCTACTGGGGCGGCATGGTCAAGCTGGGGGCCACCTCCATCTGGGAGCAGTACCTCCCCGAGCAGGAGGGCATCCAGCACTACGGTATGTACGGCATGAAGTACGGCTGCTCCCTCTGCCACGCCTGGGGCGGCGGTCCCATCTACCTCCTGGGCCGTTACTGCCTGGGCGTCTACCCCACCTCGGTGGGCTACGAGACCTATACCGTGGAGCCCAACCGCGGTATGTACAAGCACATCGACGGTAAGGTCCCCCTGCCTGAGGGCGGCGAGGTTACCGTCAAGATGGATGCCCACACCTGCACCGTCTATACCACCCGCGCGGGCGGTACTCTGCTTCTCAAGGGCAAGGAGTACGCCATTCCCGTGGGGGAGGCCTTCAAGGTGACCTACTGATCCCCGCGTTCAACCCAAAAAATCAGCACCCCCTCCGACTCGGAGGGGGTGCTTCGCGTTTATGGGAGGGACGGCTCAGCGGACCTGAATGGAGCAGCTGATGGAATCAGAGGTCAGATTGCCCTCCGCGTCCACGCCGTACACGGTGTAGGTGTGCTTGCCAATCTCCCGGGCGAGGATGTCGACGTAGAAGATGCGCTGGGTGGGCTTACGGCGGTTGTAGGCCACCTCGGTGAGCTTGACGTACTCCACGACGTTGCCGTTCTCGTCCAGCACCACGATATCCTTGACGTTGGCGCTGCGGATGGTGGTGACGGCCAGGCGGGCGCTGGTGCCCTCGTAGGCATAGGTGTTCTGGAAGCGGGCGGAGCTCAGCCCCTTGACGCGGACGATCTCCTTAGCCGTGGCGGTGATGACTACGTCACCCGTAACGGCGGGAACCGTCACGGTACCGTCGGCATAGACCGACGCGGTCACGTCCACCCCGTTCACGGTGACGGTTACGTTCTGCAGAGCATAGTCCTCAGCGGGGGTCAGGATCACGGTCAGCGTCTGTCCGTCCTCGATAACGGCGGCCGAGGTGTCGGCTGTGATCCCGGTATCCAGGACGTAGGTCACGTTATGGAGGAGGAGCGCCTCGGCGGTGATGATCACGTCGCCTGTGATCGCGTCGATGGAGACCTTGCCGTTTTCAAGGACGGAATCCGTCACGTCCGTCCCGTTCATCATGATCCTGACCGAGGTCACGGTGTAGCCATCAGCGGGGGTCAGGATCGCGGAGAAGGAAGCGCCCTCCAAAACCGTGGTCATGAAGGTGTCCGAAAGAACGTTGCTCAGGTCGTAGGTGACGCTGTACAATCTGACGGCGGTGGCCGTAACCGAGAGGTCCCCCGTGACAGCGTCGATGGAGATCACGCCGTCCGCGTAGGCGGTATCGGGTACGTCGGTGCCGCCCATGGTGTCCTTGACCGAGGTGAGGAGGTAGACGTCAGCGGGGGTCAAAGCAGGGGTGAAGGC
>JAZNJA010000183.1:0-18383 GCA_045577755.1 Eubacteriales bacterium
ATCCGACTTCCCCGCTCACGGGGGGGGCGGGGAGGTGGACGCCGGCGGGGACGGGGTCGGTCCCGGCGGGATCAGTTTCGGTGGGGCCGGTGTTGGCGGGATCGGTGTCGGCGGGATCGGTCTTGTCGGGGGTATCCTCACCCGATTGGGTGGGGGTATCGGCCGCGGCGGTACCGTCGGTGGTATCGGTGTCGGATGGGGTGCTTTGGCAGGCGGTGAGGAGAAGGATCACCGACAGGCAGAGCAAAAGGACGAGGAAAAGATGCTTGGTAAGCCGTTTCATTGTGAAATTCTCCTTTCACGAATTGAGTGGGGGATCAGGACGCGGGGAACTCCACGGCGGGGTCATGCTCCTGCCCGAAGACCTCCATCTCGCTCATCTCGATGCAATAGCCGCCGTTTACGGTACTGGAGGCGGTGAGGCGGGTGGCGTAGAGGCGGACGTAGCGGGCGGGGACCAGGTCAAAGGAGAGGATACGGTCGTCCTGAGTTTGGGGGTCGTTGTCCCCCTTGACCGACTTGACCGTGACATAGGTCTCACCGTCCAGGGAGACCTGGATCTCGTAGTCCTCGGGGAAGACGTTGACCCCGTTCCAGACAGCGCGGGGCACCAGCTTGACGCAGTTGATGTCGTACACCGACAAAAGATCGATGGTGATCCACTCCTTGGAGGAGGCGCGCTCGTTGCGGAACAGCTCGGAGGCCCAGGCGCGGGTGTAGTCGCCGTCGGTGATGTAGGTGTGGTGGCAGGTCCACTCGGGAACGTCGGTGGTGGAGGAGTAATCCACCACGGGCTTGTTCAGAGCGAGATTCTTCCCCTCGGCGAGGTTCTCCTCGGTGTAGGCCGTGGGGATCTTGTCGGGGATACTGCCGTCGTCCTTGTATACCGCCAGCTCGCCGATATCGGCATAGCCGCCAACTCCCTTGAGGCCGCGGACGCAGACACGGACAAAGCGGGCCTCGGTGTCGGCGAAGCGGAAGACCGAAACAAAGTCGCGGGGGAGAACTTCGGTGTTCCTTACCACCTCCGTCCAGCTCTCGCCGTCGGCCGAGACCAGCAGGGAGAAATCGGTGGGGCTGAAGGCACCGCAGAGGGGGCCCACACCCGCGGGGTAGAGGTCGATACGGTTGATGGTCTGAACCTCACCCAGATCCACGGTCAGGAGCTGATCCTCCCCGCGTTTGGCGGTGAGGCGGGCGGCATTGGCGCTGTCCACGATGCCGTCGGTGAGGTTGTAGAGGTAGTAGTTTTCAGAGCCAACCGAGGAGGTACCCTTGACGGGGGCGTGGAGGGCGAGGTTTTGGCTCCGCTCGGTCTCGGTCTGGATCAAGTCACCCGCGGGGAGCTTGATGAGGGCGCAATCCCCCGCCGCGAGGGTCAGGGTAAGGGTACCGTTTTGCAGGGAGGTCTCGGTCAGCTCGCCGTTTTCGTCGCTGACGAGGGATACCGCGGTCAGACCCGCAAAGGTAAGGGTGACGGTTTGCTCCTTGGCGATGTCCTTGTTCACAACGAATACGTACTCGCCGTCCCCCCGCCGCTCCTCCATCAGGGAGAGGATGACGTCGGCCTTTCCCGCCTGCACGAAGCAGTCATTGGGCACAGTCTCGTAGACCCCTGCCGTCTTGTTGCGGCTGTGGTAGACCTGCATGGCATCGCAGACGGCCAGGTGGGTGCCGATGGCGTGGATCTTCTTGTTGATCTTCACCACCTCGTGATACAGCTCGGTGGGCTTGTTGTCCCGGTCGAGAATGGCCACGGTGTAGGGTCCCTCCTCAGCGATGGGGGTACCCCAGGTGAAGAACTTGATCTCCTTGACTCCGTAGGCCAGGGCGGCCATCATGTTATAGCGGAGATCCGCTCCCGAGGGGGTACGGTAGCCCCCCACCATGCCCACCGACTGGACGTAGACGGCGGTATCACAGCCCGTGATCAGGCCCGCGCGGCGGATGTCCTCGTAGTTGGTAAAGAGTCCGTGCTCGTTGACGCCGCCGCCCTCAGGGAAGCAGTAGCAGTCCATGGAGAGGGTGCCGCCCCTCGTCAGCAGTCCGCCGTAATCGCAGAGCTGGCGGAGGTAGATATCACGGGAGGGGTAGGCCGCCCCGGGGAGGAAGTTGACGTTGACGTAGGCGTCGGGGCAGACCTCGCGGAAGATATTCTCGGCGTGGGCGTAGGGAGAGGGGTTGTAGGGCTCGTCCACGATGAAGAAGCCGCCGAAGCCGGGGAGATCCCTGTACTTTTCCGCGATCTCCCGCAGCTGGTCATCGGACTTGTTCAGGGCGTTCATGACGTCCACGTCACGGGTCAGGAGCTTGAGGCCGTAGCGGTCGCAATCCTCCATAGTGGCCTTGTACCACTTGAAGGTATGGGACTCGGCCACCCACGGGGTGGAGGGGTAGACGTGGGACAGGATGTCGATGTCGGCGTCCTTGCAGAGCTGCAGCATCTCGTGGCGCAAACTCTCGGTCATGAGGGGGACGAGGTAGGCGTTGAGGGTGATGTTATCGCGCATGATAGGCTCTCCTGCGGAAGGATTTTCGGGGGCTGTCTCGGGGGGATCGGTCTCCGCGGGGACGGTGTCGGAGGGATCCGTGTCCGCGGGATCGGCGGGGGCGGGGGTATCGCCCTCGGTGGGAGCAGGAGACTCCCCCACGGCGGTATCCTCCGAGGGAGGGGTCGTGGGTTGGCAGGCAAGCAGACCTACGGGCAAAAGGCTCAGACACAACAGCGGGATCAGCCAGCGGACAGAGAGCCTGCGGCGTATGATATGACGACTGTACATGGCAACCTCCAATAAAAAATATGGGTAAATTGATGGAAAATCCATCGTCTACCCATATTTTATCATAGGATATGCACAGAATCTATAACAAAATCGACCTTCGTTATTACGATTTCGTTAATCCGAGGCGGTATGCGGTGGGGGTCATCCCGTACAACCGCTTGAAGGTCTTGGTAAAGAAGCTGTGGGAGGCGAATCCGCACCGCGCGGCGATCTCGGACAGGCTGAGATCACTCCCCAAAAGCAAGGCGGTGGCCCGCTCCATGCGGCAGGAGATCTGGTACTCCTTGGGGGTCTTTCCCACATAGCCCTTGAAGCGGCGGATGAAGCTATTTTGCTCCATGTAAAAGCTTGCGGCCAGCTCGGAGACCCGCATCTCCTCGGCGCATCGCTCGGACAGGACAGCGGCCGCCTCCCGTACCCACGCGGGGTATTGCCCAAGGGAGGATCTCTCCCCGTAATTCTCCTCCAGAGCCTCGGTGAGCAGCCGCGTGATCAGCAGATTGACCGTCAGCTCTCCCATAGGCGAGGGATCCCCCAGCTCCTTGGTGATGCGGTCCAGCAGCTCGGTATAGTGCCCCGCGTCCCGTGGGCGGATCACGGTAAAGCCCCCCTGATTCCAAAGGCTCTCAAAGTATCCGCAGTACTCCCCTGCGATATTGACAAAGCAGAACCGCCAGTCATCGTTGAGGCTACGAGTCAGGGCGGGCAGGGCACTGCTGACAAAGACCATATCCCCTCGCTCCACCCGCCTGGTCTCACCGCGGTAGGTGATCTCTCCCGCGCCGCTGACCGTCACGAAAAAGCAGTAGGCATCAAAGCCCTCGCGGTAGTAGGAAAAGCCCCGCCCCTCGCGATACTTGCCTGTTGATCGGGCCACAAACGGCAGCTCTGACCCTTGTGCGATCTTACCGTGAAGAACGTTCACCGGGGCCTCAATGCTGTCCATGCTCAAGGTCTCTCGGGGCGCGGGATTTTGTCCCTCGGCACCCGGCACAGACCGCTTGTTCTCTTTCTCATTCATAGGCGCACGCTCCGTTTGAGGAATTCGTCCGCGGCTACGGACGATCGGGCATTGTGTATGGCTTATTGTAGCATAAAAACACCGTTCTGTCAACAAGAACCGAGCCCTTCGGGATGCGGTGAGAAGCTTTCAGAGGTGTCCCGAAGACCTTTTTCGGGCTTACGGCGGAAGACGAGGGATGGCCGGGCCCCACTGACCGTCGCCGATGGGTCATCGCTACCGCTCCAGCCTCCAGACCGCCTGCATGATCACAGCCGGACGGTCTGTTCGCTCTTTGGCGTAGAATACCGTAAGAATATCTCCGTTCAGAAGCTCCGCCGAGGCGGGATAGCCCAAGTCATGGTGAACGCCGTTAATATACAGATCGTGATCCGTGTCCCAGGTGCGGCCGTTGTCACTGCTGATCATGACCTTGATGCCGTAGGGAGGCTGGCGGTAACCATAGGTGGAGATGAGGGTTCCGTCGGAAAGCCTCAGCAGATGGGGAGGAGAGCCGCCCTGATCGGCCAGGAGGGGCCGCGGGGTCGAGAAGGATCGCCCGCCGTCCGGAGATTCGGTCTGGTAGACCGTGAAGCGACCCTGCCCCTGTACGCGGATGTGGACCAGGATACGCCCGTCCTCCAGGACGATGGCATGGGGCTCGTGGCTTTCCAGCCCGGGGATGTCGGGGATCTCACCCAACAGTTCGCTCTGCCCGTCGGGGGTCAGACGGAAGGCCGCCAGATGACGGTCGGGGGAGCGGGGAGCTCCAAAGAATCGGCCTACGTACAGGATGTCCCCATCCGGTGTCAGCGTAGGTCCGTGGGGGGAGGTGACGGGACATCGCAGGACCTCACCGAAGGACTTACCGCCGTCGTGGCTGATGATGAAGGTAGACCCCAGATAGGCGGCCTCGGCCGATTCGCCGTCCAGCACGTCCAGATAGCCGCTTATGTAGGGGTTGTCCCCGTCCTTTCGCTCGGCGGTCTCCCAGTAGCCTCGGTTATAGGCGCGCTGGGCCTCCTTGGTGTTGTTGAAGCTGGTGATCAGCAGGCTTCGCTCCCCAAAGGGGAGGATCCCCGCGTCGCGGTCATCCAGCGGCGTGTCCATGATGATAGCGGGACGGCTCCAGGAAGCCCCCTCGTCATCGCTGACACACATGACCACCTTCCCGAAGGGGCAGATATGGCGGTACCGAAATCCCGAAGCCACCATGGCTAACCGCCCGTCCTGCAGGCGGGCCACCGAGGGCCACGCGAAATAGCCGCTCATGGGGTTGGTGGGATTGGAGCAAATGACCTTGATCTCTTTTACGGTGATTTTCATGAGCGTATCTCCTTTCGGGATCATCCAAGCAGCTCGTCGTAGCGGACCTTGGTAATTTTGGTACTGTTCAGGCAGATCCCGGTCCCGTTGCTGTGGTAGTAGGCGACCAGGAATCCGTCGGCCACCTCCAGGATGGCAGGGTAGCAGTAGCTCTCGCTTTGGTCATCCTCCAGGAGGTAGCAGCTTGCGGTGAAGGCCCGGAAGCCGCCGCCCCCTTTGGTTGCTTCCACGAAGGAAAGTCCCCCGTCGCGGCTGACTGCGCACACGTAGGGGGTGCGCTTGGGACTGCCCCATCCTTCCGCATTGGGGTGCAGGCAGGTGTATGAGAGGGGATTGAATACCGCCACAGTGTATGCTCCTACCTCTTTGATCTGCATAGGCGAGTCGGGGGAGGTGAAGCACAGGCAGGGGGTGACGGGCCCCCACGTCTCGCCTCCGTCGGCGGAAAAGCACTGGTACTGATGGCCGTAGGCCGTCCTGCACCACATCCAGACCCGCCCGTCAGGGAGCTCGTACAGGCCCGGCTCCTGAAGCTGGGTGGGATCGTCCCGGAAGGGGGAGTAAACTGCCTCTGGGGACATGGTCCAGCTTTGGCCGTCATCGTCCGAGCAGCAGACCCGCAAGGACCCGGGGAGCAGACCTCTGTTGCCGGACTTACCATGATAGGCCGCGGGGATCAGGAGACGGCCGTTTTTCAGTCGGATGAGGCGGTCGTTGTTGACGACGTAGTATCCGTCCTCGGCAAAGCAAGGAATGGGATCGCCGAAGGTCTTGCCCTCGTCCGCCGAACGAACCAGATAGGGCATACAGAGCAGATCACCCCCCTTCATGGACTTGCGGAGATACAAAAGCCCCAGGTCGCCGTTTTGCATCCGCATCAGGCTGACCGACATGATGTTGAGGGCGTCGGGATCCTTCTCGATCAGGATTCCGCCGTCATACCAGGTCTCGCCCTCGTCAGATGAATAGTAGGCCGCCACCCTGGCCGTGGCGTGGTCCTGCCAGCTGTCACCGTAGTACTGGGTGTAGGCGTACAGGATGCGCCCGTCCTTCAGACGGAGCAGAGATCCCTCCCCGTTGCGGGGATTCTTCTCGCCGGTGCTCAAGAAGAGCACTTCCTTACCGATCTTTTTCATGAATACCTCCTTATAGGGGAGTTGACACCCGCAGACTCCCGCGTGGACTGGGTCGGAGATCCGTTGGCACAACCGTCATACGGTTTTGAGGATCTCCATGAAGGGTCTCGCATCAGGGATGGCTATGTCGAAATCGTCTGTTTGATAATTTATTGTACAACAAATACCGTATTTTGTCAACAAGTAATGAGGCATCTTCGCTTACTTACAGGAAAGCTCCGCTCATGTAGGGAGTACACCGCGATCCTCTTCAAGAAAGAAATGGAGATTCCTCCACTTTCAAAAAGGAGTTGCCCTTTGCTGCGTTTACCGGCAAAAAGAGAGCGCCTATTTCTCTGCCGAGAAACAGATGCTCTCACCTTTTCTATCGGGAATTGCTCTGAACACGCCTACCGTACGGACAATGTGCCCACGTGGTAGGCGTGTGCGCGTGTATGCGGGAATGCCAAAAAACTACCTTGATCGAGATCCCCTTTTTCGGGAGATCCAACAGACACCCGGCAGCAAAAGCAAGAGCATCGGTCCTGTCGAAGCTATGGATGACTTACACCCGCCCTTCGGTTTCTCTTCCTCGGTCCCGTTTTCGCCGGAGGTGTTTTCGTCGGAGGTGTTTTCGTCAGGGTTGGGATCCTCGCCCTCCGTATCATCGGGAGGGGTAGAAGACGCGTTTGTGTCCGCAGGCTCGTCGGGAGCGTCGGTATCAGGCTCGGTCGTATCCTCGGGAATCGACTCCATCACCAGCACCACCGCGCCGCCGAGACCGTCTTGATGAAGTAGGAGGCTGTACCGTCAAAGTTCTTGGGGGTAAAGCTCACGGTCAGCTCTCCCGAGATGGCCGAGCCGGCCTGCTTATCCAGTTCAATAGCCAGATCCACGGTACCCTTGGTATGGTCCACCGTGGTGATGAAAGGAGAATCCAACGTCACGGTCGGCACGTCCCTGAGGAAGTCACCCGCCTGCACGGGTACGCGGAGAATCACGACGAAAGCCCCATCGTCCCCGTCGTCTTTTATTTTGCCCGACGCTCCCGAAAGACAACGGGAGAGACTGCTACAGACTACCGCAGGACACGACGTTGAGCACGTCATATCCGAAGAACAGATCCGTCGTACAACAAGGAAGCTTTAGCTCTTGAAGCACAAAAGCTCATGAACGATCACGTAACGGAAATCGTCAGGTACGATGACCACCGATCTTCGATCCTCAATCGAATTCTTTTCCATAATCCTACACAGAACAGTCCCGATGAAGGTCGGGGCTGTTCTATGTATACGGAGCACGAAAAGATTTTCGATAGGGTGGATCGTGTAAAGAGGCGCACAAACGATTCCGAGGGCACTGGCGGCACTTGGATGTATCAGTCGAAAAGAAAAAAGAAGAACCTAAGACAAACACGGGCTTTGCCATGTGTTCGTTTTAGGTTCTTACCGGCGGAGATGGGGGAATGCCATTCATGTACACAACATTCTGTACTCCTTCAGATGGCAATATTATAGCATAAAAGGGATTTTATGTCAACAAAATTTTCCTCTCGTTATCGTAGAGGAACAATCATCAAACTTCAATATTTCGAAAGAACAAAGGGCTGTTATTTCCATCAAGAAATAACAGCCCTTTGTCATTCAACACTTCGGATGCGTTTTTCGATTTCAGCTCCAGGCAGCCTTACCTTCTTGCCATTTTCTTTTTTCAGTTTCAAAAGAATAGAAAGGTAATGCTCTCGATCTATAAGCTCGTTCTTAAGCAAATCGTCCACGATCCGCAATGTTCCCATTACTTCAATACCTTCTCGAATTGCCGCTTTTCGCATAGGACCATCGCCTGTCAATAGCGGAATGCTTCTCACTTTAGCAATAGCCAGAGCCACTCGATCGTAATAAGAAAGCTGTATGTATTTATCGGCGTATTCCATGACCAACAAATACTCGCTATCTGATATTTCGACCGTAACAAGGCCTAACCGAATAAGCCTTTGTCCAAAATCGGCCGGCTCCAACAGCTCATCGGCCAACGTATCAGAGCTGATCAAATAGGTATTCGGCAAAAGAAATGGTAGATCCAACTCCTCAATCGTGAAGAAGTCGATCCAGATATTCGTGTCACTACTGATAAACGTCATTCGTCCTCCTCCGTAATGGAACAGTTACGAAGAACGCTCTGATACGGAATCTTCAAGAGTTCCGAACCACGCGACACGCTAATCTCTTCTTCATTTACAGCTCGGTATACAAGCTGTTGGAACAAGAAGCTATCCTCCGCGTTGATTCGTGAGGGTTCATTCTTTTTCCATCCCCACCTAGAAGCATTAATGAAGAAACTCTTAGCAACCCCGCCGGAAACAATTCCAAGTTTTTGAGCGCGCGTGACCAGCATCATCATAGAGATACCGAATTCCTGGGCAATATAAGTCATGTCGCCCGAAACCGATGAACGGCGAGGTCCTAATTCACGGACAGCATCTTCCTTGGGGAATAGAAAAGCTCCGCTAACTGCGGTCGCATACTGCTCAATGTCCTGATCGCTCCATGAAACAGTATCCCAGTTGAACATGATGTGAGCCAGTTCATGAATAATCGTAGAGCGAATCCGTTCCGCATTCATGTTTTTGTTCACCATAATGTAGGGACGTCCGTCCATGGTTCCATTGATACCGGAAAACTTATCGTTTTGAATATTCACCAAATAAAGCAGAAAACCTTTATTCTCCAGTTGTCCTATTAACTTTTCAATCGGTCCATTCTCTGCAAATCCTAACTGCTTTCTCAGGTTTTGGGCATCGATTTCTACCTGACCGGTAATGTTCAAGGCCTTTATATCGGGAACCCTGGGCAGCACAGAATCTCCCAAAACCTCAATGATGATCGCAAAACGATTCAGATACTCCTCCGCGCAGGAGTGAACATACTCCTGTGCCGTTTTCGACAAAGCCGAAGTCTTTCTGAATTCGTTATGCACAATATTCAAATCCTTTTTCCCAGAAGATAAAAGGTCAGACATCCTTACATTCAATGCGGCAGCAATCTTCTTGAGCGTCTCCATGTCAGGCATGCGTTCCCCTTTTTCATAATGAGAAATAGCCATTGGAGTAACCCCTATCATTTCTGCCAAATCCCTTTTTGAATAAGCACGCATGAGCCTATAATGTTTTAAATTCTTTTCCAACATATACCGTTCTCCTTTCTCTCCTGTTTATATTATATCACGTTTTCGTTCAAAAGTAAACACCCAAATAATAATTTCTACATTTTGACTAAAAAGCAATCAGCCTTTTATCCGTATGTTTGGTATGGTGTAATTGTAATGGTCATCGAAACGACCCTAGCCTTTCTGCCAACAAACCATCTTTGCCCATTCGTAAATATGCATCATGCATTCCTTAGAGTATTGAATTTGCGATGTTGTCAGTAAACGTTAGTAAATGTTAGAAAAAGTTAGCAAAAATTAGAAGCAATGCTAGCGACTGTTTTTCAATACAATGTTTACGTTGCTTCTTGGCAGTCTCATGGACCTTTATCAAAACACCCTTACTGAAATCATGATGAAAGTAAATACAAATGTGTGAGCACACCTAGCGTTAAGCTAATCTTTTTTTAAAGTTTAGCAAAAAAAGAACCCGAACCGAACAACAATGTGTTCGATTCAGGTCCTTTTTGTGGCGGAGGGTGTGAGACGTAAAACGACCCTTTTGAATCGTTTCCGTTTCCCGTCTCCTCATCCACCTCAACCGAGCGGATCAGTTCCAGTAGACCTCGATCTCGGAAACCTGCATGAGGTATCCGCCCAGATTGGCCTCATAGTTGCCTGTCAGCTTACGGGCGACAATGCGGACGAAGCGGGCCTGCCTGTCTCTATCCAGCTTAATGAAGCGGCCGACCCCCTTTGTCTCGGTGTCGTCGTCGATGGAGTAGACCGACTCCCAGGTTTCGCCGTCCGCGGAGATCTGGATCTCGTAGGCAGAGGGGAAATAGCCGCCGTTCTGGCGAGGGTAGATATGGACTTCATTGACGGTATAGGTTGCGCCCAGATCCACACCGCCCCAGCAGGTATCGGGCTCGCACTCTCTCTTGGGCATACCCTGGGCCATCCAGCCGTTGGTGCCGCCGTCCTTGCCTGTCAAAAGCTTTTTGCCGTCGGTGAGGTAAGCCAGCCCCCAGGCGTCAATGGTATGCTCGTAGGCCGAGCCGCTGGCGATGGGGGTCTTGCCCAGGGCGTAGTTGACACCCTTCTCCTGCACCAACTCCTCATAGGAAGTAGCGGGAGGGGCGGGGATTGAGCCGTCGTCGTTGTAGATCTCGATCTCGCAAAGCTCCACGGACAGACTGCCGCCCGAGATCTCGATTCTGACGCGGGATGCGGTGACGGCGTCAAAGCGGAGGACGGGCACCTCGGTGGTGGGACGAGCGATTCCGCTCTGCTCATAGATCACCGTCCACTCGTCGGGCGTTTCGGCGGAGGCCACCGAGATCTTGATCTCCGTGGGGAACTGCGCCGCGAAGCTCACGCCCTCTCCCGTGGGGTAGAGATCCATGCGGTTGAAGGTCACCGAGGTATTGAAAATAAAGGTCATCTCCCCTGTCTGCCCGGCGGGCACCCTCCAGCCATGTCTTTCGTCGGTGGAGGTGCGCTGACCGTCCAAAGCGCAGGCGATGAAATAGCCGTTCGAGCCGTGAGAGGTAGTGGCGGTGACTTTACCTGCCGAGACGGCCAAATTGGCGGTAGGCTCGGCGGGGGTGCGGTGATCTCCCGCGGGGAGCTTGTAGAAGGCGTAGTCGCCGGCCTTGAGGGTCACCGACAGGAGCCCGCCCGCAAGGGTCACTTCCTTGCCCTCCCCCGTACGGGTGTCGATCTCCACCACCGAGGCCACGTCCTTCAGGATGAATTCAAGGGTAGACTCGGATTTCATGTTCTTATTGACGAGCATGAGGTACTGCTCCCCCATCTCGGCGTTGTGGAGCAGGGAGATGATGGCGTACTCGTTGCCCTTGGGCTGGGCGAAGAAGGAAGCGGGCACCTTCTCATAGACCGCGCTGGTGGAGCGGTTGCCGCTGTGGTAGACCTCCACGGCCTCGCAGTCCACCAGAATGGGGCCGATGGTGTGGGCGCGGAGATGGAGATCCGTGGCTATGGGATAGAGGTCGGTGGGTTTGCCGTCTTTTCCGATGATGGCATCGGTGTAGTCATTGTAGGTGGTGTTCTCGGGATCAGTACCGTAATCGGGCACGAACCACGACCAGTACTTCACCCACTTGAAGCCGTAGGCCAGAGCCGAGGCCATGTGATAGGTGAGCTGAGCCTCATCGGGACGGCGGTAGGAGTTATTAAAGCCGCCCACGGCCTGCACGTAGAAGGCGGTAGGCACACGGTTGCGGAGTCCCGCACGGCGGCAGGCCTCAAGGTTGCCGAACAGGGCTGCCTCATCCACCGAGCCGTCCACAGGGCCGAAGGGGTAGTTGTCAAAGGAAAGGTAGGTCACACTCTCCTCACCCAGCAGCTTGCAGTAGTCATCCATGCGCAGCTCGTACTCCAGCATGGAGGGGTAAGCACCGCCGGGGAGGAAGTTGACGTCGGTGATGGCATCGGGATCCAGCACACCCAGCTTTCTCTGGATAGCGGCGTAGGGAGAGCAATCGTAGGGCTCGTCAATGAGGTGGTAGCCCGCCATAGCGGGGTGGCCGTCAAAGCGGCTCACCAGGCGTTCCAAATCACGGTCGGTATCGTCCAGAATATTGCCCAGCATGTCGTTGGTGGAATGGACCAGCACGCGGATGCCGTTTCCTCCCGACCAGGTGTTCAGGGCGGTCTTCAGCATATTGTTGCTGACGGTATAGTCGGCGGTCTCAATGCCCGAGACAGCCACCACCATGTCCACGCCCGCGTCCTTCATGTAGCCGAGCTGCTCGTCGTTGACCCATTTTCCGCGCCAGACGGGAACGGAAATGATAATGTTATCCCGCAAATCACCCACGATATGCAGGGTCGCTTGTGCCTCGGTGCCGTACTTCTCCTCGCGGACGGTCAGAGTATAGTCACCCGCCTTGAGCGCGGTGATCCTTCCGTCCTCGGCCACCGAAATGACACCTTCCTCCTCCACGCGAGGGGTCAGGGCAACGGTATCGGGCTCGTTGAAGCTGAACTTGCCCTCGGGCATGAAGGAACCGCCCACCACGAGGTAGTAGGTGTCCTGCGTCAGAGAAAAGCTGCCGTCACCGATATCGGCGTATTCCTTGTCGGGGGTAGTATCGCTCTCACCCTCGTTAACGGTGGGGGCTTCTGTGACGCTGTCGGCGTTAGGCGTGTCGCTCTCGGGAGCGGGCGTGTCACTCTCGCCGGGGGTATCGCCGTTACAGGCGGTGATACACAGGAGCAGGGCCAGCAGCAGGCCCATCACCCCAAGGGCGCGCTTCAGAATACGGGTGCGTTTCATACAGGATCCTTTCTCGCCGCGAGGGCGTGGGGATTTTTCTTGTCCATTATATCAAATCATACCACGATTGTCAAGAGCGGCTCTGTTTTTTTGGTCACTTCCACCAGGAATTCTTTGGAAATCCCTTGACAAATCCCCCGTCTGTCGGTATAATGAAATCACCACTCCGAGAAAGGAGCTTTCTATGAACCGTACCGTTACACGCCGCGCCCTGCCGTGGCTTCTTGCTCTGCTCATCCTCTGCCCGCTCACCGCCTGCGACAGGGGCATTGATCCTGCCGACACCGCGTCGCCTACCGATGAGGTGACTTCAACCGTCGGAGACCCTGTGGAAACGCCCGAGGACTCCGAAAGCGGCGCCGAGTCCCCCACCGAATCCCCCACCGAGACACCCACCGAGACCCCCACCGAGGACGAGACCCAACCGCCCGAGGCCGACGACGGCACCATCCGCTTTGCCGTCCTCAGCGACGTGCACATCGGCAAGTCCAACCTCCCCACCGATCCCGCCGATAAATTCGCCGCCGCGCTGGACACCGTCCACCGTGTGATGGGGACTCCCGATGCCATCGTCATTGCAGGAGATCTCACCGATCTGGGCACCGATGCCCAGTATCAGGCGTTCAATACCGTTCTGTGGGATCACGTCCCCGGGGACACGGCGGTCTGTACCGTCATGGGCAACCACGAGTATTTCCGTGACGGCGTGGTGCGCTTCGGCGGTGAGAGCGCGGCATTCATCAAGGAATGTCAGGATGCCTACCGCGGGGTTTTGGGTGAGCTGCACACCGATACCGTTGTGGACGGGATGCACATCATCGGCGTCTCCCCTTTGAGCAGCGCAGCTGACTATACCGCCGCCACCGACTTTCTCTGCGAGCACGTCCGCGCCGCCGCCGAGGAGGATCCCGTCATGCCCATCATCGTCTTCTCCCACGAGGGCTTCGGCTCCCTCCACGCTACGGGAGGCGGCCGCTTCGGAGCGGAGCTGGACAAGCTCATGCGGGAATACCCTCAAATCATCGCTTTTTCGGGGCATACCCACTACGCGCTGAACGATCCTCGCATGATCCGTCAAAGCCTCATCACCTCCATCCAGACCTCTACCGTGGGTGCGGATTTCTGGAACTACAGCGGCATGGATCCCGCCCAGCCCGAGGGACGGGAGACCGCCTCCCAGGGCCTTTTCGTAGAGGTCAGTCCCGACAAGGTGGTGACCGTCACCCGCTATGATTTCACCAACGATACCGCTATCGGGGAGGCGTGGGTGATCAATGTCCCCGCCGTGGTGGAGTCCCGCGAGTCCTTTGCCTACACCGATGCCCGCAAGGATGCCGCCAAAGCTCCCGTATTCCCCGCGAACGCCAAGGCCGAGGTGAGCGGAATCACCTTCCACACCGCCACCCTCACCTTCCCCGCCGCTACGGTGGAGGATACGGTCTCAGACGGCTGTATCACCGCTTACTGCGTCGAGGCCAAGGATAGAGAAAGCGGCGCGGTCTACTTCTCCAAGTCCTTCCCCGCCGACAGCCACATGGGCAATGCCGCCAAAGAGCAGCTTACCGTTGAGTTGACAGGGCTGGAGCACGGGGTTGACTATACCCTCACGGTCACGGCCGAGAGCGCGTGGGGCAAGGTCTCCCAGCCCTTGACGGTGAACTTCTCCACCCCCAAGGATGAGAGCGCGGCTCCCGAACAGATGCCCGACAGGCTTCTCCACGTGGATTACACCACGGGTTCCCCCGCCGACACCGTCTCAGGGCTGACTATGGAAACCTTTGGCACCCCCGTTCTGAAGGATGGCATGGCTGTTCTGGACAAGGAGAGCGTCTACGGCTACCACCTCACCGATAAAGAATACGCTGCCCTGACGAATCAAGTCTCCATCGAGGCCACCGTCTACATTGACCGCGATCAGACCTACCCCTGGGGCTACGTCATGATCGTGGGCAACGCCGAGGCCGGGGGCTATGACATCGCCGTGGTCAATGGCAAGGGAATGCAGTTCGAGGTCAATATCGGCGGCACCTACAAGCAGGTCGTCGTCCCCACGCCCTTCGGCCGCTGGGTTCACATCATCGCCTCCTACGATGGGCAGAACCTTCGTATCTACCTGGACGGTGAACTGGCCGCCTCCACCCCCTGCTCGGGAAGCATCAAGCACGTGGGAGAGAAGTCCCGCAAGCTCATGGTGGGTGCCGACGTCAACCAGGACGGTTTTCCCCAGTGCATCTCCAACATCAAGATCACCAAGGTCTCCCTCTACGCGGGCGGGATCTCGGCGGAGCAGGCAGCGGTTCTCTTTGCGGAGGCCGAGGTACCTACCGCATAATGGTTCCCAATCGTTCATATAGAAAGAACCTCCCACGGCAATCGTCGCGGAAGGTTCTTCGGGGAGATTAGCGAACAAAAACGGAACCGTTTGTTTAAAGCAAAACACAGCCTCACCATCGCGGTGGGGCTGTGTTTTTTGTTGCTTATCTTCGAAATATTTTTTGCAGTAGAACTTATAAAGAGATTTAACCTCTTCAATCAAAGTGTTGTCTTCCTTGTATTCCGGAGGACGATTTTCAATGGCCCTTTCGAGATCGTCTCGTAGATAAAGCAAATCAGTAGGCTCTTCATATTCAACTAATTCATCATTGATAAACATTGGAACAGGTTTAGTATCTATTCCATTTTGTTTAAGTTTATACTGAAAATTAGAAAATAGGCTTTCCGCACAAACAGACGAATAGCTATAAGTACAAACATCTTTATAGGCTAAAAGAAATTGATTTAGTACAGCTCTCCAAGGACGAGATCGTAAAATATCTCAAAACCGCCATCAAAAAAGAGCCTCAGCAAATGATCGATCTTTGGGCAAGCAGGTGGTGCTACATAATGATAAGGTAGAGATCACTTATAATTACACCGATAAAAAAGAAGGTCCCGACGACGATCACCGGGATTTTTTATTATACGAAACAACTTTTGAAACGCCATTGTATGAGAACAAAACGGCAAGGACGTTTACACAGACCATGCAGGTGTTTATTTATTTCTAAAAAGCAAAAAAGGCGCAAAAAAAGAGCGAGTCGGACACTTTTTAGGTGTTCAACTCGCTCTGACTTGGCGGAGATGGGGGAATGCCATTCATGTACACAACAGGCCCTTCTCACTTGGATGGCAATATTATATCACAAAAAGTCTATTATGTCAATTGTTTTTCATTCAAGCATTCTGCTCTATTGATTGCTTAAGATAACTTAACCGGCACGACAGTACAGAAAATTCGTTTTCATACATCCCCCACGATAGCATTTACGCCAAAACATTTGATATGGAACCGCAATTTCACACAAATCCCTTGCTTTTTCTCTAAATAAGTAGTATAATGAAAAAAAACTCCAATCCATTCTTTTCCGGAGGAGCCCCCATGTTCACTTGCCTGATAGCGATCAGCCCGAATCTGTACGAGCGATACCTCACGGTAGAGCGCAACATCAAAGCGCGAAGCAATTCCTTCTACGATTCTTATCTGGATCTGCAGGAGCAGTTTATCAAGCTGGTTTTGGCAGAGCAGGCCTTTGAGATCAAGGTACAAGAGACCTGCGGTGCTATCCTCCGTAAGGATGATGTGCGGGCGTATTTTTTGGAAGGCTTGGGGATTGACGAATACACCTACAACAAGATGCAGGACTATACCCTCAAGGTCAATGCCCATAAGCACAAGGGTGAAAAGACGGTTCAGATCGAGACCATTGTGAATTATCTGCGTGTGTTTTACAATGCCGTCTCCGCTTACGCGCAAAGCAAGAGCATTACCGTCGATAACTTTGACGCGAATTACTACATCTCCATTTTCGCCATCTTTGAGAAGGAGAACGCCGACCTGAAAAATGAGATGGAGCTCTTGCGGGAGGAGCTTGCGGCCTCTGTAGAGACGGGCAAGCTCAAGGACAGCGACATCACCGCCTACCGCAGCCTGCTTTCGGCTCGGGATCTGGAAAAGCTGAGCATGGAAGAGCAGAATCGGGAGCTACAGAGGCAGATCAGTAAGTTAAAGGATATCAAGCTTTCTTCGATGGAGGACAAGCTTAATCGCACAATTGAAATGCTTCTTTCCTTGCAAGAGTCCGTGGTTGAAAATCGCGCCGTTTCTTATGCGGTAGGTGATACCATTTGCGGAAGCGAGAGGTTTAAAGCATACGTTGAAAAGGCAAAGGAGAGCATAAACAATGGCTGATACTAAAAATGTTTATGAGCAGCTTGAAGAATTAAAAGAAAAGCTTAATGAAGCAAACAAGCCGCGTACTCTTGTTGAACAATTGGCGAACAACGATCCAACGGTGATTGAGTTCGTTAAGAATGCAAAAAGAGTTTGGAGATATTACGGAGATAAAAGCGAGTTAAAACGAAGAAATAAGAAAAAACAGCAGCGCAGCATTATTGCATTCTTATTGCTTGCGATATATCTTATCATTCCGTTCTTTTTTGTAACAAAGCCATGGGGATGGGTTTTGCCGATATTTAGTTGCATTACTTGTATTGGACAGGCGATTTTGCAGATTTTGAAAATGAAGCCAAGCGAATATGAATTGCAGTATTCTCACATACCGTCATTTTGGAGATATGCAGAATTGGACGACAACGATATCGTGTGTGCAACTAAAGACAAATGGTGGGTTATTGCACTTAGAATAGTGCTTTGGTTAATTCCCATTGCCTTGGGAGCAGAAATGCTCATATTCCTTGAAGGATTTTGGAAAATTGTGGGATACGTGATGATAATTTTGTGTTCCGTACTGTGGTTGCCATTCAAAGATAATACGATTTATGGTTATCAATTGCACTTCGTGGATGATAAAAATGATATCGAATATCATTTGCTTAAGGATTTTATGAAAAGGAATAAGTTAAATAATGCCGAATAATGTTTTTGAAGGACTTGACGAAATACTTGCTCGACAAAAGCAAGCAGAAGAGCGTTCAAGGCAAGAGCACAAAGAAATACTTGAAGCTATAAATAGAGTTAATGCTAAAACTGCTCAGGCAGATCAAGTACAAAGAACCGTAAATCAACGAAATCAATCTTGGTCCCTTAAGAATTTCATAAATCGTTCGGTACACGAATATATGTGGCTTGGAACGAAAGAAGATTTCGATAAGGAAAAGAAGCTTGCATTGATTTTAATACTGTCATCTATTGTCAGTATGATCATTTGCACGATAGTTGCCTCTATTTCATTCGGCATATATAGTACATTCACATTATTTGAAAACATATGGCTTGTGCTTATGCTATGCGTACTGAAATATACTTATAAAACAAAGAAGAATTATTCCACTTTGGATTATTCGTTTAATAGCTTTGAAAGATTCGAAACGGATGCTGATGGTGTATTAAGACATACGGTTTACAAGAAAAAGTATAGATGGTTCCTTGTTTTAGCTTGTATTGCTTTTCTGCTTAATACTATTTTTGCTTGGATGGATAACCATAGTGTGCCTCTGCTGGTTACAATTTTGGAGCTTGGAACATTGGCTCTCAACATATTCACCGTTTATAAAGTGACGGATTTCTTTGCCGGATATGGACCGCTAAGATTTACAGGAATGAACGAAGCAGGAACGGCAAAAGTTGTGTTAATCTTTGATACAATGATGAACAAGCTATACACCGAAGAAGAATATTTAAAAACATTTCCCTTTATGAAATAAGAGAAACCCTC